>JAZKZW010000001.1:0-1679 GCA_045612865.1 Eubacteriales bacterium
CTTGCATTCTATCTGTTTGACGCAATTCTTGCGGCGGCAGTTGTAATTCTTCTTCCTCGTGTAGATGTTGAGAAAAAGCTTCCCGAAATGAATGCAGAGCTTCTTCGCAGAAAGAAGGAGGCTGTGCTTGCTAAGGGCGAGGAATGGATTGAGCCCGAGGAACTTGAAAGAATTGAAGAAGAAAAAGCTGCCGCAATCCGTGAAGAAAACAGAATTGCCGACCTGAAGGCAAAATGTGAGAAAAAGGGACTTGATTTTGAGACCGAGAACGCAAAATACCTTGCAAAACAGACGGCTAAGAAAAAATAACAAATCCTTTAACCCAAGGAGAAACTTATGAAATTCCAAACCTACGGTAATACCTCCCCAGAAATATCTGAAAGAGAGATAAAGCATAGAGCGCTTGCAAGACAAGTCGCCGCAGAAGGCATAGTTTTGCTAAAAAATGATGGTGTATTGCCTATTAAAGCGACGAAAGTTGCTCTCTACGGCCCCGGCAGCAGAAAAACTGTTAAGGGCGGCTCGGGTAGTGGTGACGTGCATGAGAGATACAGCGTGACCATAGAAGACGGACTTAAAAATGCCGGATTTATATTTCCGACTACTCTGTGGATGGACAGATTTGTAGAAAAATACAATAATGACGTTGCACTCTGGAGAGCCGAGGTTGAGGAAAAGATAAAGGGATTCGGCCCGATACAAACAATGCAGATGTTTGATGTCATTCATGAGCATCCTATGCCTTATCCTGCTTGCACGCCCATTCTCCCCGATGAGCTTACTGACGAGTGTGACACTGCAATATATGTTCTTTCTCGTCAGGCGGGAGAGGGATTTGACCGCAGAGTTGAAAAGGGTGATTATCTTTTGTCGGATATCGAGGAGGAAAGCTTAAAACTTCTCTCAAAACACTATAAAAAGCTTATTTTAGTACTGAACTGTGGCGGAGTAATTGACCTTTCCATACTTGACGAGATCAGAATTGATGCGGTAATCTTCTACGGTCAAGGAGGAATGGAGGGTGGTAACGCTCTCGCGGATATACTGACAGGAAAGGTCAATCCCTCTGGGCGCCTTACAGACACTTGGGCAGTAAAATATGAGGATTATCCCGCTGCTAACACCTTTAGCCACAGAAACGGCGACCTTGAAAATGAGGAATACGGCGAGGGCATCTACGTTGGCTACCGCTGGTTCGATAAAAATAACATCAAACCTTGCTTTGAATTTGGTTTTGGACTTAGTTATACCAAGTTTGAAACCAAGGTGATTAGTCTCGAAAACGGCAAATTAACTATTGATGTAACCAATATTGGTAAGGTAGCAGGAAAAGAGGTTTTACAGCTCTATTCCTCAAAGCCGGGTCAGGATTGCGAGAAAAAATCCCTCGTTGCGTTTGCTAAAACGGGTTTAATCTCTCCCGGGGCTACCGAGAGAGTGGAAATATCCTTTGATTTATCAAGGATATCAACCTTTGACGAAGAAATATCCGCATTTATAATTGAAAAGGGAGAACATACACTTCTTTTGAATGGCCTAGAATGCGGAAAAATAAATACTGAAAATGAAATTATCGTGCAAAAGGTTTCACCTATAACACAGGGTGAACACAAGAGATACGAAGAAGCTTTTTCTGAAAAGGTAAATGAGACCTTAAAAAAGCTTAGTGATAAAGAGAA
>JAZKZW010000002.1:0-21560 GCA_045612865.1 Eubacteriales bacterium
AGAATACCCTTGATTTTGTGAGACGTGCGAGATTTCTTGACTGCCACGTTTTCGCCTATTCCAAACGTGCGGGAACCCCTGCGGCTACCTATGAGGGACAGATTTCCGAGGACGTAAAGCGCAAGAGAAGTGAGATTCTTATCGCCGAAAAGAACAAGGTGAGAGATCAGCTGCTGGAGGAAATTTGCAGTCGCGGAGAACTGTTGCCCTGTGTGTTTGAAACCCGAGAGGGAAACCTTTGGACGGCTCATTCTGATACCTTTGTTGAGGTTGTGGCAGAGTGCGAATTTGACATTTCAGGCAGCCTTCTTATGGTAAAACCGAGCCACGCAAGGGACGGCATTATTTACGGAATAATTGAAAAATAAAAAAATACACATCGTTGATAATACGATGAAAAAACACATAAAAAGCAAATAATTATTTACAATATTGGAGATATAACAATGGAAAACAGCAAAAAAACAATGGAAAAAATAGTTGCCCTTTGTAAAACCAGAGGCTTCATTTTCCCCGGCTCTGAAATCTACGGCGGTCTTGCAAATTCCTGGGACTACGGCCCTCTTGGTGTTGAATTTAAGAACAACGTAAAGCGCGCTTGGTGGAAAAAGTTTGTTCAGGAATCCAGATACAACGTAGGTCTTGACTCTGCTATCATTATGAATCCCGAGGCTTGGGTTGCTTCCGGTCACGTTGGCGGCTTCTCCGATCCTCTCATGGACTGCAAGGGCTGTAAGGCAAGACACAGAGCAGACAAGCTCATCGAGGACTACGCTTTTGCAAACGGACTTAACGACAACCCCGCGGCTTGGACATTTGACGAGATGGCTACCTATATTAAGGAAAAGAACATCACCTGTCCTATCTGTGGTGGCAAGGACTTTGCAGACATCAAAAAGTTCAATCTTATGTTCAAGACATTTATCGGTGTAACAGAGGAATCCTCCAGCACCGTTTACCTTCGTCCCGAAACTGCACAGGGTATCTTTGTTAACTTCCCTGCGGTACAGCGCTCTGCAAGAAAGAAGCTCCCCTTCGGTGTAGCACAGATCGGTAAGTCTTTCCGTAATGAGATCACCCCCGGTAACTTTGTGTTCCGTACCCGTGAGTTTGAGCAGATGGAGCTTGAGTTCTTCTGCAAGCCCGGTACAGACCTTGAGTGGTTCGCATACTGGAAGGATTACTGCCACAAGTTCCTTCTCAACCTTGGTATGAAGCCCGAAAACCTCAGACTCCGCGACCACGATCCAGACGAGCTTTGCTTCTACTCCAAGGCAACAACAGACTTTGAGTTCCTCTTCCCATTCGGTTGGGGCGAGCTTTGGGGCATTGCTGACAGAACAGACTATGACCTTAACCAGCACCAGACTCATTCCGGCAAGGATATGACATACTTTGACCAGGAAACAAACGAGCATTACATTCCTTACGTTATCGAGCCTTCTCTCGGTGCAGACAGAGTTGCGCTTGCATTCCTTGTTGACGCTTATGACGAGGAGCAGCTTGGCGAGGGCGACGTTAGAGTTGTGCTTCATCTTCATCCTGCTCTAGCACCCTTCAAGTGCGCGGTTCTTCCTCTTTCCAAGAAGCTTTCCGACAAGGCGCTTGAGCTTTATGACGAGCTTGCAAAGGACTTTGCAGTTGACTTTGACGAAACAGGTTCTATCGGTAAGAGATATCGCCGTGAGGACGAAATTGGTACTCCTTACTGCATCACATACGACTTTGAAACAGAAAATGACGGCTGCGTAACAGTTCGTGACAGAGATACTATGGAGCAGGTTCGTATTCCTCTCTCCGAGGTTAAAGCTTACATCGCAGAGCACATCAAATTCTAATTTATGGCGTTTTTTTGTAAATGCTTTGCATTAGCTCCGATACTCGCCTAGGAGTAGTTTTCTACGCCGTCGGCTCCGTTTCTCGCTGAAGCTTTGCCTTTACAGAAAAAACTCTCATAAATTTAACAAGGCGTTTTTTGTAAATGCTTTGCCATATAAAATACTAACAAACATATTGCGCAAGTCTTAACTGGCTTGCGTAATTTAACGAAAAAGAGAAGTTAAGTTTACAAAAATGGCACTTTTGTGCCGAAATAAGGACAAGATAAAAATGAATGAAGTGAAAAGAATTGCGTCTTTTGAGGTGAATCACGACCTTTTGACAGAGGGTATTTACGTTTCTCGAATAGACGGAGATATCACAACCTATGATATGCGAACAAGGATTCCTAACGCCGGTGACTATATGGATAACCTTACTATGCACTCCCTTGAGCACATGTTTGCAACCTACGTTCGCTCATCTGAAATTGCAGATCGCGTTATTTACTTTGGCCCTATGGGCTGCCAGACGGGCTTCTATCTTCTCGTGAGAGAGGCTGAGAATGGCGAGGTTTTAGAGGTTGTAAAAAATGTTCTCGCACGTATAGCTTCACATCAGGGCGAGATCTTTGGCAAGAGCGCTATCGAGTGCGGAAACTACAAAAACCTTGACCTTGGCGCGGCTCAGGTAGAGGCAAAAAGATACCTTGATATATTAAATTCAAAGGTAAACGATTTTAAGTATAAAGCATAATTCACGGAGAAAAAAGATGGTAGATATAGGCATTATTGGGGCAATGGAAGTTGAGGTTAATGAGCTTGTTTCCCGCCTTGAATATAAAGATAGTCAGGAGATCGGCGGCATCACATTTTATACAGGTGCGCTCCTCGGCAAGACTGTTGTAATAGCAAAGTGCGGCATCGGCAAGGTTTTTGCTGCTATGTGCGCCGAGATCATGATTCTTAAGTTCGCACCGAAGCTCATTGTAAACACCGGCGTTGGTGGAGCTCTTTCCGGCGGACTTAACACAGGCGACATTGTTGTGGCAGATAAGCTTTGTCAGCACGATATGGATACATCTCCTATTGGCGACCCCGTGGGACTTGTTTCCGGCATTAATCGCATCTGGTTTGAAACCGACGAGAGAGCGAGAGAGATTCTCCTTTCCTCCGCTGGTGAGATGGGACTTTTTGCCGCTGTTGGCTCTATCGCTACGGGCGACCGCTTTGTTGCTACAAGAGAGCTTAAGGAGCAGATTGTTGCAAACTTTGGTGCATCCGCTTGTGAGATGGAGGGTGGCGCTATTGCCCAGGTTGCGTTTGTTAACAAAACACCGTTTATCGTGGTTCGCGCAATCTCGGATTCGGCAGACGGTGAGGCTTCTATGGATTATCCAACCTTCCTCGGCATTGCGGCAGAGAATTCAACAAACCTTACCTTATCACTTATAAGAAGGTATTAATAAATAGCCATATTGGCGTATGAAAAGGGTCTTCTGTATTTCAGGGGGCTTTTTTCTTTTGTCGGAAAAGTGTATATGTGTTTTTCTTGAAAATGGTAGAAAATAAAGATGATGGTATGGTATTTTAGATAAATTTTGGTAGTTTTTATATGTTGTAGCTATATTTTGCGTTGAAAAAAGGAAGCCCATATATTCGGGGCTTCCTTAAAAATTTTGTTTATATTTTTTTGGAGCTGTAGTTTTTTTACGGCTCTTTTTCTTTATCTATCTCAAGCCAGAATTTATCCAGCTCCTCGCGCAGGGTTTTTGGATCGGGTATAAACTTCACTCCCGACCAGAGCTTTGGCAGACTTTTTCTGTAGATGGGATCGTCAAATCTATCGTCTATCAAAACTATAACGCCCCTGTCGTCCTCTCGGCGAATAACTCTGCCCGCAGCCTGGAAAACTCTGTTCATTCCGGGATATACATAGGCAAACTGCTTACCCTCCTCGAACTTTTCGTGATAATACTCGGCTATAGCCTCGCGCTCGTAGGAAAGACCGGGGATTCCAATTCCGACAACAACTGCGCCGATAAGACTGTCTCCCGCAAGGTCAACGCCCTCGGAATAAATACCTCCCATAACAGCAAAGCCGATTAGGTACGAGTCGCGCTCACGCTTAAATTCCTCCAGGAAATCTGCCTTCTCGGTGGGAGTCATGTCCTTGTGCTGGAAGATGATGTTAACCTTCGGATACTTTGCCTTGAATGCCTTGTAAAGAGCCTCGCTGTAAGCAAAGGATGGGGAGAAGACCATATAGTTTCCTCGGCGAGCCGAAACGGTAGCGGCAATGGCTCTGCAAACTGCACCGAGGGTGTCATCGCGCTCCGAAAAACGTGTGCTTATCTTGTCCATAATGCATACGGAGAGCTGCTCCCGCGCGAAGGGGGATTCAACACTAAGGGCGCCGTCCTGCGCCTCTGCACCAAGGCAGGAGCGATAATAATGCAGGGGAGCGAGGGTGGCAGAAAAGAAGAGGGCACCGTGGCCACGGTTTATCATATTTCGGATCTCTTTTCCCGTGTGGAGAGAGAGGATTTCCAGCTGCACCTCGCCGTTGTTGTAGAAGATGATGAGCTTGTAGGTTTCGTCAAAGCGGGACAGGGCAGAGGCAAATTTTCGTATCTTCAGCTGATATTCTTTTAGTATATAAACAAGCTCTGCGTCCTTTTCCTTGATGGCGTTTTTTATCTCCTCGGTAGTGAGAAGCACCAGCTCGTCGAATATGGTATAAAGCTTTGATGGAATGTTTGAGAGGTGGGTTGCGCCGCGGAGTATGCCGTCCTTGTCCTCGGTTAGATCCTCCTTAATATAAGGGTAGATAGTGTCGTAAATTTCTCTTTTTGCCTTGCCAGAGATGACTTTTATTGGTGCGTTTTCTCTGATTCTCTCGTCATTTTTCAGCATAGCCAAATCGCTTAAGCTAATGGTGGCAGAGTACATATCTCGCGCTCGTTCTACAAGGTTGTGTGCCTCGTCAATGAGGAATAAAAATCTTCCGCCCTCGTCAAAATATCTGCGCAGATAAACGGCAGGATCAAAGAGGTAATTGAAGTCGCAGATAACGATGTCGCAAAGCTCCGAGTATGCCAATGACAGCTCATAGGGGCAAACAACATATTCTCGCGCAACCTCTATAATGTCCTTATAATCCAAACAATTCTTTGCATTTTCGTATAGTTTCAGCGCCGCGTCGGCTATACTGTTGCATTTGGAGTATTTACAAAGATGCCTTGTTGACTTGCAAAGATTGCCGTTGATGCACATTCTGTCCTTGCGTGTGAGGATGACGGATTTTATCTTTGCGCCACTCTGGCACAGGGTGTTTATGGTATCCCTCGCAGCCTCGGCAGTAGTGCCCTTTGGCGTTAGGTAAAAGATTTTTTCTGCCCGTCCCTTTCCCAGGGCTTTTATTGCGGGGTAGATTGCGGAAATGGTCTTTCCTGTGCCCGTGGGTGCTGCGGCAAAAAGAACTCCACCGATGGATAGGGTACGGAATGCCGAGCGCATAAATTCACGCTGTCCCTCACGGATGTGCTGGTAGGGGAACTTAAGGCTTTGCCAGGTGGGAACACGCTCGGTTACACGCATTACCTCGGGGGTGGCGAATCTTTCAACCACACTCAGGCATTTATCAAAGAATTGGTCAAGCTTTTCCTGGTCTATAAACTCGCGCCAGCTCTCGCACTCCTCACGTTGTCTGTTCTGGATGTGATACTTGAGCGTCATGCTTTTGTGCCCCTGAATATCGGCAACTGCCTTCGCAATAATAAATGCCTCCGCGCGGAGCAGGGCAAGCTCGTCCTTTGTCAGCGACTTTGGCAGGGTTTCGATCTCCTTGGCAACGATGACCTCTGTATCAAAGACATAAACCATCTGCATATACATTTCAAACTCATACTCACCTGCACGGAAGTTGTAGATCACGCGCTCACGCTTAACGTCCGGGTGGTCGTCCTTGAGAAACATAATGGAGGTATCGGTAAGGTTGGGCTCGTCCTCATCAAAGGGCAGAGTAGGTGAGATGCCACGTCTGGCAATACCGATAAATTCCTTCAGGCTGATTTTAATTTTTCCACTTTCCTTGTCGTAGAGCATCCGACCGATCCTCCTTTCTTTTTCATATCTTATTTTAACATATTTTATATCTTATTTTAACATAAAGGCGGTGCAAAGTCAATAGGCACGACTAAAACAAAATTTTTCCTCGTGGTGAGAAAAAAGGTCGGAGAAAATCCTCCGACCTAAAAAAGATATGCTGGGTATCTTTTATTTGTTTTTTAGAAAAACTAGGTTAATTGTAAATTATTGTTTTCATTTTCCTCTAAAAATCCCTCTAAAAGTCTGGTTTTAGTTTTTATCCACTCGGCTTCATTGTGCTTTTTGTAGTTATATCCGTTCACATAGCCGCGAAAGCCGATAATGGGCAACATAGACAGCTTCATTATTCCCTCAAGCACGCTGACAAGGGTAAGGTCCTTTGTTGCGAGAACCACCGATGCGGTGAAGAAGGCGCAGATCGTGCTGGGTAATAATTTTACAGTCAGAAACAGAAGCCTTGTACGCTTTGGATCCTTGAATTTTTCGCCCTCCGTATTGTGGTGGGACAGCAGCAGCTCCGGGGTGAGATGCAGGCGCTTGGCTTTTTGTATCCGCTTTAGCATTCTGCGCTTTTTTCTGTCCGATAGCTCGTCGGGGGATTTTTTGTATTCCTCCTCGGTCAGGCCCGAGCATAGGAGCATTTGCCTTTTTCTGTATTTGAGCTCCTCGTCGGCATACCATTGGCAGTAGTCGCGCAGGGAGGGGAGCTTGTCGAGCCCGATGCTTTCCATGATCGACTGATATTTTGCCCCGAGGGATTTGTACTCATCGCTATCCTCATAAAGTCGCTCGCCCGCTTCCTCCAGGGAAAAATACATTACATAGGCGGAGATGAGAATGAGCACCAGGGTGGTGGAAAACTCTCTTGAATTTATGCCTAAAAATGTGATATCCGTAAATACCATCATAGCGGCAATGGCGGTGGTTATTATAGCAATAATCTTGCTGAGATTTGATATGAGATATGTGTAACCCCCCTTTACCTTTTCGCTGAGGCTTATTATTTCTGTGTCAAAATCCTTGTTCATATTCTTCCTTTCCTGACTTTGTTTTCATTTGCTATACTACGCTGTTTTTATCCTATTTTCTCGGATATTTTCATAACGAGGGCGCCCAAAAGATTTGAGATAAATCCTACAAAGGCTATGACCGTTACCTCCCTGATAACCCCGGAGAGCAAGAAGCAAAACAGAAATATGATGAGCCAGAGTATGTAGGAGGCGCAGGACTCAAAAAGCTTCTTTAGATATTTATAAAAGGGTATTGCGGCAAGTAAGAGAAGTAGGGCAACTCCACCTGAAATTATATGATCGCCGCCCGCCGCTCTCCAGAGGGGAAAGTAGGATAGGGTGCAGATTATCGGAGGCACAATGCAGAACAAAACCCCGAGAAAATGTAAAGCTCCCTTTCCAAAAAGCCTGTTATTTGTCTTCATCGCTCAATTCCTTCTTTAGCTTGGTAACTCTCTCTCCGACCCTCGCCTTTTCATATTCGGGCAGGGATGAGCTCATAAAAATGTCGTAAAGCATATCAAGCTCGCCGCCGAGGAGTGTATCTATTCTTGCCTGATGAGCCTGCTGGTCGCCCAGGGAACCGAGCCTATCGTTAAGGTCGGTGATGAGGTTTTTTATGCTGTAGAGTGCATCCTCAAGACCGAGTATCTTGCCATTAATGCTGCCGAGAGATTCCTTGCTGTTACACTCAGCCCTGTCGGTTGCCTCCTTGATTTTTTGCGTGGCACTTTTAATGCTTCCGAGCCCCTTGTCAAAGAGGGGTAAAAGTCCGCTTTTGTAGATAAAGGCGCAGAGGAGCGAGCCGATAAATGCCGCCAAGGAAAGTATCTCGGAGAGGTGGGACATTACTATCTCGTATAGCTCGGTGAAGCTGTTTTTTGCCTCTGTGTCGGGCACGCTTTCTTCTGTGGTTGCCTCATCGCTCTCCTGTGTAGGTTCGGTTGCTTCTTCGCTCTCCTGCATTGGCTGTGCCGGGGATTCGGTGGTGATGATTTCGCTATAGCTCTCATGTCTTGGCTCTACGTATGTATCGGGCGCTTGGGGATTTGCAGCCATTGTTACACCCAGTGCCGCGGTTATGATTATTTTAGTTAAAGCGTTCAAATTATCGCTCTCCTTCCAAAGATTTTTTCTTCAGCCTTGATAAGGCGTTTTTCCATATCATTTATTCTCGCTTCAAGCTCCTTTAGATAGACCACTCTTGCCATTGTCGAGTTGTTTGATGGTGCGGACATTCTGAAATATCTGCCAAGCTTGTCAAGGCTGGGAAGCTCGAATCTTTCGCCCTCAATGCAGAGGTAACAGCCCTGAACTCCGTCAGAAAAGCTCTGCAGGTTGATATTTGCGCCACCGCCCTCTACCTTGATTATCCTCGGCCCGATGGAGAGATAACCGTCCTCCTTTGTGGGAAAAAGAAACCTGATGGTATCCGAGTTATCATATTCTGCAGAGGCTATGTCCGCGTTGTTCTTGAAAAATTCAAATCTGATTATATTCATGTGTTTTCCTTTCTGAGAGAGGGGATGCATCAAGATTTTTTATTTCCCGAGATCCCCGATGTTCTCTCTTTTTTAGCTTTGTCAGCTAATATTTAGATGTTCTTTTATTTGTTCAATATCCTCTCCCAGCCGGTAGATCTTTTCTATCAATGTGGTGTTTCCAACAGCCAGGTAGGTGGCAAGATTGCCGTTCTTTATGTCATCAAAGAAGTTCTTTAACGCGTGATTTTCCTCAAGCCCTGTTTTTATCGATTCTGCAATAGAGCCCTCGCCCTCCCGTTCAATATCATCAAGAAGTGAGTTGAATCTTTCGATTATAAGCAGGGGGAGCTTGTCAAAGGCTGCCTTCATCTGATCCTGGGTGTAGCCCTTTCCGCCAAAGGCTGTGGGCGCTGTGGGACGCCGCGGGAGAGAGGCAATTTTGAGGTCGGATATCTCGCTTTCAATTATTTTATATGTCTTCATATTACGTCCTTTCTGTAGCTTTTATTTGTTTTTTATTCTGCCGTCTGTAAAGAATCCGTAAGATATACTGTTTATCGCAAAGGGGGATTTGAACTGCTCTGTGTAAACTCTTATTTGCTTTTCGACCCATTTTCGCTGATTTTCGGGGATAGATAAGCTTTCGAAGTCCTCGCAAATCATGGTGAGTGTGCCAAAATCGAAATCCTCAAAATCTATCTCTCCCATTGGGATAGAGCAAAGCTCCACCATCTGCCCACCGTCAATAGATGTACTAACAGATACGCTCTCTCGCGATCGATTGGAAAGCCTTATGGTCAAGCTTTTTTTAACGGTGCTTTTTGTAAGATAGGGTGCGTTGCCATTGTCCATCGGAGTTGTAACGCTATACCTTACCGCGTGGCGAGCGTGGGTGTAAAAGTCCGGGTGGATCACCTTGCCAAAGATTTTTTCATACTCCACACTATCAAAGCCCTCTTTTGTATAAATCGTAGGTGGAGGGCAACCGCGCTTGTCGGTGTTCAGGGCAAGAATATCACCCGAGAGGCTGCCGAAGATTAGTGTATTTTCTCCATGAACAAGCGCTGATACCGAAAGCAGATTTCCACCGTGGGCTTCCTCTGATGGTACGACGGCATAGTTCCTCAGCCCGATTTTTACATAGTACACCATTTTGCCGTTTTCATCCCTGTAGCTATAAACATCTCCCATAACAGCTGCCCCCTCATCGGGGTGGATATAAAGTCCGCTTGGCGCGGTGTTTGCATAGCGATAAACTATGTCTTCGTTTTCATAGCCACCAACATTGTAAATGGGAAACCAGCGATAGTTCTCCCCACCGTAAATTTTATAGGAAAGGCGGGGGTCGGCAAGGAAGAGGTTGCCCTTTGTGAATACGGCAAGATTGCCCACGAGGGTGGAGAATATGGTGTCGGCACAGCCCTGGTCACAAAGCTCGGTGATACCAGAGGAAACAGGCGTGATCTTCGCATCGGATGTACTGCAGGTCAGCTTACAGGCGCCATCGCCCCTCATAAATATCAATCCATCATCAAAGACGCCAAATCCCGATCTGATATCCGTTTTATCAAATGAGTAGGCGGTGGGATAGCATCTGCCATAGACCGAGAATTGGTCGCCGCGAGGCGAATGAACAAAGATACTGCCCGAGCCCTCGGTAGATTTTGCTACAACCAGATGCTTTTCAATGCCACAAGCACAGCTGATGGGAAAGGCGGGATTACCAACCTCCATATAATCAAGCTCACCAAAATACAGGGGATGCGCTCTACCCTCGAGAGTGAATGACGACATAAATATCATAGCCCCCGCCCCCTCGCTGCCCCATATAAGCGCTCGTCCGTCAAACATAGTAGCACTATCCGAGGAACAAATGGCATCATAGCCGCGAAGGTCGGAAATAAGGGGAAATGACGTGGCACGCTTTGAGCTGTGGATGACGGTGCGATTAATGTTTCCGCTGACGCAGATCGTTTTTCCCTCAAGGCTGCCGGGGTTGACGTAGGGTAGGCGAATGATACCTCTGTCCACAAAGGAATTAAAGGCTGTTGCAACGCCGTCAACGGTAAGCTTTGTGACCTTTGCGATGGGCGTGTAGATGGGAATTCCGATAGCAAGATCGGTGTAGGGTTGGTGATAATATACGTTGTATTGCAGCATCTCTCCAAAGCCCTCGCAGTTAACAATGAGCGAGCTATCCCCCGAAAAGTAAACTTTATTTAGCCAGGGGCACTCATAAAAGGCGTTGAAGAAGATTTGCTTGCAGGTGATGCCTATGTAAACCTGTGTCATTGATGAGCAACCGTAAAAGGCAGAGGCGTCTATAATTTCAATACCGTCAAGCATAGCGGCAAAGGACAGGGAGGTGCAGTGGGCAAAGGCATTTTCACCAACCCTCTTAACCGTTCCGGGGATTACAACTCCGGTGATTTTATCATTGCTTTTGAAGGCGTTGTTTCCTATTTCAACTACCTTGTAATACTTGCCGTTTATGCGCTTTTTTGTGGGAATTTCCACACGTCCGATAAAGCTTGTGCTAACGCCCGTAACAACGCAGGTAGAGCCGCTTTCGCTCTTGATCTGATATATAAGTCCCTCGCTTTCATAAGCCATTTCGGAAACAGAGATGCTTTTGTGAACCTCCATAAATTTGTCAGATAGCATATTGACCTGTTCTGCCTCCTCGCCGTTGATATAGGTGGTTGGGATATAGGCAAGGTCTGCGTTTTCCGAGAGCTTTTTTACTCTTAGTTTTTCGTCAATAACCGTTATATCGGCTCGGTCAAGGATACAGAGGGTTTTTCCAATGCGATAGCAGGAGCTTTTGGCGTCATTCATATCACAGAGCCGCTCTGCGGTCATTTCATCTCGGTGGGAGTCGGCAAATTTGCATTTATAAAGCGCCGCGCCTGCGTGGACAAGGTATATCTCCTCACCAAAGCTTGGGGTAAAGATTCCGTTTATTTTTCCATCAAGCCTTGTAAGTCGGCGGTAGCCGGGAAAGCTCTCAAGGCAGGGAACACTCTCTGTGTGGTCAACGTACATGTTTTCGGTTTTAACATCACTAGCACCACTTGTTGCAAGGTCGTATATCCTGGCATAGCTTTCATTTTTCTTCTTTAACCTTTCTGCCAAACAAACACCTCCTTTCGTTAATAAATTTTGTCAGCACCATCTGTTTGTGTCAAGGTATCGGGTAGTGGGCCTTGGCCTTTTCCTTTCGCTGATTTCCTTTGACAGCGCCTCGTAGCTTTTCAGATATTCTTTAGCCTTTTCGGGCTCCGAGTCAAGCCAGAGGAAGTATGCAACAAGCAGGGAAAGGAGTGGGGATAGCTCGGTGGAAATATCAATCTCTGTGTCCTCGGGCATATCCTCGGTAAGGCTTTTGCTGGCAGTGCCGTAGCATACGCAGATGGGACCGTGGAACGTGCGTGAAATCATCATTGTGGTGCTGTCTAAATAATTTACGCCATCGTCTGTGATATGCTCCTCCTTTGTGGGCGTGCCGACTACATACAAGA
This sequence comes from Eubacteriales bacterium, assembly GCA_045612865.1. Classification (GTDB taxonomy): domain Bacteria; phylum Bacillota; class Clostridia; order Oscillospirales; family CAG-272; genus UBA1740. The sequence continues at coordinate 11,943 of JAZKZW010000002.1, forward strand.
GGTCGGGCAGGAGCTTTTTCATATCATAGCAGATGTATTTTCCAAACCTTGAGATAGCTTCTTCATAGGGCAGGGGGCTGATGTCAAACACCTGCAGATCCCATATCGTATAGTTCTCGCTTTGTAAAAAGGTAATCTCTCCCCCTGTTCTGAATCTTATCTTCAGCTCCTCTGTGTCTTGGGAGTTAAAGCCTCCTGCCTTCTCGATTACGCCGTCGCGATAGGTGTATTTTCCCTGACCCGAAGCCTTAACGAAAAGTGTGCCACTCGGAATGATGAATGAAGCATCCCCCTCCTTAACGTCTATAGACTCCCTCTTGAAAAGCACCTTTTGCTTTGGTATGTTAAGATCTCCAATCTTTAGCCTTGGGTGTCGGGTATGTATCATATTAAGGGCGCGATTTGCAGTTGGTATAAGGTAATCTTCAAGCTCGGAGAGGTCCGCAAAGCCCAGCATTTTTACCTCTTTTTTTAGTTCGCGGATTGTCATGTCATTCCTCCTTTCTTGTAAAATATCCTAACTTTTGTAAATACTAAATTACATTTTCTCGGCATTTGCAACTGCACTTGCAGAATCTGTGGCAAGGAGGATATGCTTGTAGTTACCAAAACCAACGCCAAAGCGGCATCTACCGTTCCAGATATAATTACCGGTGTGGTTATCTACCCAGCTTGTAACGGTAAGGGGAATACGGTTGAAGAACATATTACCTGCAAGATTCTTATTTGCCTCGCTGGACATAACCATAACGGAGTCCTGTGCGGGCTGCCAGCCGGGAAGAACAATGAGCTTCCAGTTTCCGTAGTGAACGTTTACGTCGGAGTAATCTGTGCCGATGGCATTTTCTGTGCCGCAGACCTTTTTTGCGATAAGCTCGATGTGGGGCTTGTTACCGGGGAGAATAATGGTGTCTGCAGTGTAGCCGAGAGGCTCGCCATTTTCGTCCTTCATATTACGGAGCTTAACAGAGAGGTTGTAGAGGGCTTCCTCAAATGTGGCGGTAGAGTAGGTTCTCGCAGAGCCATCACCCTTGCCGAAAACATCGCCCCAGTAGTAGTTTGTCTGTGTGCCGTTAACGCCGCCCTCTGTGCCCCATTTATGGCTCTTGTGGAAGAGGGGAAGACCGTCTGGCGCGGTAAGGTCGAGGCTTGCGTTTGCATAGGTTGTGCTGGTCTGTGTACCCATTGCAAGGGCGGTTTCGCAGATCTTGTTGATGGTCTTGTAGTAGGCTCTTGCAAAGTTCTCGGCTCTGCGCTTTGTGTCGGCTGCGATACCGTACTGTGCGTCCTCAATCATCTCTGCGGTGATGGCAAATTCCTTCATAAACTGGATATGCTCGATGAACTTTTCATAGCTTTGGGAAATAGTGTCGCTTTCTGCGCCTGCGCCCTCTGCTGTGGCAGAGAAAAGGTTAAATTCATTACCGCCGATAATGGTCTCGCCAAAGCGGTTGCTCTTTTCAACGTTGAAGAGTAGGTCGCAGATGCCGCCTCTCTTTGTAATTATGTTGCTCTCGTGCTCGATGATCATTTTGATGGGTGTTTCGAGCTTTGCGATCGCTGCGGGAGTTGTGCCTGTCTGTTTGGAGTAAATTATCATTTTTTAGTCCTTCTTTCTTTTTTTCTTTTCTTTTTGTTTGTGTTTTGTTATTTTGTGACCATACGATAGAGTATGGTGATTTCTCGGTCGCTAAGGTCGGAGAAAATTTCTCTTGCCATTCGAAGCTCGCTGTCAGTCATAGCACCGGTGGGTCTTGCAGCTCTTATGGGAGATGTGGGGGTAGCACGTCTTTTTGGCTGTGGCTCTCCGGTTGCAAGATATGCCTCCTTTGGTGATAAGCCGAGGGCGCGGAAGTGGCGGTATTTATCGTAGCTTCGTATGTCCTCAATGGTGGATAAATGCTCAAGCTCAGAGAATATGCAGGATAGCTCGGCTAGGTCCTCTTTGTAGCTTACATCATCTTCCGTTCTTTCGGAGGTAGCGGTGCTTTTACTCTCGTCCTCGGTGGGGGTATAGTCCTCGGGTGCCTCGTCTATAGAGTATTCAGGCTCTTGGGCTTCGTCTGCAGAGTAATCAACGTCCTCCTCTGTTACATCAGGCTCTATATCCACATCCTCTGTAACTGTTTTCATATCTTCCGTCATTCTTTTTCATCTCCTTTTTCTACAATTTTTTTGAAGTATTCAACATTCTCTCTTGCGTTTGGATAATGTGCTCTTTGCTGGAACTGCCAGTAGCGAAGCAGGGTTGCGGGGTCGGTCTTGTCGCCGAGAGTTCCGCTGTTCAGGTTAGCCAGGTTCTTCTCCCAGATAGCCTCGCGCTGATACTCTGCAAAAAGGTCGTTGTCCGTGGCAAAAACAAGGCCGTCAAAGAAGCAATATTCACCCCTGTAGTCCTTGACAATAAAGTCCCTGCGGTCAAAGCTGGTGTCCCTCACCGTGCCAAAGCCGTCCTTGTATGTAAGTGCCCTAGCCGTGGTGGAAAAGGCAAGATAATGCTGAAAAATCATCTTATAAAGTCGCTCGTAGGCAATGCTTTTCATACGTCTTCTGGATTCAAGTCTGCCCTGTGACTGGGCGATACGGAGGGATTTTGCATAGCCTGATTCCACCTTGTTGTGGTCGATGCCCTGGTAGGTGTCCGAGATTCCGAGCATTCGCTTTGCCTGGTCATAGAGTCTGTCGGCTTCCTTAATATCCTGGGTAATATCAGGGGTGGTATCCACCGTTCCGTACTGGGAAATATTCTCTCCCGACTTGATTTTTATCACCTGACCGAAGATGGCGTTGGAAAGGCTCACGCTTGCGTCCTCGGGCATAATTGGTGTAACTCCTGCGCGTATCAGCTTTTGCATTATTCGTGATTCCACCTTGTTGATTGCCTGTTGAACGCCGCGTAGGGTGTCGGCATCAGATGTTCCGAGAAGCTCGCCCTCGGAGGAAATATTTTTTCTTAAAATAAGCGGAAATTCTTTTGGTCTGTATCTTTTGACTCTTATATTTTTGCTTGTTCCGTCGGTATTTTGTAAACTAATATTTTCATATTCATCATTTTCGCCTGCAAAATCTCCTGTTTTAGAATAAAGTCCGCCGTAATAATCCGGTTCATCTGACAAGGCGAGGTCTCCTGAAAATATAAATCTTCCAACCCTGCCGTCCTCGTTTTTGTAGAAGGCGATTATAAGGCTTACCGTGTCGTCAAGGGAAAGTGCCTCACCCCATTCATAGCCCGAGTCCGCCAGGTGCAACTCATCCTCACTAACCCCGTATCTTGAGATAAGCTCACCCTTTGTTGTGATGAATTTTAAGAAGCAATAGCTCATGTCCTCAATTCTGCCGATGCCCGGCTCGGGGATAAAATCGCGTGGGGAAATACATCTGACTCTAACGCCCTCCTCACCCTCGGTGCTGACCCATTCTACAAGCAGAAGGCTGCCGCCAAAAACATAAGTGCTGCGCTCGTCCTGGTCATTTATCTCGTCCATCGGCAGTCGCTCTCGTGCCTTGTAAAGGAGTCTCTCTGTGGCTTGTGCAAGTCTTTCGCCTTTTTCAGAATAGCTCTCTGCCTCTACCTTTGCATAGGGAACGTCGGGAGAAAGTGCGCTTTCAATAAGCTCGTAGGTAATGTTTCGTACTATACACGCGTTTTCGATGCCGCCGTCTATTACCTGTGAGCCGCGGTACTGTTCCAGATTTCTTTCCAGGCGCTCCTCGGTTTCTCCGTATGCCCTTTTTGCACATTCGTACAGCATAGAGAATTTTTTTAATCTTTCGTTATTTTGTCTGTTGATTATCAATTTGGTTCTCCATATTTTTTGATTAAGTAATTTTGCTCGCTTTCGTTTGCGCGGATAAAGTCCTCCCATATATCCTCCGACCACCTCTGTCTTGGATTGCTTTTTTCCTCGCTTGTGGGAGGGGTGGCGCGATATATTGCATAACCTCTGAGGGCGTCGGGAGCGTGGGTAATAATATGTGGCTCGGTGGAGCAGTCTGTGGGGCGCAGCTTGTCAATTTTCAGCATAGGAAGGCATTTGATAATCTCTGTACAATTTCTGAATATCTGTAGCTTCGCGCCCTCACCGTCCTTGTCGATCAGCATCTCCTTTATGGCTAGCCAGCCGCACTCTCTGTCATTTGCAGTTTTGATAAGGCTCAGCCCCGCCTCAAGGAATAATCTATGCTTGCTCTTTCCGCTCTCCTGGGTTCTGAACCATAGGTCGGGTGGTGCTAATGTAGCATAAATGCTCTCGTCCTTTGGCGTATGCTTCAGTATTTCTTCTGCCGCTCGGCTGATTGGTAGATTTGACTCGCAATACTCTCTATATACATAGCTCTTACCCTCGGGAGACAGGGCAATCCATAGGCAGGCAAGACGGTCAAGGCCGTAGTCAATAGTTCTGAAGCGGCGCCAATGTGATGGGATTTCAAAGGGCTCGCAAACGTGCTGCTCGGTGGAAAATTCTGCAAAATACTGCCCCTCAAAGATGTTCCACTCGCCGTTTAGCAGGGCTATACGCTCCTTTTGTGGCAGGGCAAGCAGGCGTTCCTTGTAGCTTGGGTCATTCTTTTGCAAAAAGGAGTTGTCTGACAAGAAAGAGGGAATAAATATCCTTGAGAGCCCCTCGCCACCCGAAAATGCCACCCCTGCAGGACTTGGGTCGATGAATCTTGCCTTTACCCAGCTGTGTCCGACTCCACCGGGATTGGTAGAGGATTTAATTTGCTTTGGATAGCCGTTTGCTCCGCGCAGTCTGGATATAAGGTATAGGTATTGTGCCTCTGTAAAGTGGGTAAGCTCGTCAAAGCGTATCTGGTCATACTCTGCGCTCTGGTATTGGTAAACGTCGGATTCATTCGCACAGTAGCCAAAGTCAACGATAGAGCCGTTTTTGAACCTTCCCATATGGCTTGAGGAATTAAAGCTGTAAATATCCTTTGGAAATATCTCCATTGCCGCCCTTATCAGCGATTTTCCAAGCTCGGAGTAGCTCCGTCTGAGTATCAGCTGCTTTGAACCCGGGTATTTTAGGGCGTATAGGAGAGTGTCAACAAGCTGTCCGTAGGATTTCCCGCCGCCTGCCGCTCCACCAAAAAGCACCTCTGTTTCCTTTGCATCAATAAATGCCTTTTGCTTCTTTGTTACCGAAATATTTATCTTCATAATCAGTCAACCACCGTAAGGGTAAATTCAACACGGTTATCACAAACGGCACTCTCCTCACCCAGAAGGAATTTAGCAAAGGAACCGTCACCATGCCTGGTAATTGCACGGTCAATAATAATATCACGCCTGATTTCTGCACACTCGCGCCAGATGCGATAAAATTCTTCCTCCTTGCAAAGTGATTCCAGAGTCTCCAGGGTTAAATGCTCGGTTCTTGCAAATTTGGAAAAGCTTGGTATCCCATCACCCCTGAAATCTCTGAAAAAGCAGTACATTCTCTGGGATATTTCCTTTATATTGTCTCTCTCGGTCAAACCTTTTCTCCTTTCTTTTTAGCTTTCATTTTCCTTTTCTTTCTCCAGTGCTTCATAGTCTGCCCGTGACTCCCTAAAGCTTCTTTCCAGCGCACGATTAAAGGCATCAAGAGGGTCGAAATCTCCATACCTGGTCTTTGGCTGTTGGCTTGTGTTCTTCGGGCGTTCTGTGTAGCTTTTTTGCCCCTCTGGCAGGGGCTTTGGTTTAGGCAAGGGTGGTAGCGCTTTATCCTCCTCGTACCACTTAAGAATGATGTCATAATGTGATTTTATACGCGCCTGCTTTTCAATGATAAAGGTAGATAATCTATCGAGGTAGTTATTAAGAGTCTCGCCACCAAGCCTTTCGCCAAGATCCTTCATTTGCCAATCGGTCAGCATAACAACGCCCCTGCCGTGTCCGTCAATAAAATTAAAATTAAAATTGTTTTCTTTCTCGGTAGTTGTAGTAGTTGTTGTTGTATTAGCCGTAAGGCTCCCCTCGTAAGAGTTATCATCTATTCTGCTTTCATCTACTCTTATCTCATCTACTCTAATCTCATCTTCTCTAATCTTTTCTTCTCTTATCTTATCTATTCTTATCTTAGAGGCGACGTCGGACGAGCCGTCGGACGATTTTTCTTTTTCTTCGGTCCTTCTCTCTGCCCTTATGGCTCGCTTCTGCGCCTGATAAACTCTGTCCCGCTCCTTTTTTCGCTCGTAGGCATCAAGGCTCTGGTGCTTGTCCCAGCTTGGAATAGTTATAACGCCGTCAACGGTCTTTATCATACCGTATTTTTCAAAAGCATCAAAGGCACGGCGTACGGTACTAACAGGGCACTTGAATATAACAGAGAACATCTCGTCTGTATAAGGCATGCTACCCATAACAAATATGCCCCGATTATTTTTCTTTCCCGCAAGGCAAAGGAGCTTGAACCAAATAAGGATAATGCTGTCCGACTCCGGGAGAGTTTCGATCATAAGCAGCTTCTCATCATCAAAGATGTCTGTCGCTATTTTTATCCATTTTACATCAGCCATGTCAATACCACCTTTCTGTAAGATTTTGTAGAATAATTGTACTTTTCATAGAAAAAGCTGAGTTTTTGCCTAGGTTTTTGGAGTTTTTTCGCCGGCTGAAAATGTCCTCCTCATCGACCCACCAATATTCTAGCATAATGGGAAGGGAATAAAAATTAAGCAGACTGTAGAACAAAATCCCATTTTTCGAGAGGGAAATATACAACCTGCACAAAAACCAAAGGGCTAAATATGAACAAAAATTAAACACTCCCAAAAGCATCCTTTTCGGGCAAAAAACAGGGTAACAAAGAGGGCAGGGAGCTTACACGGGCATCGATATTTTTTCTCCCCACCTGTCCTATGGGAATATTTTTCTCCCTGCCGAATATATTGTAATAAAAAAGCCCCACAGGGGCGAAAAAAGGAGTAACCATGTTTATATATTCAATAAGAGCCTCAACCATAAAGCTTTTTGCCCTCATAGCCGCCGCCCTGGCACTTCTCGTTGGAGTAAGCAGCTTTGCAAACAATGATTCCATCGCGGCTATGGCTACGGGCGAGGTACGCTACAGCGGCATAAAAACAAATGAGGACAGAGTGGCATTTATAGGGCAGTTTGGAGTTAAGGTAAAGCCCGAGCCCATCGAGGAAAAGGAGTTTTTGATGCCAAAGGATTTTGACCGCATCGTCCTCGGCTACAATGAGCTTCAGAAAAAGCAGGGCCTTGACCTGACCAAATATGCAAAGAAAAAGGTCACCCGTTATACCTACCTTGTAGAGAATGCCGCCGAGGAGGGCGAGGTCTATGTCAACCTTTTTATCCATCGTAATCGCATCATTGCCTGCGATATTTGCTCTGCCGCCCGTGACGGCTTTGTTGAGCCCCTTACATTAGTTAATAAGGATAGGTTAAGGTAGCCACCCCTCGGAAAATGGCGGAAAATACATAAAAAAGGCAGGTAAAACCCCGAAAATCAGGAGCCTTGCCCACCTTACAATTTATTTAATTTTCAGTAATATCCGATAGATAAAAATATCAGTTATGGCAGCAGCAACAGAAAACAACAATGATTGCAAGGATGATTATCCAGGTGCAGTTGTCGTCGAAGATATGGCATAGGCAGTTGTTGTTCATTATATGTTTCCTCCAAATGTGGTGTTGTGGCACGAAGCCTATTACTATACTATGTAAAAAACGAATTTGTGTTACATCAGCAAAAATAAAAAATAAAGGAGTGGGAAAAAACCACTCCTTTTTAACATAAAAAATCAATCAAATTTGAACTCTACCTTATCCTTGTTAAGGACGAGCCTTGCCTTAAATCTCTTAAACTTCTTGGAGATAAATCCGTCCAACGTCGTAGTCTCTCCTGTGGCAAGAAGCCTTGAGATCTCGGCTATGGGAATATCCCTCTTGCAAATGTTAACGCCAATTCTGAATTCGCACCCCTCGGTGTAGCCGATACAGCCGTAGTTGAATTTTCCTCTGATAACATTCCTTCCGCAAAGGGGACAAGCTCCTGCAATCTGTCCGATCTTACCCGTATCAACGTTTTGCACGGGTGCAGAATTTTTTTCTCCCTGGTTGAATACCTCGGAGATCTCCTCCTTTGCCAGCTCAACGCTCTCCTCAACGGTCATCTCCTTGTGATAAACCTTTTTAAGCGCCTTGCCAAGCTCGCTGGTCTTGTATTTATCCATGGAAATTTCAAGGGCGTTCAGCGCCTCAATAAAGTACTCTCCGTCGGGAAGTATCTGGTAAACGTCCTTTTTCAGGGTGATGTAGTTCGACTTTTTCGCATTGTCAATAATGCCCGAGCGGGTAGCCTCTGTTCCAAGCTCCAGACCCTCAAAAATTGCGCGATAATCATCTGCATCATCTACTTCGCCGTTTTCCTCAAGCTCCTTCGCCTTGGCCTTATCGTCCTTGAATGGATTTTTCAGGTAATTGTTCAGGGTTGTGATAGTATAATGCTTTGGCGGAGTCGTCTGTCTTTCCAGGGGCTTGAAGTCAATGTTAACAGCGTCACCAACATTCACCTTTGGAAGGATCTTATCCTTTTTATTATAGTCGTCGTATTTTGTCCAGCCGGGCTCAAGAATGATAGTGCCCTTAAGGGAAAATTCTTCAAAATCTCCAACCTTTATCTTAATTTCCGACTTGTTAGCGATACATTCCTCAGCGCAGAAAACGGCAACAAAGCGGCGTAGCACCGTGGAATAAATTTTTGCCTCATCGGGTGAGAGCTTATCCTTGTTCGGTATCTTGTAGGTCGGTGTCAGGGCAGAGTGCGCCTCAATCTTCGAGTCATCAAAAATCGTCTTCGAATCCTTGAATTTTACAGGGTAGCCGAGCTTTGCAACATTGCCTATAATAGTCTTCATCTTGTCCTTTTCGGCAGTGGCTAAATACTCGGAGTTTGTTCTTGGGTAGGTCAGGTATCCGTCCTCGTAGAGCTTCTGTATAATCTTTAAGGAGTCGGTCATACTCATCTTGTATTTTTCACCAAGCAGGTTTTGTAGTGTGGTCAGCGAGAATAGCTTTCCGGGGTTTATCTTGTCCTTCTTGGATTCAACGCTTGTAACAACTGCACCGGCTTCGTTGTATTTTTGACATTGCTCATTTGCCTTGTCAATCTCCGTATTTGCAAACTTAAGTTTACTTAATAGCTCTATTTTCTCTCCGTTTGTCTTCTCGCTCGATTGCAATGCAAAATATTTTTCGGGCTTAAAGCTACGGATTTCCATATCTCTGTCATAAATTGCACGAACGATTGGAGCAATAACTCGACCCACGCGAAGAAGCTTTCCCGTCTTGATAGTAGCATATCTTGTAAGGTTAACGCCGTAGAGCCAGTCAATGTAGGTACGGGCATATCCCTCTGCCGCCAGGTTATCGTAGCACGACTCCTCCTTCATTTCGCCGAGAGCCTTTTTAACCGTTTCGGGAGTCTGGTCGGGGAGCCATAATCTCATCAGCCTTTTGCCAACGGGCGCCGCATTTTCGATACAGATTCTAACGATAATTTCACCCTCGCGATCGGCGTCACCTGCGTTAACGATAGTGTCAACATCGGCTCTGTGCATAAGGGTCTTCAGTATGTTAAACTGCTTTTTAATTCCGGGGTCTTC
>JAZKZW010000003.1:0-4591 GCA_045612865.1 Eubacteriales bacterium
TAATACTAGAGTAAAGAATGCACGGAGGCAAAAATGGCAAAGCTTTATTTCAAGTACGGAGCAATGGGCTCGTCCAAAACTGCAAACGCTCTTATAACTAAATTTAATTATGAAGAAAGAGGTATGCGTGTCCTGCTTGTAAAGCCTGCAATGCAAACCCGTGATGGCGCTGACGTTATCGTTTCTCGTATAGGCCTTTCGGCAAAGTGCCGTCCCGTTCTTGATAGCGAAAACATCTTTGAAATTTATAAAAACGAGTATCCCCCCGTGGACGTAATCATCGCCGATGAAAGTCAGTTCTTCTCACAGAAGCAGATTGATCAGTTCCGCCGCATTGTTGACGAGTGTGATATTCCCGTTCTTTGCTTCGGTCTGCGCACCGACTTCCTTACAAAGCTTTTCCCCGGCAGCGCCCGTTTGTTTGAGGTAGCAGACTCTATCGCCGAGATAAAAACCATCTGCTCCTGTGGCAGAAAGGCAACCGTAAACGCCCGTATCTCCGAGGATGGCAGAGTAGTAACATCAGGTGACCAGGTATGCCTCGGCGGCAACGACCTCTACATGGCAATGTGCCACAGATGCTGGAAAAACCGCATCAGCGAAAACAAATAGCAAAAAACCACTATAAAAGACAACTATAATTTACAAAAAAATATAAAAACCTCGAAAGGAAACAATTATGGAACTTAGAGAAATACTCAAAAAATGCGACCACACACTTCTTGGTCAGACAGCTACATGGGAGGACATCAAGGGCATTCTTGACGACGGTATTAAGTATGAGTGCGCATCTGCTTGCATCCCTGCTTACTATGTTAAGCCCGCAAAGGAATATGTAGGTAACCGTCTTGCAATCTGTACCGTAATCGGCTTCCCAAATGGTTATTCCACCACCGCAACAAAGGTATATGAAACTGCCGACGCAGTAAAAAACGGCGCTGATGAAATTGATATGGTAATCAACATCGGTATGCTCAAGGATAAAAAGTATGACGAGATCCTCTCTGAGATCAACGCTATCAAGGCTGCTTGCTCCGGCAAGATTCTCAAGGTAATTATCGAAACATGCCTCCTCACCGACGAGGAAAAGGTAAAAATGTGCCAGATAGTATCCGACTCCACAGCAGATTATATCAAGACCTCAACAGGCTTCTCCACATCAGGCGCAACCCCCCACGACGTTGACATTTTTGCAAAGAATGTTTATAACGGAACAAAGATCAAGGCCGCAGGTGGCATAGCATCTCTCGCTGATGCAGAAAACTTCATTAACCAGGGCGCAGACCGTCTTGGAACCAGCAGAATTGTTAAGCTGGCGAAGAATGAGCAGGGCTCCGGCTACTAATTTAAAGCCTCTCACTCCGGGAGAGGTGTCACCTCTGGTGACGGAGAGGGTTCTCACTCCGGGAGAGGAAGAAAGCATGAAAAACAACAACTTACTTGAAAATGCTAAAGAGCTTCGAAAAAATATGACCAAGCAAGAGAAGCATCTTTGGTACGACTTTCTCAGGTACTATCCGATAAAAATATACAAACAAAGGATAATTGATAATTTCATAGCAGATTTTTATTGCCACCAAGCAAAGCTTGTTATTGAAATTGACGGCGCTCAGCATTACACTCCGGAAGGAAAGGAGTACGACGAATTTAGAACAAACGTACTCGAAGCATATGGATTGCTTGTGTTGAGATTTACTAATAGTGATATAAATGAAAGATTTGACGGCGTATGCTATATGATTGATAAGACCATAAGAGAGAGGTTGCCCTCTCCGTCAGCTGCGCTGCCACCTCTCCCGTGGTGAGAGGCTTTTATACCCCATTTTCAAATTAAATAAAACAATCGTTAAATCGAAAGGAAATAAAAAAAATGGAAAACAGAGAAAAATATTACACCCCACATATAAAGGCAGTTCCCGGTGACTTCGGTAAGACCGTTCTTATGCCGGGTGACCCCCTTCGTGCAAAGTTCATTGCTGAAACATATCTTGAGAACCCCGTTCTCGTAAACAACGTTCGTGGCATTCAGGGCTACACAGGCACATACAAGGGCGTTAAGGTTTCTGTAATGGCTTCCGGTATGGGTATGCCCTCTATCGGTATTTATTCTTACGAGCTCTTTAGCTTCTTTGGTGTTGAAAACATCATTCGTGTTGGCTCTGCAGGCGGTATGGCAGAGAGCGTTAAGGTTCGCGATATCATCATTGGTATGGGCGCTTCCACAAACACAAATTATGCAGAGCAGTACAAGCTCCAGGGTACATTCGCTCCCATCGCAGATTACACTCTTATGAAGCTCGCTATCGACGAGGCAGAAAAGCTTGGTGCAAGCTATAAGGTTGGTAACCTTCTTTCCTCCGACGTATTCTATAACGCAGATCCTGACATCACTCCAAAGTATGCAAAGATGGGCGTTCTCGGTGTTGAAATGGAAGCAGCAGCTCTCTATATGAACGCAGCATATCTCGGCAAGCGCGCTCTCGCAATCTGCACAGTTTCCGACCACCTCTTAACAGGCGAAGCTCTTGACTCCGATGCAAGACAGAATACCTTTACAGAGATGATGGAGATTGCGTTAAACGTAGCCGCTTCAATGGGCTAACCTTTTTTGGTGGAAAACTTTTGGTGGATACTTCAGATAAAGCTTCAAGTCGCTTCACTCGACATAGGTAACTATGCCATCGTTTGCTCCCTTGCTTTTCTTCGTCTGCACCTAAAACTTTTCTCACCAAAACTGTGCTCCATTAATTAATAATTCTCAAACAATTTATTTACCCCCAATTTCCCTAACGAAAGGAAACAATATGTCAGATATTAAAAGAATTTTCCTCGTAGTGCTTGACTCCTGTGGCATTGGTTACGAGCCTGATGCTGCCGATTTCGGCGACGTTGGAGCCGATACTATGAGAACTATTTCAAAATCCGAAAAATTCAACATTCCCAACCTTATTAACATGGGCCTTGGTCACATAGACGGCATTGAGTATCTTCCAAAGGTAGAAAATCCTACCGCAGCCGTTGCCAGAATGAGAGAGGTTAGCCGTGGTAAGGACACAACCATTGGCCACTGGGAGATCGCAGGCGTTGTTTCACCCTCACCACTTCCCACCTATCCAAACGGCTTCCCAAAGGAGGTTCTCGACAAGTTTGAAAAGGCAACAGGCAGAGGCGTTCTTTGCAACAAGCCCTATTCAGGTACAGACGTTATCCGTGACTACGGCGATGACCACGTTAAGACAGGTAAGCTCATTGTTTACACTTCTGCGGACAGCGTTTTCCAGATTGCCGCACACGAGGATGTAGTACCTCTCGAGGATCTTTATGAGTACTGCCGCAAGGCGAGAGAGATTCTGCAGGGGGAGCACGGCGTTGGCAGAGTTATTGCCCGTCCATTTGTTGGTGAGAGCGGAGCGTACAAGCGTACTGCAAATCGTCACGATTTCTCTCTCATGCCACCAAAGGAAACTATGCTCGATGTTCTCAAATCCTGTGAGTTGGACGTTATCGCAGTTGGTAAAATTACCGACATTTTCGCAGGACGCGGTGTAACCGAAACCATCTTTACACACTCTAATCGCGAGGGTATGGACGTTACCATGGATCTTCTTGAAAATCGTGATTTCCACGGTCTTGCGTTCACAAACCTCGTTGACTTTGATATGCTTTACGGCCACCGCCAGGATATAGACGGCTATGCAAATGCTCTTTCCGAGTTTGATGCTTGGCTCTCCGACTTCTGCCCCAAGATGGGTGAGGGGGATGTGCTTATGATTTGCGCTGACCACGGTTGCGATCCCGGAGATAACTCCACCGACCATACAAGAGAGTACATTCCTTACATCATCTATGGTGACAAAATTAAGCCCGGCGACCTTGGTACCCGTATGGGCTTTTCTGAAATTGCATACACCGTTTGCGAAATGCTTGGTGTTAACTATGATGGAGAGGGACTTACACGCCGTATCTTAAAGGACTAATAAAATCCACTAAAAATGCAAACTAACATTTGCAAAAATGCTGAAAAAGCATACTCAACACGAATTTTCTCGAAAGGAGAAAACAAAGAATGACCGACAAATACGAACAGTTAACAAACGTATATTACCAACTGATAGACAAGGCACATGATGCGCGCGCTGATTCTTACTGCCCTTATTCGGGCATAGCCGTTGGTGCAGCTCTCCTTACTGCGTCGGGCAGAATTTACCTTGGTGCAAATATTGAGAACGCATCCTATTCTCCCACCATTTGTGCAGAGAGAGTGGCATTCTTTAAGGCTGTTAACGCGGGTGAGCGTGACTTTGTTGCCATCGCTATAGTTGGTGCTGAAAAGGAAAAAGATCCATCTGCAAACTTCCCACCTTGTGGTGTATGCCGTCAGGTAATGAGCGAGTTCTGTGACTCCGATTTTATGATTGTTCTTGGCACTCGTGAAAACTTCGACCTCATTCCATTCTCGGACATCTTGCCATATTCCTTCTCAAAGGATAACCTCACATCCCCCCCACCTCCACCCCGTGAGTCCAAAACCTACGATGACCTTGACGACGACCTTGATGAGGAGCCTGAGGATATGGATGACGAGGTGCTT
>JAZKZW010000004.1:0-2492 GCA_045612865.1 Eubacteriales bacterium
TTTGAATTTCGCTCTTTGTAGGACAAATACCTGCATCTTTGTAAAGTATAGTTGACTTATTGCCAGTATTATCTCTCTTTTTTATCACTGCAACAAATTGACCCTCTCCCTCTGATATATGTGGATAGAATCTTCTTGTCAACTTCATCTCTGGATGCTTTCCGTCAAAATCAATGCCGTCTGCCGTCTTTGAAGCAAGCTCGTTCTTAACAGCTACAAGCTCAAAGCTCGGGTGGTTTTCAAGAATTTTAGCCACGATCATTTCGTTCTCGTCAAGAGAGTATGTACAGGTAGAATAAATAAGTCTGCCACCATCTTTTATAGTAGGAATAAGGTTCTCCAAAATGCCAAGCTGTCTTTCTGCGCACATAGAAACGTTTTCATCGCTCCAGTCGGCAATAGCCTCGTCGCTCTTGCGGAACATACCCTCGCCGGAGCAGGGCGCATCGCAAACCACAGTGTCAAAAACGCCACGGAACATCTTTGGAAACTCCTTGGTATCAAGAGAGGTCACCATAGCATTTTTTATGCCAAGGCGCTCGAAGTTTCCAACAATGATCTTCGCCCTTTTAGGAACAAACTCGTTTGAAAGAAGGAAGCCCTCGTCGCCGATTCGTTCAGCTATTTGTGAGGATTTTCCACCCGGTGCAGCGCAAGCATCAAGCACCCATTCACCCTCATGAAAATCTACTGCAGATAGTGCGGACATAGCCCCGGGATCCTGAACGTATATCATTCCTGCGTGATGCTCGGGAGTGAGACCAACGCCATCGCTATCTCTGATGATAAAGCCGTTGTCAACGTAGGGTATAGCCTCGCACTTCATATCGGTTATACGAAGGAAATCTTCGGTTTTACACTTTATTTTGTTAACTCTCGCGCCCCTGACAGGATCCTTTTCCATAGCCGAAATAAAATCCTCATATCCATCGCCAAGCAGGCGCTTCATTCTATCGGTAAAGCTTCGGTTCAGCATCTGATACCTCGAAAAAATATAATACTAAATAATTGTACAACAAAAGACGAAAAAAGTCAACTGTAAATTCAAAACGAGAAATTTATGCAGAAAAATCACTTTTGTAATCTTTTTTGTTATGTCCTTATGAAAAAATTTCATATATGCATTAATATACATTAGATTGACAAATGCCTAAAATTTGTGTATAATGAAGCAATCCAAAATAAGAAAGGGTGTATTTATGAAAAGAATACTAATACTTTGCTTAACAATTATGATATTTCTGACAGGTTGCGATATAAGCGCGTGGCTGGAAAGCGAAACACCGAGCACCGAAACACCAAGCACCGAAACACCGAGCACCGAAACACCAGGCACAGAAATACCCGGTATCGTATTGCCAAGTATTGGAACACCAAGTACCGAAACACCTAAAACTGAATTGGATAAATTCAAAGAAGAATACCCCGACCTTCTCATGAGCGAAACTGTTACTTTAGGTGATCGTTTGCATAAAGAAGACGTGGCATACATCCTATACAGGATTACGAATTATAACGAATTTGGATTCCCACCATTAGAAAAAACCTATGATGTTGACGGATTTTTTAAGCATGTCATAGATAAAAATTTAGACAAAATAATGGTAACCGATATTGATGGCTATGATGCATACGATAAAATAATGGATGATTCGTGGGAGCTTATTAGAAAAGGCGAAGAATTTGTTTATATCTATTTTTATAATTCGGAAGGATATGTTTTAGGAACTATGAGCATATATCCTGACAATACCATTTTGTATTATGGTTATGATATTTACATAGATTACGTATCTATTGGAAAGTCTGAAATAGATGTTAACACCTTCAGAGAAGCTATGTATAAAGGTACGTATTGGAAAAAATCAAAATAAGATAACTCTATAAAAAGATATGTTTTCATAAATAGAGCTCCCGGCTTAGCCTTGGGGGCTTTTATTTTTTTCGGTTAATAAAGACTGTTCATTAGATAAGTCAACCACGAAACTAAAAAAGTTGACAAATTATTCTTTTTGTGCTATAATGTGGCTACTGCAGATTAACTTGAAAAAAAGGATATGGCAAATCCCAATTCGGTTATCTGCATTTTTTGTTAAAGGAGAAATACTATGAAACTCACGAAAAACGGAAAACTCACTGTATGGACAAAGATGAAGTACGGTGTAGGTGACTTTGGTATGGCGGTAGTTACTGCTATGCACCAGTACTCAATGCTCTTCTATTATACAGACGTTGTTGGCGTTAAACCCGGTCTTGCAGGTACGGCGATGCTCGTTGGTAAGATTACTTGGGACTTAATAAACGACACACTCTTTGGCTATCTTGAAGATAAAACAAAATCACGCTGGGGAAAGAGAAGACCCTATCTCATCTTTGGCGCAGTGCCATTTGCTCTTTCATTCTGGGGCGTATTCTCGATTCCACAGGGACTTGGCGACGTGGCGTACTTTTTCCTCATTATCGGAAGCTTCATTCTCTTTGATACCTTCCAC
>JAZKZW010000005.1:0-22218 GCA_045612865.1 Eubacteriales bacterium
CAGGAACTTAAAACCTTTTTCAGAGCTATTTTTTCTTAGCTTCTTTTACTTTTTGAGTTTCTCAATGTGTTTCATTAACGAGAATTGCACATTTAGTGCTTAATTCAAATTTCTTTTGTTGTTCAATTTTCAATGATCAATGTCGCGTGGCGCAGTTCAGCGCACAGTTGACTCGTCTATTATACAACATTATTTTTCAAATGTCAATAGGTTTTTAAAAGTTTTTTTCACTTTTTTGCATTATTGTGTATTTTTAATAAAATAATACATTGTGGAGGTGATTTTTATGGTTGCTATAGTTATAAGATGCCTTATTATGTACATTCTGCTGACATTTTCGATGAGGATTATGGGAAAAAGACAGATAGGAGAGCTTGATGTTGGCGACCTTGTTTCCACCCTACTTATTTCCGAGCTGGCAGCAATTCCTATTGACGACCCCGACATTCCTATACTCAATGCTATAATTCCCATACTTCTTATAATTTCACTGGAGATAGTGGTTTCAACTATCAAAAACAGCTCAAGATTTGTTAAAAAGGCAGTGGAAGGGCGACCCGTATATATAATATATAAAGGAAGACTTCTTGAAGAGGCGCTTATCAACAATCGAATTTCCATCAACGAGCTTTTATCCGAAATGAGGGGGCAAAATATATTTGATATTTCCGAGGTCAAGTACGGAATTATAGAGCAAAACGGAACGCTTTCCCTATTCAAAAACAGTGATACCACATTTGCGCACAGCCTGATAATTGACGGAGAGGTAATGGAGGACGCCGTTAAGCGGCTGGGGGTGGAAAAGGAGATACAAAAGGTTATGACCGAGGAGGGACTAAAGGATATAATACTTATGACTATAGATGACTCGGGGAAAACGAATATTATCAGGAGGAATGGGAATGGGGGCTAAAATATTTGCGATTATTACGCTGGTTATGATATTGACCTCTGTTACGCTGAACACAAAGATATTGAACGAGAGGATAGACGAGATACTCGGCGATGTTGAAAATCACAGCCACTATGATGACGTTCTCGCAACGAAGGACAAGTACCTGAAATATCAAAGGTTTATCAGCATCAGCGTTAGCCACAAGGATCTTATGAATATTGAGGATCTTTTTTCAGAATACGAGGCAGAGGTGAGACTGGAAAACGAGAACAAGAATATAACAAAAAGCCGCCTGATCAGCGCACTTAAACACCTCAAACGACTTTCTGCTATTAATATAGATTCAATTATCTAAACTCACTCATATCAGACTTGTGAGCACTTGTACGAAGGATTGTGTAGTACTCATCAGTCATATTTTCCTCTTTAAGAATTCCTATATTGTTACGAATAGCATCTGCTATATATTCGGGATTAAGGAAGCAGGACTGATCTGCAGAGAGCACTAAATTAAGACGAACAAGATCACCTGTGGCTTCTGCAGTGGCAGAGTGAATGAGAGGCTTAATATCAACATTCTGTTCTCCACTTTTTGTCTTCTTCAATACAGAAATCTCATTTTTTGCAAACAATTCGTTACATTGGTTAGCTATTTCTTCAGAATTGTGCTGAGTTTTAATATTCATTGTATATGAGAGCCACTTTAGTTCAGTAAACTTCTCTGTTGGATAGTAAGCTTCAAGAACCTGCATCTCGTCGGTCATATTTTTATTGAGGATAGCCTTTGCATCTGCGGGTGGAATCTTCTCTGTCAGGCGAATGTCCATAAACTCACAAAGACTCTCTGCACCAATGGAGAGGGGGGCAGCAAAAACCATTTTTGGCTTTGGATTAAAGCCCTCGGTGTACCACATAGGAAGCTTTGAGCGAACTAAAATCTTGTGCATTGTGCGAACAAGGTCAAGGTGGGAGATATACTGAAGTCTGCCAACCTTCTTAAACTTGATACGGAGAGTAACATAAGGAACGTTATTTACTTGCACCATCTGTTTTTACCTCCAAGCTTATTTGCGCCACATCCCGAGCAATGCTCTGCGCAGGAGGGGGTTGTTTTTTCTTCATATGCCTTCTGACGTTCGCGAAGAAGGAATGCCTTTGTAACGCCACAGTCGATCATATCCCAAGGAAGAACCTCGTCAAGACCAAATCCACGTGTGGTATAGAAATCGGTATCAATGCCTGCTCTGGAGAACACGTCCATCCATCTATCGTAATCGAAGTATTCATCCCAGGCATCAAACATTGCGCCCTCCTCTACTGCGAGAGCAATAGCCTTTGCAAGCTTTCTGTCACCACGGGCAAAAACAGCCTCAATAAAGGAAACCTTGGCATCGTGGTAGGTATATCTTATGCGCTTGTCTGTGATGCACTTTTTAAGGTGCTCCTGCTTTTCAATAAGAGTTTCAAAGGAATCTTGCTTTTCCCACTGGAATGGGGTAAATGGCTTTGGCACAAAGCAAGAAACGCTGATGGTTACGCCGAGTCCGCGAGGACGATCGGGCTTAGGAAGCTTGAAATACTCTCCAACTACCTTTTGAGAAAGGGTTGCAATACCCTCAATATCCTCAAGAGTTTCGGTAGGAAGACCGTTCATAAAGTAGAGCTTTACACTACTCTTTCCACATCTGAATGCGATGCCAACCGAGCGCATAAGGTCTTCTTCTGTAACGTTTTTGTTGATAACATCACGAAGTCTTTGAGTTCCCGCCTCGGGAGCGAAGGTGATACCACCGGTTCTTACAGATGAAACCTTTTTCATAAGCTCCTCCGAGAAGCTGTCTATACGAAGCGATGGGAGAGAGAGGCTTACGTGTGCGTCATTTGTCCACTCAAGGAGGCTATCGGTAAGCTCGCGAATGCGAGAATAGTCGCTGATGGAAAGGGATATAAGAGAAATTTCCTCATAGCCTGTATTATCATAGAGGCATTTTGCCTGACGGCAGAGGGTTTCGGGAGTTTTTTCACGAATGGGACGGTAAACCATACCTGCCTGGCAGAAACGACAGCCTCTGATACAACCACGGTAGGTTTCAAGAACTATTCTGTCGTGTACGGTTTCAATGTATGGCATAACAAGCTTTTCGGGATAGGAAACCTTATCAAGATCCTCAATAATTCTCTTTTTTATCTTGGTGGGGGTATCATCATACTTTGGCTTATATTCCTTTATAGTTCCGTCATCGTTATACGATACATCATAAAGAGATGGGATATAAACACCCTCTATGTGGGATGCGGCACGAAGGAATGCTTCACGAGTGTAGGTGCCATTTTCCTTCATTTCAATGTAAAGGTGTGAGATTTCAAGGAGGACTTCCTCACCTTCACCTATATTTACAAGGTCAAAGAACTCTGCAACCGGCTCGGAGTTATAAACACAAGGGCCACCGGCGATTATGATGGGGCAATCCTCTCCTCTATCCTTTGCCCAGATGGGAATACCTGACAGCTTGAGCATCTGAAGTGCTGTGGTATAACAAAGCTCGTACTGGAGAGAAAAGCCAACGAGATCAAAGTCGGTAATAGGGTCGCCACTCTCAACAGCGGTAAGAGGAATTGACAGCTCCTCCATCTTTTCTTTCATATCCGTCCAGGGAGCATATACTCTCTCGCACCAGACGTCCTTATCCTTATTGAGTACATCATAAAGAATTCTTACACCAAGGTTGGACATACCTATCTCGTATGTGTCCGGGAAGCAAAAGGCAAAACGGCACTTTACTTCATCCTTGTTTTTCATTATACTATTATATTCTCCGCCAATATATCTGCCGGGCTTTTGCACCGATTTCAATATTGAAGACATATTTTCTTTCTGCATAATAGTTATCCTTTTCGTTTTCAAGTGAGAGGGGCTGACGACAGTACAGCCCCTTTTTTGTATTTAGTTAGTATCTTCTTTATAGCTGGTAGATCTCGGGAATACCCTCTTACTGGTAAGGCGGAGAGCAACGCAAAGAGCGATCTGCCAGATGCCAAACACAACAACGGGAACAGAGGTAGCGCCAACAAATGTGAGGATTGCAGCAAGAGCTGATCCAAAGATGGTTGCATAAAGTTCTGTGCCTGAAAGCTGCTGGGCAAACTTTTTATACTTTTTAGTTAGCAAAACAGTGTTAATAGCGTTAATTTTATCACCATATGTAACCAGCTCTGCGCTGACTCTTCTGTAAATCTTTTCGCCTTCGTCAGAGAGGGGGTGATATTTTTTCATAACGCGCATAGAGTCCGAGCCTGCGCTTAATGTCTTTAAGAGCTCGTTTGATATGTTAGGGTCTCTTGTGTAAATGAGAGGAACTATACCCTCTGCTTTAATAGAGGGAAGAAGCATTGTGAACTCCTCGGAGAAGGAATATCTGATATAGAACTTGGCATAAATCTCGCCATTCTCTGCGGCATACATAACCTTTGTGGTATCGATGCCCATTTCCTTCTTTGGGCTAAGCTCGGGTATCGCAATATTGTGGCGAAGCATATATTCTTCTGTTCCTGCGGATATACGGGAGCCATCTACTATACCTGAAAGTCCGTCTGCCTCAATAGTAATATCATAAGCGGGATGGCACTTGCGATCGAGAGTTTTTCTGAATATAAGATCAAGGGGGCCACCAACAGCGGCAAAGAGGGAGCTCATCTGCTTCATAGCGCCTTCCATATCATTCTTATCACCGTAAAGCATCATTCTGCGAAGGTTTACATCGTCAACGCCGAATATATCGGTATCCTCAAACGCCATTACGTCAACTGATGAGAATGAGTGATAGGAGGTTTCACCAACAAGGGTGCTTTCTTCATCAAGGGCTGCCATCTGGGCATCATAATAAGGAAGCTTGTGAATAAGAACCGAGAATGCAGGCAATGAGAGAAGCATTACTGCTGTAAATCCTGATGAAGCATAGACCACATCTCCCTTTATTGCCATTGTTATAACGCCTGTCAGTATAGCAACTGCAAGAGAAATAACCATTGGGAGAATGGATACAAATGTGTTTTCCGAAACCTTGCGAGTGCGCTTGAAGAAATCGCTGATAAACGCAGCCTTGAAAATGCGGGAGGTTCTGGATTTATATTCATCAATCGCTCCGTCAAGAGCCATATTCTCATCGCCCAAGGTTCTTGTAAGCTTTTTATCAAGAATCTGCTTTTCTGTATTTCTGGATATAACCTTGAACGCTGTGAAATCGGCAGTTACACGGAAATATGCAGAAAGGACGGTGGTAAGAGCAAATATGCTGAAAAGTACTCCGAATAGGGGATTGTTCACCGCTCTGTTGGCTACCGAAACTATGGTATAAAGCACTTCAACAACAAATGCTACAGTAAGCGAAATTTCAGGAATAACGCGTCCAAAGGTAATGTACTTAAACGATCTTGCTACCTCGGGAATGGCAAGGGCGTACAAAACTGCCACAAAGGCAAAATCTACTGCGCTTACAAGATATCTATTGATGCCTACAAAGAGATTTGGCATTTTGGCAACCAAAAATACTTCATAGACAACGAGGAATAATGCTATTACTGCCATAGCAACAGCTCTGATCTTTATGGACATGATAGAATCAAGGAAGGAATCCTTTAACTCATCTCGCTCTGCCTGTGAATTAAACTCGGTGTCGCCAAGTCTTTTTTTCTTTGGTGAGGGAGTTTCATTGCTTACACCCTCTGGATCGATGTGCTTATATTTTTTGGTATCATTTTTTGATGTTCCGTAATCAACAACACGCATATCATCGTGTGGATCAGGAATTGAATAGGCTTTAGGCTCTTCCCTCTCTGCCTTTTTGGGCTCCGGCTCTGCTACCGGCTCGGGGATAGGCTCGGGAATTGGCTCAGCCTTGGGCTCTTCTGCCTTTTTTGGAGTCAAGAGCTGATCTATTTCATTTCTCTCGTCCTCAACAGTTCTCTCCGGCTTATGTCCCTGGGCTATAGAGACTGCATCGGCAAACTTGAAAACGTTGAGAGTATCACTGCGATCGTCCTCCTTGCCATTGATATTTACGGTAACAACATCATCGTGCTCTACCTCAATCTCTGCGATAGGATCAACGTCAGCTGTATCGGAATCAACGTCTGCCTTGATGCTGGATGCCTTTGGCTCAACCTTTGGGCGGGGACGGGGATCGTTGATCATACGATAATTCTCGCTGGCATCGGTGAACTTTGGAACGTAGGTTCTGAATATAGTTGTAGGAGTATCAGGTGTGGGAGGAGTATTGTATTTTTCATCAATTTGGAAGATGTCGGGAAGAGCAAACTCGTCTTCTGCTTCCTCGGACTTTTCTTCGGTATCGCGGGGAGCGGATTTTTGAGCTTCTTTACCCTCATCCTTATCGTCAACTATCGCCATGTTTTCAAACACAAGACCGCCCTTAAAGTTAAACTCCATAGACTGATCATTGTTTTTGGTTATTGAGGTAACCTCGTCGGTCTTCTCAAGTATTTCTTCAATCTTTCCTTCGTTAGCCACGATTTTTACCTCCTTTAATTTCTCTGCTTTGCAACCTCTGCCATAATCACGGCGGCAGCACAAGAAACGTTCATTGAATTAACGCTTCCGTAAAGTGGTATGGAAACCACAAAATCACATTTTTCTTTTACAAGTCTTGAAACTCCGAAGCCTTCGCTACCAAGAACAAGACCAACTGCGCCCTTCATATCGGTGTTATAATATGCTTCTCCACCCATATCTGCACAGTAAAACCACATGCCACGCTCCTTGAGCTCATCAATAGTTGAAGAAAGGTTAGTTACCTTTGCAACTCGCATATGCTCGATAGCTCCTGCGGACGCTTTGCCAACCGTGGTAGTAAGGCCAACTGCTCTGCGCTTTGGAATAATAACTCCATGTGCTCCACAGCATTCTGCCGATCTTATTATAGCACCAAGGTTATGGGGATCCTCAACTCCGTCAAGGAGAATTATAAATGGCTTCTCTCCCCTGGATTCAGCATATTCCAAAATTTCCTCTACCGAAGAATAATTGCGCTCGGCAGCGATAGCAACAATGCCCTGGTGACGTGCTCCGCCTGAAATAGCGTTAAGCTTTGTCTTATCGGTTTCAATGATATTTATTTTTCTCTCGGATGCAAGTCCGATAAGGAGATTAACCGATCCCTCGCGCTCGCCGGACTGGATATAAATCTTCTCTATATCTCTACCCGATGAGAGCAATTCCTTTACAGCATTTCTGCCGGAAATAACGTTTTCATCAACAAACACCTCGCGTGTTTGATCGCGTCTTTCAAGGGAGTGGTTATTTTGTCTTTTGTTTTCCTGATTTCTTTTATCGAATTTTGTATTTCTTGTGTTTTTCACTGCTAAACCTGCCAAATATTTATAATCATTCATAGTGATTATAACATAAAAAATAAATGTTGTAAAGTGATTTATAAAAAATAATAAAAATAAAGTAAATGTGAGGCCCGTTTGAGAAAAGAAAAAGCCGCTCTTGCGAGCGGCAATTTGGTATGTAGTTTTAAGTATTAGAACATGTGTCTGTTCTTTGTCTGCTTAATGAAACCGATAAGAGCAACAACTGTACCTACCGCAAGAAGGAAAGCGGACTCGTATGTAAGAGAACCGAGAATAGGAGTTGTAGCCTCAAGTCTAGTGCCTGTACCGTTTGCACCACTGTTTAATGCAGCTGTAACTGCTACGATTGCAGAATAGAGACCAACGGAGAAGCCTGCACCACCACCAACAGAAGTAGATGCTGTCTCAACGAAGCCACGGAAAATAAGAACAACTGCAAATACTACGATTGCTGCAACAGCGGCATAAATGATATTGCTGTTAAGAAGTTTAACATAGTCAGGAACGAACTCAAATGTTACATAAGCGAATACGCCTGCAAAAGCAACACCGTAAACAAATTTGCAAAGAAGAGCACCGATAACTGCAAGAGCTGCACCAGCCATCCAAGCCTCTACACCATAACCTACAACAAAGTCCTTAACAAATGGGAAGATGATTGCAGAGCCAAGATAATAGCCTGCACCTGCGCAAACGAAGAGCTTAAGAGTGTTAAGAAGCTTTCTTCCCCAAAGAGCAATTACAAGAGAAAGAACTGCTGCTACCGCAGGAATAATGATCGCTACTGCAGGAATCTCAAAAGGAATGTAGCCAGTAATGATGCCAACGTAGTGGTTAACAAAATCAATAATGTCAAATTTCATTTTATTTTACCTTTCTTTCTTAATGGGGGACTCCCATTATTATTACCTTGTTATTATAACATATAAATACGCAAAAATCAATAGTTTTTTTCAAAAAAACAGCAAATTTGGTATGTTTTTTAATATTAGGGCAAAACACCCACCACTGTCAATCCATCACTCAATAACAACTGCAAATGTAAAACAGCACTTGTGTGACCTTTTGATCTTTTAGAGGAGAAATTATCAGAGCTTTTGTTTTAATGAATTTTTGAATTATATTGAGTCATTTGTGCTAAAGTAAAAACGGAGATTTATTCAAATTTGCAAACTTTACTTCCCATTTGTCGCAAAAAGAGCGGTTTTTCCGCTCTTTTTGTTTTTTACATTATATCCAATTTGTGATAAAGATTGAAGACATCCTTACCCATTGCCTCTGCCATTCTGATGGTTTGAGAGCTTCCGCTGTTCTGCTTTCCACAGTAGGCTATGAGTATATCGCATTTATTGGCAAGGAGGAAATTACGCTCTCTCATACATCCCTCGGAGTATGTATCACGTGCATAGATAACCTCATCTGCTACAGATAAAATATGGTTGTATGCGCTCTGCTCTGCTTCGTTCCATCCGTCATCCTGGTTTTGACAAGGCAGACAAAGAATTAATCTGACGCCCGGGTGAGTTAGTCTGAACCTGATTACTTCTCTTGCCGCCAAGGTGTCAAATCCCACTGCACCACCGGTATAAAAATCACGGCAGCCCTCGTCATAGGCACACTGTATAGCATGGGATATCATATCCGATATGAACGACTTGTGCGATTCTTTGATTTTTCTATGCCCTGTAAATGAACAAGAATATGCCATAATCTTCCCCTTATACTTTTTGTTGATTTACTTATTTCTTAACTACATTCTAGCATTCTTTATGTTTTTTGTCAATAATTTTACCGGTTTTTAGCTGATATTTGTCTTATTTTTATTAAAGGTATTGACTTTTTCAAAAAAATATGGTAAGATATGTAGTAATAACGCTTTCAGCTTTGGCTGGATTGATGATTTTTTTGGAGGACGCATGGACGACGGCACAGACGGGGATACTTGTCAGAGTTGTACCGTAATTTCATAGTTTAATTTGAGGCGTAGCCGTACTTTTGGGGTAGGGTTATGCTTTTTTGCGTTTTTCGAGATTTACTCATAAGTTAAATTATATATTATATTTGAAAGGTATAAATTAAAAAATCATGGGTTGGCAACTTGCAATAATACTATCTTGTTTAGCTTTATCGGCATATTTCTCTGCAACCGAAACGGCATTTTCTACATTTAACCGCATAAGACTTAAAACTATGGCGGAAAAGGGAGATAAGAAGGCTGCTCTCGTTCTTGACCTGGCAGAGGATTATGACAGACTTATTTCTGCGATTTTAGTTGGTAACAACATAGTTAATATTCTAGCCGCTTCAATGGCAACCTTGCTTTTCCAGGCACTTATCTCAAACCAGGAACTGGCGGCAACAATTGCTACTGCAACACTTACTGTTTTGGTTCTCATTTTTGGAGAGGTTTCTCCCAAGAGTATTGCAAAGAACTCTCCCGATAAATTTGCTATGATCTCTGCTCCAATCATTAAGGTTGTCTTAGTAATTCTCACTCCCGTTACATTCTTGTTCCAGAAATGGCAAAATCTCCTGACAAAGGTATTCAAGCCCGAGGAGGACACAGGTATTACAGAAGAAGAGCTTATCTCCATTATCGAGGAAGCTGAGGAGGAGGGCGACATTGACGAGGAAGAGGGCTCTCTTATCAAGAGCGCTATCGAGTTTGGCGACCTTGAGGTTGGCGACATCTTTACTCCCAGAATTGATATTACCGCTCTTCCCACAAGCGCAGATAAAGACACTGTCGCAAAAACATTCTCCGAATCCGGCTACTCAAGAATACCTGTTTATGAGGGCGACCTTGACAATGTTGTTGGTATTCTTTATTACAAGGATTTCTACTCTCTCGTTAAGGACAAAAACGTTTCCATTGAGGAGATTATCAAGCCCGTTATCTACGTTGCAAAAACACAGAACGTAAATGATCTTATGAAAGAGCTTCAAGAAAAGCAGCTCCACCTTGCCGTTGTAACCGATGAATACGGATCTACCGCGGGTATTGTTACACTTGAGGATATATTGGAAGAAATCGTAGGCGACATCTGGGATGAGCACGACGAGATCGTTGAGGAAATCAAGGAAATTGCTGACGGCGAATACGAGGTTTCCGGTATGACTAATATTGAAAAGCTCTTTGACGAGCTTGATATTCCATACGACGATGAGCTTGATGCTTCCACCGCAAACGGTTGGGCAATGGCTGTGCTGGAAAAGATTCCCGAGGAGGGCGATAGCTTTGAGCACGGTGGTCTTAAGGTTGACGTTCTTAAGATGGACGGCCGCCGAATTGAGACACTTCACATCGTTGATGAGAGACCTTCTGAGGAAGATGCGGATAATCTCGCAGACGACGAAGATTGATAAAAGCCCATCGAAAGAAAACAATTGTTTACATTTTATATATGTTTTAAGGCAGGTTGTGAATTTCCAACCTGCCTTTGTTTTTTGATTTTTGATTAAATTCTCTGTCTTGTTGTGGGAATAACCTTTTCGGTTTCGCCGTCAAAGATATATACAGAGCTGAGAGGAATTGCAAACTTAATGTCTGCATCCATAGCGGGTGTATCGTGTGGATCAATCTTAAGGATAGATTTAACACCCTTGATATCAATGTAAACATTAGTGTTGTCACCAAGAAGCTCGGTAAGCTCAACCTTTGCAGGGATAACGTACGCATTCTTCATATCGTGAAGATTAATAGCCTCGGGACGGAAGCCGAATACGATCTCCTTGCCATTGTACTTAGCGAGAGTATTCTTGTCAAGAACGTGGCTGAGATCATACTTATAATTACCGATTACGATCATACCACCATTAAGCTGTGCGCGAATGAAGTTCATAGGAGGCTCGCCAATGAAGCCGGCAACGAATACGTTAACGGGATTGAAGTAAAGCTCCTTTGGAGTTCCGATCTGCTGGATGTATCCGTCTCTCATAACTACGATTCTGTCAGCCATTGTCATAGCCTCGGTCTGGTCATGAGTTACGTAAATTGTAGTAGCGCCAACGCTCTTATGAATCTGTGTGATCTCGGAACGCATGGTTACACGCTGCTTTGCATCAAGGTTTGAGAGAGGTTCGTCCATAAGGAAGATACCAACCTTACGAATGATGGCACGACCTACTGCTACTCTCTGGCGCTGACCACCGGAAAGAGCTCTTGGCTTTCTGTCAAGATACTCTGTAAGACCAAGAATTTTGGCAGTTGCGTTAACCTTTTCTTCAATAACGTCCTCGTCAACACCCTTAAGAGAAAGTCCAAATGCAAGGTTGTCATAAACAGACATATGAGGATAGAGCGCATAGCTCTGGAATACCATTGCAACCTCTCTTTCACGGGGGCCCATCTCGTTTGCGCGTTTACCGTTAATGAGGAAATCACCCTTACTGATATTTTCAAGACCTGCAATCATACGAAGTGTGGTAGATTTTCCACATCCGGAGGGACCAACGAAAACGATAAACTCTCCGCGCTCGATATCAAGGTTGAAATCGTGAACAGCATGGAAGCCGTTAGGGTAAATTTTGTTGATTTGTTTGAGTGATAAGTATGCCATATGCAACTCTCCTTATAACTTGCTCTTTGTAGCTTTTATTTCTTTTATTTTTTCTTTTATAAACTCAATGGATTTTGGAAGATCATCGCCAACCGTACCCTCAAAAACGAGAAGTGCGTCAGGATTGTGATCATATATTCTTCCTAAAATTCGATCGAAATCTAAAGATCCCTGCCCTACAGATACCTGCTTGAGCTTACCGTCTTCGGTGAGGATGCAGTCCTTGATGTGGAATAATAGTATTCTGTCGCCAAAGGTTTGAAGTCCCTCATCAAGTATGTCATAAGCTCTATCAAAGTTCTCAGGAGCAAGATAATTATATAAGTCAAAAATGATTCTGATATTTTCTCTGCCTATGCGCTTTACAATCATATCCAGGGTTTGTACGTCATAAGCAACGTGTCCAAATGCACCCTCCATTGCGATGTTAACACCTCGCTCCCCTGCATAATCGGCAAGATGGCGGAAGGTTTCTTCTACAATTTTATAGGATGCTTCGGTTCTGTTGTCGGGATGGTATGCCCAGGGTTCACCGAGGCAGGAGCCTGTTTCCGAACCAACAAAGGAAGATCCAAGGGCCTTGGAATAGTTAATATATTCTTCAAAAAGTGCAATTCCTGCAGATCTCTTTTCAAGATTTGGATGCACCGGATTGAAGTATGCACCTATTAAAGGTATAGTTTTGTTTACATTTTTAAGGTTTTTTGCAACTTCTGCTGCGTGGGATGCAGTGAAGGATCCAACGGTTTGTTTAACATCTGAAAGACATTTATATCCGACAAACTGAACACCGTCAAGACCATATTCACAAAGCTTTTCTGTGATTGGTACAATATCCTTAACGCCCAGATCGTGGGCTCTTATGTATAGCTTCATTTTGCACCTCGAAGAATCTCGGTGTAGGCTAAAACAAATGGCGCAACACCCTTTGCATCATTCTCTACCACCGGCTCGGAGATGTAATACTCAAAGCTGCCGTCACGGCGCAAATTATTCTCCGGACCAAGTCCTGCAACCAGGCAAATGCCTGAGAGATTAAGGTTGCCATCATCAGATACGGTAAGGTATTTTTTTGTAATTCCGTCAAAGGTTTCTTTACCGAGCGACCAGTACTCTTTTGGCAAAGCTCCGATTCGTGCACCCTTCATAATTGCATAGGCGATCATAGCGCTGCCGCTGGTTTCAAGGTAGTTGCCTTCTCTGCCGCCCATATTTACAACCTGGTAATACATTCCGCTTTCGCTGTCTCGGTACTGAAGGATTCCGTCAATTGTTTCGCGGAAGATGGCTGACACCTCTGCCCTTGCGGACTCGTTATCCATAATGGAAATAATATCAACCATGCTTACAGTAAACCAGCCGATAGCACGAAGCCAGAAGTTTTTGGAAAGACCGGTTTCTTTATCTGCCCAGAAAATAGATTTTGTACAATCAAGACCGTGATAGAAGAGCTTATAATTCTCATCGAACATATACTTTCTAACATTTTTGATCTGCATAAGAACATCGGAGTAATCTCCGCCCTCATACTCCTTGGCATACATTGTATTAAATACCTGCGCCATATAAAGGCCATCAAGCCAGATCTGGTTTGGATATATAAGCTTGTGCCAGAAGTTTCCTGTAGAGGTTCTTGGCTGATCTCTTAACTGGGATTTTTGAAGCTCAATAGCAAGTCTGTATTTTTCCTTGCCTGTTTTTTTGTAAAGTGGGAAAAGAACTCTGCCCTCGTTCACATCATCAAGATTATACTTCTCTTTGTCATAACCGAGAATGCTGCCGTCTTCCCTTACATAATAGTCAACAAACTTTTCTACAAAGTCCGAATATTTTTTATTTCCCGTTATTTCGGCGATCTCCATAAATGCACAAACCATGCAACCGTCAATATAATTCCAATGAGGCTTTTTACCCATTCTGATATTCTCGATATTCCACATTGGGGCATCGGGAGTAGAATCATTTACAAGACGATTTATGTATGCATCGATTTTTGAATACATGGCAATCTCCTTTCCGAGAATGGCTTTTTGTTAATAATAGTTTACTTTTTGATAAGATTTTCTACATTTTTAGCAATGAGCACTTCGCCAAGCTGACCCTGCATTTCAACATTTTTAACAGTAAGATTCTTTACGTTATCAAAGTACATACCGCTTCTTAAGAAGTCTTCCATAAAGTTTCTCATAGCAGGTCTATCTGCCTTTGCATCAGGGGCAAATGTGAAAACAATGTTTTCAAGCTCAATGCTTTCGATAGGCGCTTCGGGAAGTCCGTCACAATAGCAAGCTGCAACCTCACAGTCCTCACAACGCATATCACGAAAGACGAAGGCACCAAGACGAGGTGTTCTCTCATCTACAAGGAACTTCTCTCTGGACCAAACATATTCGGTGTATCTATCAGGGTCACAGCAGTTATACCACATATTTATAACTATTGGGGTAAGAACTCTGTTCATCACAATATTCTCGAACAATACACCATCTATAACAGCGTATTTGCCGCGTCCTCTACGAGTCTTAATTCTAAGACCGCGATCTGTTTTATTAAATACGCATCTGTTTACAGTAAGATCAACTACACCACCTGCCATCTCACTGCCGAGAGTAATAGCGCCATGGCCATGCTCCATTATACAGTTTCTGATGGTGTGACGGCTCGCAGGAGTTTTAAGTTTTCTGGCGATATCAATTTTTCCGGATTTTATAGCAATGCAATCGTCTCCAACGCTGAATTTACATCCAACAATATCTACGTTATCGCAAGCTTCCGGGTCAAGAGCATCTGTGTTAGGGCTGTCCTTTGGAGCAAAAACACTCAAATCGATAAATTTCAAGTTTTTGGAGAAATACGGATGGAGCTGCCAAGAGGCTGCGTTCTGCACAGTAATTCCGTGAAGAGCTATATTCTCGCATCTGTTAGCAAAGAAAAGACGTGGACGGCCGTGGGGCTGCTTTTTAACATCAATCCACCAGGTAGAGTTTTGCGCATTGCCGTCAATAACTCCCTCACCAACAATTTTTATGTTACTCGCATGCTCGGCAAAGATGAGCGCCTGATGCATAGTAACTGCATTTCCCTCCCAGGTGCCAAAATGATGCTCGTTACCACTTGCAATATCAAAAACACTACCGGGAATTACGGGATACCTTGTTCTATCAGTTGTTCCAAGGATAGTTGCACCCTTGGTTATATCCAATGTTATGTCACTTTTTAAGTTTAATGGGGCTACAAGATATGTGCCCTCAGGAAAATACAATCTTCCACCCTTCGGCAAGCAATTAATTGCTGTTTGTACTGCCATAAAATCATCGTGAACACCGTTACCGACAGCGCCAAAGTCGCGAACATTTATTGCTGCACTTTCATTTTCTGTCTTAAACTCGAGGGAAAAATCTAATCCATCAATCGTTAAAACGTAGGTGTGATTTGGAGTAAGATTAAAGATAGAAAAAACGTTTGTATTTCCTGTATAAGCTATATTTCCATTGAGTCTTGCTACATATTCTCTATCAGCGTAATAGGGGAGATTATTGCTCCATTCAAACGCCGCAGAGGTCGAGCTGCAAAATAGAGTTTTAATCATATATAGATCCTAAAAAGTTATTTTTTGTTTTGTTTCATAGCGTCTGTAACAATGCTTACAACCATGTTCTTACAGCTAATGAAGAACATATCGATCGCCATATATAACGCTCCAAATGCAAGCGGCTCAACGCCAAGGAAGCTTTCTCCACCGTAATGGGCGAGCAGGGCGACGTTTATCTCATTATAGATGACCATAACGATGTATAAAATAAACACACCGTAAGCAATGTTAGCTAAAAATGTCCAGTATTTTTTCTGGGGGAACATCATCCATCTGGAGTTCTGACCGGGGTACATTTCAAGAAAACGGAAAGCATTGTTTACTAAAACGTCGGTTATCATACCTAAAACCACGCCGAACACAACCATCATATCCATAGGATCGGGAATAAATAATCCAAGTCCCCAGAAAATGAAGAAGCAGGCTGCGCCGTTGAACCAGAACTTTATAAATAGAGCTTTTACCCAGGAAGGAATCTTATCTAAGAAGCCTTTGGAACGAAATTCTCTACCGGGGTCGACGGTTAACTTCGTTTTTGGAACAGAGTCTGCATTAACCAATCGATTAACCGCATCTGTTTTTAATTC
This sequence comes from Eubacteriales bacterium, assembly GCA_045612865.1. GTDB lineage: Bacteria > Bacillota > Clostridia > Oscillospirales > CAG-272 > UBA1740. The sequence goes on from JAZKZW010000005.1 coordinate 16,006, forward strand.
ATAATAATTTTCTGTATTGTTTTGTTTTTTCTTATTATCTGACATTTAATTCACTCTTAAAACGGCGAGCTGACAGAGCCCGGGCTCGTAGCTCGCCTAAATATTTAAATTAATCCTCGGTAAGCTCGATATTGCCGATCTTTCCGTTATCTTCTACATCGATAGAAGTATTGATCTTTCTGAGAATTCTTGCAAAGAGAGGCTCTAAAACTACAGAAACCATTGTTAAAGCCACCAAAACCATGTGAAGAGACATTACAGAATAAGCCTTCTGAATATACATAGTATCTGCGTTTATTCTGATGGGGTTAGTAGGTCTGCTTACTGCCTCAACAATCTTGATGTAATAGCTGTAATCAGCAAAAATAACAATGCTGTACATAACTAACATAAGAAGTATCATAAGAATTTTTGGCTTTTGACGCTTTGGAAAGGCGCCAAGCATGCATACGAAGGAAAGAATGGAAAGAAGCATTGAAAGAAATGCATAGAATCCCATATTTTCGCCGTAAATTTTAGCAGTTGTGTTAGAAATGTGTGTAAGGTTCAGTGAATATACCAAGAATGACACTAAAAGCGCTGCTATTGGTATATACTGTGGGTTTCTCTTAAGGGAAACCAAAAACTTACGCCAAGTTTCTTTAACGCTTGATCTTATTTTTCCGAATATTTTTGCCATAATGCAATTCCTTTACGATCGTTTTTGTTTATCTACCAGCGCCAACGGGAGCTGCCTGTTTAATAGCATTTGTGGTCTGCTTGTCGAAGAAGTGCTTTTTACCGAAGGAAATCTTTATCTGGTCGCCCTCTTTATATTCGCACCAATCACGGAACTTACAGGTTATTCTCTGCTTGCCAATGTGACCGTGAACAAGAGTATTATGTCCGAGGTTTTCATTAGAAGAAACAGTCATAACAATATTTCCACCCTGACGAGCATTTTCAGGTCTGATACCAAGAGTGATTACCTTACCCTCATACGCACGGAGAGAAAGCTGCTCTTCTCTTGTGAGCTCAACTACCATATCGTTTGAAACAAGCTTGCCGCCGGAAACCTTCATATCAAAGAAGTTCATTGGAGGAAGACCGATGAAGGAAGCAACAAAAACGTTAGCAGGATCATCATAAAGCTCGAGAGGAGTACCTATCTGCTGAACGTGACCCATAGACATACAAACGATTCTATCCGCAAGGGTAAGAGCCTCTGTCTGGTCGTGGGTTACATAAAGCATTGTTGCACCGAGGCGCTTGTGAAGGAGAAGGATCTCACGACGGGTTGCACCACGAAGCTTTGCGTCAAGGTTTGAAAGAGGTTCGTCAAAGAGGAATACCTTAGGTGTTCTTACGATAGCTCTACCCATGGCAACACGCTGACGCTGACCACCGGAAAGCTGCTTTGGCTTTTTGTTGAGCTGGTCAACAAGGCCGAGGATCTCGGCTGCAGCCATAACCTTTTCGTGAATTACGTTAGGATGCTCGTGACGAAGTGTGAGAGAGAATGCCATGTTCTCATAAACGGTCATGTGACCGTAGAGAGCGTAGTTCTGGAATACCATAGCAATATCTCTGTCCTTTGCAGGCATATTGGTAACATCTTTACCATCAATAATAAGCTTACCTGAACTAATATCCTCAAGGCCGGCAACCATACGAAGAGTAGTTGACTTACCACATCCTGAAGGGCCAACAAGAACTATAAGCTCTCCATCCTTGATATCGATATCAAAGTTATGTACTGCCTGAACCTTATTATCGTATATTTTGTTTAGATTTTTCAAACTTACAGAAGCCATACTGAGAAAAATCCTTTCTTTTAATTAACTTGTTTTTTACTTACCGATAGATTTGTTATATGCTCTGAGCACGGCTGTCTTATAGATACCGATAACGCCGGAGGCAACAGCTGCCAAGCAGGAGAGGCAAAGCATTATAATAACATAAACAAACTGTCCATCACCCATAACGAGCTGTTCAACACCTTCAACTACCTCGATAGCGTTATGAGCCTTTGTGGGGATCTCAAAAATTCTAACTATCTGAAGGAGTCCAAGCAAAATAATTAGAAAAGCATAGGAATACTTATAATTCTTCAAGCCTTCAGAGCAAAGGAATGTGAAAAGAAGGAAAAGAAGATTATATACTACAGAAAGTCCTATATTATAGGTGTAGTAATACTGGTTGATATCAGAAGAATAGATGGAAACAAAGTAAAGCACGTTGAACACGATTGCAAGGATTGCAAGTGTAGAGGAAAGAGAGTTCTTTGTATAACGGAGTCTATCCTTTTTTATTGTTCTTTCATCACGCATTGTAAGTTTCCTCCTTATTAACGTCTTCTGCGACTTCTTCTGATGGCGCGTTTTTCTGCTCCCATAACAAACATCTTGTAAACGGTTGCAAGTACAAGCAGCGCTGCAGCCACCATAAGTACTCCGAATACGACACTTGCCGCGTCAAACCAGAAGGTAGAATCAGTCCATTCGTGAAGAAAAACTTCTTCAGCCCAGAACTTAAGTGCTTCAAAATCTACCTGTAAGAATTGCTGTTTATATTTAGCGACCTCGGAAAGCGCCCATGAAGCTACTGCGATATCAGCTGCCACATTTGCACCCACAGCCACGTAATTTACAAAATAATATTTTCTTCTTGTATGATTCTGGAACACGAGAAGGGTTGCAGATAAAAGAAGAAGAACTAATCCTGCAGTTGTAAGCTGACGGTTAAATTCCTGAATATCATAGTAGATCTGTGAACCTTCTACGATGATATAATCAGGGTCTTCTGCATAATATGCAAAGTTGTTACCATAAAGGTCTGTGCAAAGACCGAGTGAATAAATAAATACTAGCGCGCATGCTGCAATCATAAAGTAACACGCGATTCGCTGGAGAAGCATTTGATTCTTATACATAGTTATCTCCGTTTCTTGCCAAAAGTGCAAGTTATTATCGTTGTCCTATATACTCGACAACAGAGTTTTTTTTGGGTTACCTTAAATTCTTTGGTTTTTATTTTTGGTGGGAAGAGCCGATTCCTCGGCTCCCCCACATTTTGTTACAATTAAGAAAAATTGTAAGAAAGGGAAAATTGCGAATAAATTATTTGTTGAGGCTTTCGTAATAAGCAAGAAGCTTGTTGTATGCGCCCTGCTTATACTGGAGATATGCCATACCCTTCCATGTTGTCTTTACAGTGTTAACGATATCAGCACGAGCGGGAACCTTACCCTGACCGTAGCCGGAGCAGATGATATCTGTGAAGATGTTAACCTGAGCGGGCTTACCGGATTCATCCTTAGAGGATGAGAAGTAACCGGAGGAACCAAGCTCTGTGAATGTCTTGATCTGATCGTTTTCCTGCTTAGTTGTAGGAAGAACAGTAGGAACGGATGTGTACCAAGGATTCTCTGCTATTGCAAGAAGAGGATGCTTGATAATGCCGAGAGCGATAGCTGTGGAGAGCTTGCCTGCGCCTTCTCTACCAACTGCGTGTGTGCACTGATACTCGAATGCCTGGCTCTTTACGAAGGAAAGAGTGGAACCGAGGTACTGACGAGCGTAGTTAGTGTAGTTACCACCAGCCTTTGCCCAAAGCTCTTCGTATGTAGCGTCAGCGATAACGGGCATTTCCTTACCGTTGAAGTTGAATGTTACGTAAGAACCATCTTCATTTGTCTTGATGAATGCATCAGGACCGTAGGACATAAGGATCTGACCTTCTGCGGAGTAAGCATAGTCGATGATAGCAAGAGCTGCGTGGAGCTTATCCTTGTTATCGCCGATACCTGCTACAGAGAGACCCCAACCATCGGTCTTAACGGATCTCCAGGATTCAGTAAATCTCATGTAAACGCCGTTAGCGTTTGTTCCATCGTACCAACGAGCAACGGGAACGAGAACTGCCATGTACTTTTCATCAGCGTCAAGCTTGGAGTTCTTTGTATCGCCTTCTGTATAGTTGTAGATAGTCTGAGTCTGGTTGTAGTCATAGTGCATGAAGCCCATGTCACCCTTAAGCATGATATCAGTCTTAACTGAGCTATCGTCTTCAATATAGGACTTGGAGATAAGGCCTTCTGCTGCCATTGCGTTCATTCTGTCGAGAGCAACGTATGTATCTTCTTCCTGACGTGCGTCGTGAAGCTTACCGTCTGCACCAACGTAGAGATAATCCTGTCTGGACTCAAGGCCACGAACGCCGAAGAGTGTACCAGCGAATCTGAACATATCAACTCTTCTCTGGTTGTTACCATCTTCTCTGGAGAAGAGACCCTGAACTTCTTCAGTACCGTTAAGAGTCTGGGGGTTAGCAACTACGCAACGAAGGAGAGCAACAAGCTCGTCTGCATCCCAAGCTGCATTCTGACCGATGAAGAGGTCAGCACGGTTTGTACCATAGTATCCATCATAAGCTGCGTCGATGTAGTCACGAAGCATATTAACTGCCTGTACACCTGTAACAGTGCCCTTAGCAAGCTCTGCGTTCATGAGAGCAACGATGTTACCAGCCTTGTCATAATCCTTTGTAAGGTTGAATGTGCCGGTACCTTCAGCATTAACTGTTTCGATTGTTACCTTACCAGAGGTAGGCATGTAAGGAGCGTAAGAAGCTGGTGCAAGGTTCTTGGAAGCTTCAGCTGTGAAGTCGCCTTCACCATTAAGGAGCTTTTCAACCCAGTCAGTTCTCATAAGAGGCATACGCTCGATATCGTCAACACCGTCAAAGTAAGGAGAGAAGTAGATCGCACCTGTCTGTGTGTTACCGGTGATGGAAAGACGAACGATGGGGTTAGCATCAAGATAAGCCTTGAAGTTAGGCATATCGTCAAGATACTGTGCAAGGTCGATGATCTTACCAGCTGCGCCTGCTTCGGAGAGAGCGGATGCTGTACCGGAGAGAACGTCTATCTGGTCAAGCTTCTGCTCCCAGTACTTGTATTCGTTAGATGCGCTGTTGCCCTGATAATGGTCATCAATCTTGATATTGAGAGTATCCATAAGAGCTACCCAAGTAGGCTTGAAGTCACCTGTCTGATAGGTATTACCGTCAGCAAGTGTGATACCGTCTTTAGCAATGGAAGCATCAAAACGCATACCTGTCTTAGCGTTGTTATAACCACAAGCCATACGAAGTGTAGTGCCGGGTGTATAAGTGAGCTTGAACTCAAGGTCAGGTGTGGGATCAGGATCTGGTGTAGGATCGGGATCTGGTGTAGGATCGGGATCTGGTGTAGGATCTTCTACAGGACCCTGTGGAAGTCCACCGAAACCGGGAATGTGCTGAAGTATCGCGTCACAAGATGTAAGAGCGAGAGAGCAGCACATCAAAAGTGCAAGCACTAGTGAGATAATTCTGAACTTTTTCATAAAAGTTCCTCCTAAAAATTATTTTATTATAAACACGTATTGGCAAAGCATTGTTAGATTCAAATCAATGATGTCTCCTATAATATTGAAAAATGAAAACAATGCTTTACATTTACCGTGTAAATAACCGAAAGTCGGTTGTGAGTGAGATAAGGATTATTCCTTAACACCACCCATGTTTACGCCCTTTGCAAAGTATTTCTGAATGAAGGGGTAAATAACAAGAATTGGGATAATAGAACAAACGATGAGAGAGTAAATTACCGAGTCAGATGCATAAGGAGCGTTCCAACCGATCATCTGTTCAGAATCACGGAACTCCTCAAGCTTGAGACGAAGGAATACCTGAAGGGGATGCTCATTACCATTTGAAATCATCTGACGAGCCCAGAAGTAACCGTTCCAACGGGAGATAGCAAAGAAGAGTGCAACCGTTGCAAGGGTGGACTTACTCATAGGAAGGTAAACTTTGGTGAGAATCTGCATTTCTGTAGCACCGTCAACTATAGCAGCCTCTTCAATCTCTGCGGGAACACCCTCAAAGGCGTTACGGAGAAGAATGATGTTCATCGCTGCCATACCCATGGCAATTACAATAAGCCACTTATCGTCGGTAATACCGATAGATTCAAAGAACTTTCCTGTATTAATGTAGTTTATGTACTGTGGTACAAGACCTGCGGAAAACCACATTGTGAATACAAGCAAGAAGTTGAATATCTTACGGAAAAGAAGTCTTTTCTTGGAAAGTGCATAGGCACCAAGAATTGCTACAAACATTGCCCAGAGTGTACCATAGAAGGTGATGAAGAGGGTGTTTGTATAAGCATTCCAGAACATATTGTCC
>JAZKZW010000006.1:0-21210 GCA_045612865.1 Eubacteriales bacterium
AAAGGCACAGGGTAGCATGAACTGCACTGTCGGAACAGGTCTGTACTTTAAGGTTTCGGGTGCTGACGATTTTTCTGCAGATAAGCTTGAGGCTGAGGTTGAGCACATAGTTGCAGAGAACTTCCCCCTCCGCCGCAGAAGAATGCCCACAAAGGATCTTATAGAATATTATAGAAGCATTGGTGAAGACGACAAGGCAACCCTCCTTACCTACAGAAAAAAGGAAAGAATTGACGTATATGAAAACGGTGACTTCCTTGATTACTTCTATGGTGAGATGGCTCCATCCACGGGCTTCCTTCGTTCCTGGGACATCATTCCTGCGCCCGAGGGCTTCATCTTCATTTATCCCGATGCTAAAAATCCCGACCGGGTTTCCAAATACAAGGAGAGTCCAAACTTCTTCTCTATGTCATCCGAGTCAAAGGCTTGGGGCGAGCTTATGGGCTGTGAAACCGTTGCCGACCTCAACGAGCTTGTTGCATCAGGAAAAATCAGAGAGCTTATCCGCGTTAACGAGGCTCTCCACGAAAAGAAGTTTTCACAAATTGCAGATATGATATGCGAGCGCGGCGCAAAGGCTGTTATGCTTGCAGGCCCCTCATCATCGGGTAAAACTACATCTGCAAACAGACTTGCAACCCAGCTTCGCGTTCACGGTAAGACTCCCATACTTATGAGCCTTGACGACTATTATATCGACAGAGATAAGATTGCTCCCGGCCCCGATGGAAAAATCGACCTCGAGCACATAAATACCATAGATACCGAGCTTTTCTGCCAGCAGCTCTCACAGCTTCTCCACGGTGAGGAGGTAGAGATTCCCACATTCTCATTCAAGCTTGGCAGACGTGTTTGGACAGGACACAAAATGCGTCTAAATGAAAACTCGGTTATCATCGTTGAAGGCATCCACGGTCTTAACCCTATGCTACTTCCAAAGGAGCTTGACCCAAATCTGATTTTCAGAATGTTTGTAAGCCCCCTTCTTCCCCTCTCTCTCGACTATCACAACAGAATTCCCACAAGCTATCTTCGTTTACTCCGCAGAACTGTTCGCGACTACGAAACAAGAGGCTCATCGGTTCAGAGAACTCTCTCCATGTGGGATTCGGTGCGCCGCGGTGAGGAAAAGTGGATCTTCCCCTTCCAGGAAAATGCAGACGTTATTTTCAATAGCTCCACCCTCTACGAGCTTGCAGTTCTCAAAAAGCACATTTTCCCATTGCTCACAGTTATTGATTCATCCGATGAGTGCTACGACCAGGTGCGTGCAATGGTTAAAATACTTAACTACGTTTATGAAGCAGACGTTGATGATGAAATTCCTCCCACAAGCATCGTGCGTGAGTTCATCGGCGGAAACAGCTTCTACAGAACTTGATTTTCTCTCTCGGGTTCTCTATCCATCCTTTGGCATTACAAAAAGTTGCATCATTGATGTCGTAAAGCTAAAGAGAGAGCCTTAATAACTTTTTCCCCACGGTAAAACCCGTGGGGTTTTTCTTCAAAACAATAGGTCGAGATAAGGGGATGCAAGCTTTCTTTACCAAATCTTAACCGCTCATATGATATACTATAATTAAATATTTTAAGGAGATTATGTAAATGGGGGACAAAACTAAAAAGCATATCAAAAATTCAATATTCACTCTGCTGGTTATGTCCTGTGCATTTTTTATAAGCCTTGCTCTGCAAAAGCTTTTGTCCATCAGTGACCATATAACTACCGTTTTTGTTTTCGGAGTTTTCCTCATTTCTATTAAAACGGACGGGTATTTTTACGGTATCATTTCGGCCTTTATAAGCATGCTTGCCGTAAATTTTGCCTTTGCCTTTCCATACTTTTCATTCGACTTCACAATTCCGGAAAATTTGATTTCAGCCATCATAATGATAATCATTTCGGTAATGACAAGCGCGCTTACTACAAAGCTGAAGGTATGGGAAGCGCTGAAGGCTGAGGGTGAGAGAGAAAAAATGCGAGCCAACCTCCTAAGAGCAGTTTCACACGATCTGCGAACTCCGCTAACGGCAATTTACGGCTCAAGTGAAGCTATGCTTGATAACTATGACAGCCTTTCGATAGATCAAAAAAAGAAGCTGATTGCAGGTATAAAATCCGACTCGGAATGGCTTATCAGAATGGTAGAAAACCTACTCTCCGTAACCCGAATTGACAACGGAAATATTGAAATTATAAAAACTCCCACCGCGCTGTTTGAGCTTATTGACTCGGTGATGATAAAATTCCGAAAGCGATACCCGGGCTCCGAGTTAAAGGTGATGATTCCGGACGAGCTTATCATTATTCCTATGGACGCAATGCTTATTGAGCAGGTCATACTCAACATACTGGAAAACGCTAAAAAGCACGCCGAGGGAATGACCGAGCTGATCCTCTCTGTTTATACCGATAAAAACGATGCTATATTTGAAATATCCGATAATGGTTGCGGGATTTGCGAAGAAAGAATGAAAAGCTTGTTCGTTAATTGTTATAGCGATGCAGAAGAAAAGCCGGATATGAAAAAGCGAAATGCAGGAATCGGACTTACAGTTTGCTCCACTATAATCAATGCCCACGGATCCACCCTCATTGCAGAAAACAAGGAAAACGGAGGCGCCCTGTTCCGCTTCGCACTAAAAAAGGAGGACTACGATGACCAACAATAAATACAAGATACTCATAGTTGAGGATGAGATAAATATAAGCTCTGCAATATCTGCCCTGCTCGAAGCCAACGGATACCAGGCCATAACCGCAAAGAGCTTTGCCGAGGGTAAAATGATGTATTCCTCTCACGTGCCCGATCTTGTGATCCTTGACCTCGGACTTCCCGACCGCGACGGCAGCTGCCTTTTATCCGAAATCAGAAGCAATGATTCCACGCCCGTTATTATCCTCTCTGCCAGAAGTGACGAAAGTGAGAAGGTAAAAATGCTTGATATGGGAGCAAATGATTACATTACTAAGCCTTTTGGCTCTGCAGAGCTGCTTGCAAGAATTCGTACAGCGCTGAGAAACAGTCGCCACACATCAAAGGATGAGTATGCTCTCGGCGGTAAATTCACCCTAAGAGATATGATTATAGACTACGACAAAAGACAGGTATTCATCGGCGAGGACGAGATAAAATTAACTCAAACAGAATATAACATTCTCTCCTTCCTTTCCGAGCATTCCGAAAAGCTGCTTACCTACTCGGCTATCATCAAGGCAATTTGGCGGGAGAGCGCAAATGAGGGAAATATCAAAAAGCTTCAGGTCAATATGGCAAATATCCGAAAAAAGCTGGGCGCGCGCCCCGGTGAAGAAAGCTATATTGTAAACGAGCTTGGCGTTGGCTATCGCATAAATGGGTAGGACAAAACCCAACAAAAAATCATATACTATTTCAGCTGCTCCGAAAACAGTAGGGGCAGCTTTTCTTTACCCCATCTTTACCAAAAGTGTGATATAGTATTAGGCGGTAAAAATAAAACAAAAGTGAGGACAAAAAATGATTTACGCGCTTATTCTGTTCGCCGTGACCTATGTTCTTATGCTTACGTTCTCGAAATACAGAACCTACATAGCTCTTGGCTCGGCACTTATTTTCCTTATCACAAATATGCTTCCTTGGTCCCAGTTTTTCCCATCCATCGACTTTAACGTGCTTCTTATGATAGTTGGAACTATGGGTCTTGTTAAGCTGTTTATCGACTCAAAAATGCCCGAGCTTCTTGCCGATCTCGTTATGTCAAAGGTTCCAAATGTTCAAATAGCGGCAGTTGCACTTTCCCTCTTTGCAGGAATTATCTCTGCCTTTGTAGATAACGTTGCTACAGTTCTTATGGTTGCTCCCGTAGCCCTTGAGATATGCAAAAAGCTAAAAACAAATCCCGTGCCATTTATTATCGCAATAGCGGTTTCCTCCAATCTTCAGGGGGCGGCTACCCTCGTTGGTGACACTACTGCAATTATGCTTGGCGCACACGCGGATATGAGCTTTATTCACTTCTTCTGGTATCAGGGAAAGCCCTCTATCTTCTTTGCAGTTGAGCTTGGCGCCCTTGCCTCTGCGGCAATTCTTTACTTCCTCTTCCGTAAGGAAAAGGGCTTGATTGAAAAATCAACCGCGAGAACAAAGGTTACAGATTACGTGCCAACAATCCTGCTCGTGATGAGTATTGTGCTTCTTATCTCTGCATCCTTTATTAAGAACAAACCCGATATAACCAACGGTCTTATCTGCACCGGTCTTTTCCTTATCGGACTTATTTACACCTGCATTAAAAATAAGAGCATCAAGGCAGCCGTTGAACCGCTCAAGGCAATAGATTTTGAAACAATCGGTCTGCTCTTTGGTCTTTTCCTTATGATTGGCGGAATCAGCAATATGGGCGTTATCGATGCGGCGGCAGATCTGCTATCAAAGCTTGGTGGAGGAAATGTCTTTGTCCTTTATACGGCTATAGTTTGGGCATCGGTTCTTATCTCTGCTTTCATTGATAATATCCCCTATGTTGCAACTATGCTTCCCGTTGTTCTGAAGCTTGCAGGCGCTCTTGATATTGATCCAACGCTTCTCTACTTCGGTCTTCTCTCCGGTGCAACTCTCGGTGGAAACTGTACTCCAATCGGTGCTTCTGCAAACATTACCGGTATCGGAATTCTCCGCAAGGAGGGCTATGAGGTTAAAAACTCTGACTTCTTCAAGATTGGTATCCCCTTCACCCTTGCGGCAATAATCCCCGCATATATTTATTTCTGGGTTCTTTACAAATAATTGAAGTGAAGAAAAATACAGCATTTTGTAAATTATAATTTGCATTTAAGCGTCTATATGCAATAAAACGACCGCCACGGCTTGACTGTGGCGGTTTAACTTTTTTATAAATTATTTTGTTTTTTGGCGTCAGCCTGCTTGTTCAGAAGCTCCAGCATTATAAAGCACATCACAATAAACAAAGCGATGTAAAGCGGGAAGAGCCTTACCTCTACATAGTTTGCAATGATGCCGAAAATGGGTGGCGCAAGAGTTGCTCCAAGATATGCCGCTGCCATCTGAATGCCTATAATTGCCTGGGAATTTTCTTTGCCAAAGCTATTTGGCGTTGAGTGAATAACAGAGGGGTAAACCGGGGCAAAGCCAAGGCCAATAAGTAAAAATCCTGCGATAGCAAGTGGTAGTCCCCCGGGAATAGCAACGATAATCACTCCCGCTGCAGAAAGCCCGAGACCGAGGCGAATCATATTCTTATCACCCACACGGTTGGATATAAATCCGCAGAAAAATCTGCCAACCGTCATACCGATGAAGAACAGCGAGCCAAGGGCGGCGGCAAGAGATGCTGTAGTAGATTTCGCCTCAAAGAAATAGGTGCTTGCCCACACCATAACCGTAGATTCGGCGGCGCAGTAGCCCATAAAGCCAAGCAGCACATATATCACACCCTTGATTTTAAGTGAGCCTATAAGACCTACGCTATTTCTCTGTTCCTCGGGCTCGTTTGCATCGGTGGCGGCATTGTGATTCACCTTTTTCCACACGGGGAGGGTTGCAATCAAGACAACAAGAATCAAAATCTGAATACCGCCAACTGTTGCATAGCCTCCTGCCCAGCCCAGCTCCGTTGAGAGAGCGTAGCTCATAATATAAGGTGAAACAACCGTACCAACGCCCCAGAAGCAATGAAGCCAGCTCATGTGACGAGAGGTGTAATGTAGGGCAACATAATTATTTAGCGCCGCATCTATAGAGCCTGCACCAAGACCGTATGGAATGGCAAAAAGGCAAAGCACCCAAAACCTTGGCGCAAGGGAAAAGCCTATTAGACCAACCGAGGTAAGTCCCACGCTGATTGCCACGACTATGGGAGTTGAAAGCTTCTTTGTAACCGCATCCGAAAACAGGCTGGACACAACGGTGCCTATAGAAATCAGGGTCGTAACAATGCCCATTGCCGAAAGCTCAACGCCCAAAACCTGATGCATCTCGGGCCAAGCCGAGCCAAGGAGCGAATCGGGAAGCCCCAGGCTGATAAAAGCCAAATATATAATTGCAAGTAAAAGTGATGCCATGTTTTTCTCTTTTCATTAGTCATAGTCAGATGTATTATAGCATATCTCGAGGGCAAAATCAATGACTTCAAAATAAAAATACAGCTTGTGATTAAATCACAGAATTTTGTGAAAAAATAAGATATAATTAAGTCGTAAAAAACAAAAAGGAGTTATAATATGAACGCAAAGGTACACAAGCTACTAAACGAGCAAATAAACAAGGAGTTTTACTCCGCATATCTTTATCTTGAATTTTCAAATTACTTTGAAGACGCAGGTCTGGACGGCTTTGCTAACTGGTACAAGATTCAAGCCCAAGAGGAGCGCGACCACGCAATGCTCTTCTATCAGTATTTGCAGAATGAAAATCAAAAGGTGACTCTGGAGGCGATTGCCAAGCCCGAAAAAGAAATAGGCAGCCACATGGACGTCCTCCTGGCAGGGCTCGAGCACGAAAAATACGTTACCTCTCTTATCAACGACATTTATGCGGCGGCTTACGAGGTTAGAGATTTTCGCACAATGCAGTTCCTTGATTGGTTCGTTAAAGAGCAGGGCGAGGAAGAAACTAACGCAAACGACCTCATCACAAAGATGGAGCTTTTCGGCTCCGACCCAAGAAGTCTTTATCTCTTAAACCAAGAGTTAGCAGCGAGAGTTTATACAGCGCCATCGCTCGTTTTAGACTAAAAACCTAATATTTGTAAATAATATTTTACATTTAATCAGCAAAAACGCCCGAAAACAAGAAGGAGAAAATAAAATGAAAAAATATGTATGTGAAGCTTGCGGCTGGGAATATGATGAAGCACTTGGCGATCCCGAGCACGGCATTGCCCCCGGAACAAAATTTGAAGACATTCCCGATGACTTTGAATGTCCCCTCTGCGGAGTAGGTAAGGACCTGTTCTCCGAGGCTTAATGCAAAAAGCAGCAAAGCTACCAAAAAGCAAAGCGCAAGGAAAAGAGAAACAAAGCCATAAAAACAAGGCTAAAAAAGGAAAACCAAGCTATAAAAACTTTCAGGCTGACCGAGAAAAACGGTCAGCCTTTATCAATGAAAACACAAAAAAATAAAAAAGGATCGCTATGCTAAGCAACCCTTCTGTTGGTCGAAGTGACAGGGTTCGAACCTGCGATCTCGACGTCCCGAACGTCGCGCGATACCAACTTCGCTACACCTCGATTAAATTTAATTATTTCATTTACACTTGGAAATCCCAGTTCGCCAGAACTGGCGCAGATTCCCGTCCGGTCGCATAGTTGTAAGTCTGCACTCGCCGGCTCGTTTGCCTCACGCCTTGCTTTGCGGACTTCACTTCCAAAAAACAACACTTAGTTGTTTTTTCTCGTTCACCAACTTCGCTACACCTCGATTTTCATGCCTAAACATTATATCACCTTTTTTATTAAAAGTCAATGGTTTTGCAAAAATATAGGCGCAAAAAGAAATATTGCATTAATCGACATTTTATGATATAATTAGGTAAGAATTCAATCATTGGAGAAAAACTATGAGCTTTAACTGGTGTTTTATTGGTTGCGGAAAGCTAGCAAATACTGTTGCCAAACAGATGGCAAAGCATGGTGGGCACAAAATTGTTTCCTGCTACACAAGAGATTATGAGAAATGCTGTCAGTTTGGAAAGGCTTGGAGTGCCACCGCTTATGCAAGTGCCAAAGATGCTATCCTCGCAGAGAGTGTTGACGCAGTTTACGTTGTAACCCCTCATAATGCACACCATAGGTTTACAAAATTGGCACTTGAGCTAGGAAAACCTGTGCTTTGCGAAAAAGCCTTCACCGTCACTGCCGCAGAAACCGAGGAGCTTATCGCCCTTGCAAAAGAGAAAAATCTATACCTCTGCGAGGCTATGTGGACCTGGTTCTCCCCTGCCGCAAATATGGTTAAGCGCTGGGTTGATTCGGGCGAGGTTGGTAAAGTTTCGGGCGCAGATTTCACCTACCATATGATGAGCGTTAACTATGCTCCAAGAAACTCCGACCCTAGACGCGCAGGCGGCGCCCTCCTGAATATTACGGTTTATCCCATCGCCTATGCCTACCGTCTTTTCGGCTATCCGACCTCTATCGAGAGTCACGGCACCATAGTCAACGAAATCGACCACGGAGAAGAAATTAAAATGACCTTCAAGGGTGGCGAGGTGGTTAATATCAGCGCTTCTATGGTGGATACCAAGGGCTTTGAGAAGATGACTATCTACGGCGACAAGGGCAAGATAAAAGCGCCGATCTACCACGCTTCAGGTATTGCAACCCTCTACAAAAAGCCACTGCAAATCAAGCCGTTTTTAAGCGGTGGTAAGATATTTAATTCCTACATGGACGAGTTTGACAAGGTGGCAGATGAAATACGCAGAGGCCTTACAGAAAGCGAGGTTTACCCCCTGAAATCCACCCTCGACATAATGAAAATTATGGACGAGATCCGCGGCCAAATCGGCCTCGTTTACGACAATCTCGAATAATTTTCGCGGCGGCACCGTTTTGGTGCCTCTTTTTGCGCCAAAAAATTGACAAAAGCCTTTTTCTGTGATATAATTGCCTTGTACCTAGTATAAATTAGGTGTAAAAAGGAGATAAAAAATGAAAAGAATTATCACAAGTATTTTGATAGCCATAATGCTTATCACCTCGCTGTTTACTTTTAGTGCCTGCGAGATTGATTTATCCCAGTTACCATTTGATATACCAATCGGAGGCGTTAACGAAGCCCTAGGAAATCACACATGGGAATACTATATGACAGTAGAAGAACCTACTTGCTCAAAAAATGGTGTTGACTTTTATTTCTGCAGCGACTGCGGACTCATAAAAAAGGTTGATACACCTACACTTGAGCATACATACGGTGATTGGATTATAGGCAAGTACCCTACAGCCACAGAAAACGGATCAAGACATAAAGTGTGCCTCGTTTGCGGATACAAGTCGGATCCCGAAACAATGTCAACAACGGATGAAATGACCTACAAGCTCGGTATGGGAATTGTTGTAGATTTGAATGAGTCCTACGGTAACAGAGCTCTGATTGCCTCAACTGTTGCCACAGTAGTACTAGATAGTGCCGGAAGAATCGTTCTTTGCCGCATTGATGTTGCTAGAAATCAGATGGATATTACCAATATAGACCCTGCAAAAACTTTCAAAACAAATATGGAGTTTGGTGACGATTACAACATGGCTACTTACGGTGCTAACATTGACCCAAACGGTGACGGCATTGTTAAAGAATGGTATGAGCAGGCGAAGGCATTTGAAAAGCACGTTGTTGGTATGACTGCCACTCAGGTTGAAAGCATGAAAACCGCCGCTAACAGCCTAGGATATCAGATGACCACAGATGAGGCTCTACTTTCTGCCGGTTGCACAATCCAGATAACTGAATTTAAGGAAGCGGTTGTTAAGGCTTGCAACGATGATCAGGGTATGACATTCACCGCTATTCCCGGTTCCTTCACTCTCGGTGTTGCTGTTAATTCTTATGTAGAAGAAGCCTACTATAACGATGAAATAAGAATATACTCTAATTTTGCTTGCGCAGTTGTTGCAGATGGTAAAATTCTCGCCACCCTCAATGATGGTATACAGCCTAGAGTGCGTTTTACAGATGATATAATAGATTCTATGCACTTTAATGGAACAAAACGCGAACAGAAAGAATACTTTGGCATGGCTGGCATGGTTGACTCAAACAACGACGGTATCATGCTTGAATGGTATCTGCAGTCTGCAGCTTTCTCCAAGCACGTTGTTGGCATGACAGCCGCTGAGGTTGAAAATATGAAAACTGCCACTAACTCTATAGGTTACCAAATGTCCACAGATGAAAATTTGCTTTCTGCCGGTTGTACAATTGATATAACCCCCTTAAAAACAGTGTTAGCAAAAGCCGCAAGATACGCACGATAAACTAAATAAAAAAACAAAGAGCCCTCGGAGTTATTCCGAGGGCTTTCAACATAAATATGCTGTAATTACTTTGTTTTTGAAAATGTTTATTTACATTTTCTATAGTTTTTGGCTGAGCTTGCGGTTTTTCGCAAGCTTTGGTTTTTTAGATGTGCCAGATGTTATCTCTATAATCCTTGATGGATCTATCGGAGGAGAACTTACCTGCGCTTACCATATTCATGAGCGACTTGGTTACAAATTCCTCTGTGCCGTACTCGGAGTTTGCAATAAGCTTAACTCTAATATAGTCGGCAAGATCATAGAGAACGAGGTAGTTATCAGGCTCCCAATTGTAGAAGAGGCTGTTATAGAGATTCTGGAGAGTGCCTGTTCCATTATCGGAGAAGGTGCCGTTTACCATTGTATCTACAAGACGGAGAACCTCCCAATGCTCCTCTGCATAACGGCGAGGATTGTACCAGGACTTAACCTGTCTAACCTCATCAACGTTAAGACCGAAGATGTAGTTATTTTCTCTGCCTGCTTCCTCGCAGATTTCGATGTTAGCACCGTCCATTGTACCAAGAGTTACAGTACCGTTGAGCATGAACTTCATGTTACCTGTACCGGATGCTTCCATACCTGCAAGAGAGATCTGCTCGGAAATGTCTGCCGCTGCAACAAGCTTTTCTGCATAGGAAACGTTATAGTTCTGAACGAATACAACGCGGAGCTTGTCCTGTACTGCGGGATCGTTATTAACCATTTTAGAAATTTCGTTGATGAACTTGATAATAGCCTTTGCATTGTAGTATCCGGGAGCGGACTTTGCACCAAAGATGAATGCGGTGGGCTTGAAGTCCTTGATCCAACCTTCCTTAATACCGAAGTAAATGTGAAGAATGGAGAGAGCGTTCATAAGCTGACGCTTGTACTCGTGCAGACGCTTGATCTGAATATCAAAGATGAAGTTTGTGGGGATATCCACGCCCTCGTGCTCTCTGATATAAGCTGCAAGCTTTTCCTTATTTTCATTCTTGATAGAAACGAATGCCTGGCGGAACTCGGGATCGTTAACGTATGCCTTCATTTCACCAATCTTGGAGAGATCTGTTTCCCACTCGTTACCGATGCGCTTTGTGATTTCAGCTGCCATCTTGGGGTTGTTGAGAAGGAACCATCTACGAGGTGTGATACCGTTTGTTACGTTGATGAACTTCTCGGGGAAGAGCTCGTACCAATCGCGGAAGGTCTGTGCCTTAAGAATACCTGTATGGATCTCGGCAACGCCGTTTACCTTATCAGCTGTATAAACAGCAAGGTTAGCCATGTGTACTCTACCATCACGAATGATGTAATATCTGTTGGGGTCAAGACCCTTCTTGTCAAGGTGCTTCTGAATGAGAACAATGATCTTCCAGATTTCGGGAATAATCTTTCTCACCATATCGCCACCCCATGTTTCAAGGGCTTCTGCCATAATTGTGTGGTTTGTGAAGTTAAAGAGCTTCTGGCAGATGGAGAATGCCTTTCCGAAAGGAAGACCGTGGGTACGGAGGATTCTGATGGTTTCGGGAATAGCGAGGGTGGGGTGTGTATCGTTAAGCTGCATTACATGGTATCTTGGGAGATCGCCAAGTCTTCTACCCTGTGCAAGGTGCTTGTCGATGATGTCCTGCATAGTAGCACTTACCATGAAATACTGCTGACGAAGACGGAGGAATTTACCTTCTTTTGTATTGTCGTTGGGGTAAAGAACGTCGGTAATAGACTGAGCGCGATAGTTGTTCTTTGCAATAGTTTCGCATCTCATATTATCGAACTCTGTGAAGTTGAAGTTTTCAACAGGTTCTGCCTGCCAAAGACGAAGGGTGTTAATATTGTCGTTTTTGTAACCTATAATTGGCATATCGTAGGGTACAGCGCGAACGGAGAAGTCCTTGAAGTCGATGATCTTTGACTCTTCTTCTCTACGGATGCTCCATGGGTCGCCCCACTTCTGCCAGTCGTCACCAACCTCGTTCTGGTAGCCATCTACAAAGCTCTGCTTAAAGAGACCGTAGCGGTAGCGGAGACCGTAACCGTCAAGAGGAATCTTATGAGAAGCGGCACTCTCAAGATAGCAGGCAGCAAGTCTGCCAAGACCACCGTTACCAAGGGCGCAGTCCTCAATCTCCTCAAAATCATTAATATCTATACCACGCTCAGCAAGCGCGTCTCTTACTTCGTCAATAATGCCAAGGTTAAAGAGGTTGGAGAAGACAGCACGTCCAACAAGGAACTCGGCAGAAATGTATCCACCGCGCTTTTTCTTGCCGCCACGGTTCTTTTCCCATATATCGTGAAGGTTGCTTGTAACGCTCATAGAAACTGCGTTGTAAAGCTGCTTTACGTTTGCGTTTTTGTCGGTGCATCCATAGCCCGATCTTAATATGCTATCTAAATCTTCTAAAAATTTCTTTTTATTGAATTGCATTTTTTGTTTATCCTTTTTGCTAATTCTAATTTTTTGTCCCCGCCAAGTTCGGGGACGTCGGCATCGGGCGCTGACAAACTTCGCCACAAGACCGATGTAAGCCTTTTTGCTCATAGCTTTACAAAGGCTACTTCTTCCCTCTCCGGGTTTTTCATATTACATTATAAATATCCACAAAAGCACCGCCCATACCTACCATAGATACAGGCAGTAGCCCTGTGGGTGCTCGCCCCCGTTGTGGGGGCGATATTTTTTTGAAATTAATTTGAAATCAATTATCTATTTCTATTGTTGAGAAGCTGATCGTTAACAAGTACTCTTACACCGATAGAGTCAACAGAAACAGAGCTCATCTTGCCCATACCTGCAACGTTAACGGAGTCAGATGTACCAACGAGGTTGTATGCTCCACCAAGGTTCTGAGTGAACTGAGTGCCATAGGGGTTAAGTACAACCTTAGCAATGCCGCCACGACCATCGTTGTAGGTAACAATGTACATACCACCTGTACCCTTTTCATAGGTGATGGTTGTGTTCAAGTTAGAGAAGATGGAGTATGCCTTACGAAGCTGGATAAGAGCCTTGTAGTACTGCATTGTCTGATATTCTGCAGAACCGGGCTTAAGTGTGCTCCACTTAAGGTTATTAACTTCATCGCTGGAGTTGTAAGAGTTGTGGTTGTATGTGCCATCACCGTTAGGCTTGGTTCTGAGCATTTCTTCACCTGCCTGCCAGAATGGAGTACCCTTTGAAAGAAGAACGATAGCTGCACCGAGGTTGTTCATCTCATTACGCTTAGATGCAGAGGTGTTACCGGTTGTGAGAGCAATATTATCCCAAAGAGCATAGTTGTCGTGTGCGCTCATGTAGTTGATAACCATTGCGTTATTAACCTGCCAGCCTGCGCCGGAGCCCTTACCACCGTTGATACCGAAGAATACCTTGTTCCATGTAGCATCGTTTACAGTACCCTGGATGAATGCCTTGGAAACGTCGGAGCCGTAGGTGTTACCCTTAAGGCCATCACGGATTGCATCGTTGAATACTGCGATAGCACCGATAGCGTTGTTGGAAGTTGTGATCTTTGCAATGTTACCCTGGTTAGCCTGTAAGGAACCATCAGTAGTAGCACCCATTGTCCAACCTTCACCATAAAGGATAGCGTGACGGTTAACCTTGTGAACAGCGGTTTCAACCTCCTGCATTGTCTGAAGGTCATGAAGACCCATAAGGTCGAAACGAAGACCGTCGAGGTGATATTCATCTACCCAGTAAGCTGTGGAGTCAACCATGTACTTACCAAACATGTATCTTTCAGAAGCGGTATCGTTACCACAACCGGAAGCAGAGGAGTTTGCACCTGTGGAGGTGTATCTGTAGTAGTAGTATGGAACTACTCTGTTAAGGTTAGAGTTCTTGTCGTATGTGTGGTTGTAAACAACGTCCATGATAACGCCGATACCTGCGTTGTGAAGCGCCTGAACCATCTGCTTATACTCGTTGATTCTTACTTCACCGTTGTATGGGTCTGTGGAATAGCTTCCTTCGGGAACGTTGTAGTTCTGTGGGTCATAACCCCAGTTGAACTGGTCATTTCTTGTTTCATTTACAGAAGCGAAGTCATAGATAGGAAGAAGGTGAACGTGTGTGATACCAAGCTCTACAAGGTAATCAACACCAACGGAAACACCGTGCTCGTTTACAAGGCCGCGCTCTGTGAATGCAAGGTACTTGCCCTTGTACTGAGAGGAAGCGATGTTGTTAGAGAAGTCACGAACGTGAATTTCCCAGATAATAGCCTCAGAATAGCTATTGATGTTTGTGAGGTGAGAGTCGTTATTCCAGCCCTCGGGGTTAGTCTGTGCAAGGTCAACTACCATGCCGCGCTTACCGTTAACGCCTGCTGCTCTTGCATAAGGGTCAACAGCTTCCTGTGTACCAACAGATGTTGTTACGGAATATGTGTAGTAAGTGCCGTGGCCGCAAGCCTCTGTGTGAGACCAAACGCCCTTCTCGCCTCTTACCATTTCTACCTTCTTGTAAGCATCAACGTCATTACCCTTCTTGAAGAGGTTAAGAACAACCTTAGATGCTGTAGGTGCCCAAAGCTTGAATGTTGTATTGTCGCCATCGATGTAAGCACCAAGATCGTCGCCATCATAGTGATAATTAGCTGCAAATGCGTCGCTATCGAAGATATCTGTAGGAACAACTGCTTTGCTACCGTAATTTTCAAGCTCAAGTCTATAGCACTTACCAAGATCGATAGTTTCATCAACGGTAATCCAACCGGAGGAAATGTTTCTACCAACAAGGTTTGTCTTACCTGTAGCGTTTGTTACGGAGAGAATGTTAACTTCTCTGTCGCCTTCATAAACCTTAAGCTGTGCAATGCTTTCAAGCTTAACGTTAGGGCTTACGTTGAACTTAATTGTATTTTCATCAACGATACCTGCCAAGGAAAGCTTCTTGATCTGCTGAAGTGTATTACCACCATCGTTACTTGTGTACTGATACTGGTCGTTAGGCTTAAGGTAGATAGTGGTCTGCTTGCCTGTAATTTCAGCAAATCTGTCGCTATCAGTACCGTCCTTCTGCTCGCCACCAACCCACTTGTTACCGCCGGGCTGTGCGCAGTTCTTACGAACGATGAAGCCTACTTCTGTAATATCCTCGGGAACGTTGATAACAACCTTACCACCATAGCTACACTCGTTGAAGAGGTAACCCTGGCCGTCAACGTCGCCATACCAAATCCACAAGTCACACTTTTCATAGCCAATGCCCTTGGGAGCGCGCCAGTAAATGGTGAGCTGGTTCTTACCATCCTCGAGAGGGAGCTGATACTCACCATCGGGAGTTGGATCTGGAGTTGGATCGGGATCGGGTGTAGGATCAGGATCGGGGGTTGGATCGGGATCGGGAGTTGGATCGGGTGTTGGATCTTCTGTACCGCCCATGCCGATAAGCTGCTTTACTTCATCAGGAAGCATATCAATAACAGCATCGCAGGATGTGAGCACGATTGTGCAGCACATTACAAGTACGAGAAGAAGTGAAACTAAACGAGATGTTCTTTTCATTTGTTTTCTCCTTGTTTTTTCTTTTTTTGTTTTATTTGTATTTGCGATTTACTTATTTATTTCTCTTTGTTCTTACAGCGAGGTCAAGGATCTTTGCTCTGAGCTTTGGAGTATTGTAGCGAGAGCTGATCTTCCATGCCCAGTTGCCTGTGGCTGTTGCGGGAGTATTCATTCTTCCCTCTTCGTTAGAGAGCTCGAGATAATCCTGCATAGGAACAACTGCAAGGTTAGCAATACTGTTGAAGGCAAACTCGATAAGATCGTATGTACGGCTCTGTCCCTTTGTTCTGGGGCATTCCTTATTAAATCTTCTGCGCGCTGTGCCTGAAATATTCTTGACCCATGTGTATGTACAGTCAGAGTCGTGGGATGAGGAATATACTACACAGTTCTTGTGCTCATACATTCTTGGGAGATACTCGCTATCCTTATCATAGAATGCAAAGTGAAGCATCTTCATTCCGGGGAAGCCCGCATCGTTGAGAAGCTCAATTACATCATCTGTAATAAGACCGAGGTCCTCGGCAATAACCTTTGCCTTTGGGAATTCATTTGCTATAGTACGGAAGAGAGCAACGCCGGGGGCAGAGTCCCATTTACCGTTCTTGGCAGTAGATTCACCATAAGGAATATTGTAGTATCCTGCAAATCCGCGGAAGTGGTCGATTCGGAGAATATCATAAAGCTTGTATGCAAGGCGAACTCTGTCTATCCACCAGCCAAATCCGTCCTTTTCCATAAGCTCCCAGTTGTAGATGGGGTTACCCCAAAGCTGACCATCGGGTGAGAAGCCATCGGGAGGACAACCTGCAACAACGGTAGGATTGTAGTTTTCATCAAGAAGGAACTGTTCGGGAGCTGCCCAAACGTCCATAGAGTCGTGTGCAACGTAAATAGGCATATCACCAATGATAAGAATGCCACACTTGTGAGCGTGAGCAACAACCTGCTGCCACTGTCTATCGAATTCGTACTGAACCCAACGCCAGAAGGACATTTCGCCCTCAAACTCTGCTTTGTGCTCCATAGCCTGCTTGTAATCACGATGCTCAGGGCTCCAAAGTGTCCACTGACAGTAGTTGTAATGAACCTTAAGCGCCATGAAGAGAGCGTAGTTTTCAAGCCAGGACTCGTTCTTCTTTACAAAAGCTCTGTAGGAGCGATCGGGTGTGAAGCGAGAATGAGCCAAACGGAGGGCTGCATATCTGTTGTTGAAGAGCCAGCCGTAGTTAACAAGCTTGGAATTTTCTCTTTGTACAAGAAGCTCCTCTTTGGTGAGAAGTCCCTGCTCTGCTAAAATGTCAAGGTCGATAAAATAAGGGTTTCCTGCAACAGATGATGGAGACTGATAGGGGCTATCGCCGTAAGATGTAGGATTGAGAGGAAGCACCTGCCAGCACTTTTGCTGGGTTTCATCGAGGAAGTCGATAAAATCGTGGGCTGCCTTACCAAAGCTACCGATTCCATACTTTGAAGGTAAGCTGCTAACCGGCATCAGAACGCCAGATTTGTGTTTGAAACCAAAGTTTTTGGTATAGTTAATCAAGGTAAAATACTCCTTTCCATTATAATCCGCGCATTATTATATCATAAAAATATATAAATGTCTAGGGGGCTTTGGCAATTTTATGAAAAATACACAAAATCTTTTGTGAAAAAGCACTAAAGCAAAAATCTCGCCACAATCGGATAAAACGCAATCTTTTTAAAGAACGCAATACCTCTAACTCTAGATTTTTACATAAAAACCTCGTTTTTGTTAACTTTAATTGTCATTTTTGCCTCAAATGTATAGAAAAATGGCTGCAACACAAAAATCACATTCTGCATCACAGCCGCAAGTTTATCTTTTTTCCATGAGGTATTCCCCTGCAAAATGGGCAGCCACCGCACCGTCTGATGCAGCAGTTATTACCTGTCGCAGTGCCTTTGTTCTCACATCACCTGCTGCAAAAACGCCTATAGCGCCTGTAAAGGTGCTCTCATCAGCAACAATGTATCCCGATTCATCAAGCTTTAGCTGATCTCTGAAAATGCCGGTTGCGGGAACTCTGCCAATGCTGACAAAGATGCCATCTGCCAAAATATCTCGAGGCTCGCCCGAGAGAGCATCAGCCACCTGCATGCCCGAAATTTTCGTATCGGAAAGAATTTTTGACGGCTTGGAGTTAAGGACTAGCTCGATATTCTCCGCCTTGTACAAGGCATCGGTCAGAACCTTTGAGGCACGGAATTTATCACGACGGTGCACGAGATAAACCTTTTTTGCAAGGTTAGAAAGATAGAGCGCATCGCCCACGGCAGTATTTCCGCCGCCTACAACTATAACCGTTTTGTCCTTATAAAATCTGCCGTCACAATGGGCGCAATAATGCACACCCTGCCCTGCGAAATCATCTTCACCAACAATGTTCATTCTTCGTGGGCCTGCGCCTGTGGCAATGATTACAGTTTTTGCAAGAAATTCGCCGGAATAAGCGGTAACAACCTTTTTCACATAGGATAAAAGGTCCACCTCTACAACCTCGTCATACATAGTTTCAGCACCAAAGCGCTCTGCGCCCGACTGCATCTGCATACCGAGGGTTATACCGTCGATCCCCTCTGCAAATCCGGGGTAATTATCAATATCTCCCGTTTCGGTCATTTGACCGCCTATTGTCATTTTTTCAATTATCAGGGTTGAGAGTCCCGCTCTTGCGCCATACAAAGCCGCAGTATATCCTGCAGGGCCGCCACCCAAAATTATTATATCATAAATTTTCGACATGTTTTCTCCTTAGGGCATCTGCCTTTTTGATTTTGACACTATTATACCACATAAAGCCGAAAAAGAAAAGAGATTAAGTCACATTTTAATATAAAAAAACAAAACCCCCGACGTCCGTGAGAAAATCAGAGGCTTTGTATGTTTTTTATTTGTCAGTTATGTTATCAGTCCATTACGAAGAATGTGCAGCTGCCGGGTGCAAGCTCTACAGTTCCGGAAGCAACCTCACCATCAAGGCTTGGAAGACTGTCATCCTCACCGAGAGTCAAGGCTCTGCCATTGAGGTAAGCCACAGTGTTACGCATATCGCCGTTGCCATCGAGAGTATAGCGCACCGCTTCCTTTGGAAGATCAACGAGGGTGGGCTCGGTCTTTGAGTTATTGATAACGAGATATACGCATCCCTCCTTACCGTCCTTGCGAGAGTGGCAGAATACATGCGCGCCCTCGGATACGGGGATTTCGGAATCATAAACGGTAGTTCCCATAAGTCTTGACCAAAGGATAACAGCAAAGTAGTTAGGTCTTGGCTCAAATGTGCCGTGACGAAGCCAACCGTAGTCGGAGGAAGCAAGGGTGTTGTGGAAGATGATACCGTCGGTAATTGTTGGGAATGTGCCAAGCTCGTTGAGAGTACGAACAACATCAAGATATGTAGATGCCCAAGTGTCGCCACCTCCACCTGCATCACCGGATTCGGTTACCCACATCTGTGCGCCGGGCATATACTTGTCGCGAACCTTTGCCGCCGCTCTTGCACAGTATCCTGCTGCATCGAGATAAGCCTCGGAGTTAACCTTTTTAGCAGGCCAGTGAACAAAGCTCATACCTGCTGCAATACGCTCGGATACGCCGTTATAATAATGGTAGCTGAAAACCTCCATTGGCTCCTTTGAACCCTTGATAAAGGCTTCGGTTCCCATTTTCTTCATAAGGAGATTAAGGGGGAATTTCTCAACGTCAAGCTTACCCATAATGCCTCCACCAACGGAGCAAGGGCCAACAGCCAAGCACTCTGGATAATTATCGTGGAGCCACTTGTTGAATATATCCTGGTCACGGATGAAATGCTCTACTGTATATCCCTTTGGCGCACCTGAGCCGGAAAGAAGGTTGGGCTCGTTCATAAACTCTGCCGCATTAATTGGAACACCGTAGTCACGGCTGAAATCAAAGAGAAGCTTTGCCTGATCGGGATTCCAGGGCTCATCGGCAGAGTGGATGCCGGGGCAGTTGGATACAGAAACAAGGAGCTTTGCGCCCATGGCCTTAACAAAATCAAGAACGCCTATCCATTGACTCTTTGTAAGCACGCTCTTGAAGCCCTCGGGTATAACGCCGTTTGTCTTATCCTCAAGGTCGTAGTAGGTTGATGTTGCCCAAGTTCCGGAAACTCTTACCCACACAGGGCCAAGCTCGCTTGCAAGCTTACGCAGACGCTCGTTATAAAGGTCGATAGGTGGATAAACCTGCATAAGGGAATCCTTGTTAATGCCTATCATGGGAAACTTGCCGTTACCTGCTATCTGCTCTGGAGTATATTCCTTCCAAAATGTGCCGCCCGTTACCTCTGTCATCTCTACGTTGTAGGAATGAAGCATTGGGTCGATTTTACGAATTTCTCTGAGGTTTTCAGATTTAAGAACAATTTGCTTTGCCATATTTTTCTCCTATATTTGTGCGTTTTTGTAAATATTTATTTGCTTTTTGGTATGCTTTTTGTTTATCGATTAAGAACGCTTGTTTTTCTTCTCAAGTCTTTTCATTTCCTTTTCAACGCTGCGAACTCTGCGGTTAAGCGGTGGATGGCTATACTCAAGCACTACGTTGATAAAGGAGGGAGAGAGGTGAGAGAAATTATCCTTTGCAAGCTTTTTGAAGGCGGATATCATTGCGAGACCGTAGCCCTCAACAACTGCCTGGCGATCTGCTTTATACTCTGCCTGACGACTGCGAGCATTCATAATCAGGCTGATAATTGGCTGAAGAACGCCGAGTCCCACGCTGAGAAGTATATATGTGAATCCATAGTTAACGGTTTCAAATCCGAAGTAATAATAAACGATAGGATAGCTTGCAGCCGCCCATGCCATTACAGCGATGAGAAGGAACTGGAAGATATTGAGAACCTGCGCCTTCTGAACATCCTTGTGAAGACCGTGACCAAGCTCGTGGGCAAATACAGCGCAAATTTCCTCTGTTGTCATTGCGTTGATAAGGTTGTCGTAAAGCACGATGGTTTTCATTTTGCCAAAGCCTGTGAAGTAGGCATTAAGCTTTGTTGTTCTTCTGGAGGCATCCATAACCTCGATTGCCTTAACCTTGTATCCGTGCTTATCAAGAAGCTTCATAAGAGAATCCTTAAGCTCACCATCCTCAAGGGGTGTGAACTTGTTGCCCAAGCGGCTTACGAGGGGATAAAGGAATGACACAAGCATTGTAAAGAGGAACATTGCAGCAACGAAAACGGGAATCATCCAAACGCCGAGCAATATATGTGAGCCGGCAATGAGAAACGCCAAGAAGCCGGAAAGAGCAAATTCCGCAAGGAATGAACGGATTTTATCCACAATAAACGTCTTATGTGTTGAACGGTTAAAGCCGTACTTATGTTCAATCTTCATAGTTGAGATATAGCTGACAACGCATCCGAGCACAGCGCCAACTACGCTCTCAAATCCAATAATAATCAGAATCTGATAAACGAGATCGTTTGGAACTAATGATGCTATCTTAGCGTAAACATTTGTCGAAAGAAGGGCTATGGTGATAACTCCGGTTGCCAGAGTTGATATAATTCTGAGGGCGGAATGCTCCTTGCTATATCGTTTCCATTTTGCATAAGTTTCTGCATCATAAACGTCACTTAAATTTTCGGGTGTTGGGTTGTCTAAAGAAAGGTATTTAACCAAGTTCA
>JAZKZW010000007.1:0-11936 GCA_045612865.1 Eubacteriales bacterium
TATCCTTGCCGGGGATATAAGCCTCCGGCTGATAGTAATCGTAGTAGGACACAAAATACTCAACGGCATTGTCAGGAAAAAGCTCCCTCATCTCGGAGCATACCTGCGCCGCAAGAGTCTTGTTAGGCTCTAAAATAATGGCAGGACGATTCAGATTTTTGATAACATTTGCCATAGTAAAGGTTTTACCGGAACCGGTAACACCAAGGAGAGTTTGCGCCCTCTCTCCGGCTAATATTCCTCTGGTAAGGGCAGCTATTGCTTCAGGCTGATCACCCGTTGGCTTATATTCACTTTTTAGTATAAACTTTTCGTTTTTCATAGCCGCACCTTTCCTTGGAGCTTTATATCACCTGTTTTGTTATGTATTTTTATAAATTATCTACCACCACGATAGCCACCGGAGCTTCCTCCAAAACCACCTGTATGTCCACCCGTTGAGCCATATCTACTTACTCTTGATGATGTAACATTTTTCTGCTTTTTTGGGGACTTTATTCCGGTTCTACCAACCTTTTGGTTATCAACAATGCTTTTCTTACCGGATTTAATACCAAAGATAATTATTATAGTTAAAACAACAATACCGATGATAATGATATACAAATAGCTGTCACCACTATCGCTTGAACCTGTCCCCTGCATTGTTTTAACTGACTCTTTTATGAAAGCCACCGTGCCGTCCGAAAAATTACCGTACTTTAGGTTGTCGTAAACGTCCTTATCGTCAAGTATTTTATTTACTTCATAATCGCTTATCATTTTGTGAGGTGTACCATAGGTAAACATATCATAGTAATGCTGATTTATCTCCAGATTATGATCACCCAAGCTTGCGATGGATACATTGTATTTTATTACAAGCAGTACAATATTGTCGATATTGCAATCAAAGCCAAAGGACCTTACTATATCTTCTCCTGAGGGAATTGATTTATCAAAATCATATACAGCAACAAGGAATATTGCATCAACCGATTTTTCAGCCTCTGCAATTGCATTGTTGATCTCCAACTCATCGGAAGCAGTCAGGTGGTTATACTTATCACTGATACGCGCAGACGATTTACTGTTGTGTTCAGATGCAAAAACAGTCATTGACATCGATAAAGCCAAAGCCACAAAAACAACAACAGCTAACAAAGTAGTATATATGCCACGCCTTTTCATCTAAAACACCTCCACCAAAATAGTCAAGTTTATCTTCTTATTGCGACCACTATGTGATTGCTTAAAGAATACTTCTTTTTTTAGTATAACATTTTATGCGCTCCCGTGTCAAGTTCGCAGACGTAAATAAATAAAAATTTAATATATATTCATATTTTGGCAAAAATAAAAAGTCGCAGGCTCTAACTTTTGGTCCACGACTTTTTTTTATTAAATTTTGTTGCTTTTCCTTGAATTAATTATCCCAGTTAGTGTAAACTGCGTTTACGTCATCATCTTCATTGAACTTGTCGAGCATTTTTTCCATGTTTGCAATGTCATCTTCGTTAGTAAGCTCAACGTATGTAGAAGGAACCTTAGCAAGATCGGCAGTATCAATCTTATATCCGAGAGCGATAATAGCATCGCGAACTGCAGGAAGATCCTGGGTATCTGTGTAGATAGTGTACTCGCCCTCATCGCACTTGATATCCTCTGCACCTGCCTCGAGAGCGTCCTCCATGATCTTATCTTCTTCGATTTCCTCGTCCTCGTCAACAATAGTGATAACGCCCTTTTCCTCAAAGAGGTAGCTTACAGAACCTGTCTGACCCATGTTTCCACCATATTTATTGAACCAAGAACGAACGTTACCTGCAGTACGGTTACGGTTATCAGTAGAAGTTTCAACAATGATTGCTACACCACTTGGGCCATAGCCCTCATATACGATTTCTTCGTAGTTGATGTCGTTAGATTCTGTGAACTTCTTGATTGTACGCTGGATGTTTTCGTTAGGAACGTTGTTTGCCTTTGCCTTTGCAATAAGGTCACGAAGCTTGTTATTGTTGCTAGGATCGGGACCGCCCGCCTTAATAGCTACAGCCATTTCCTTACCAATCTTGGTGAAGATTTTAGCCTTTGCAGCATCGGATTTTTCTTTTTTGTGTTTGATATTATTCCACTTGGAATGTCCTGACATATTTATTTCTCCTCAAAAATTATTTTCACTAAAATGTTGTTTTAAACCGCTTTTTTGCAAATAATAGTTGTCAAAAACCTTAGATTTTCTCAGGGCTCTGCATACAGATAAGATGGAGAGCTGTTTTGAGAACCTGGTTTGTAGCTCTTGTAAGAGCGATTCTTGACGACTTCAAATCTTCGTTTTCACAGTTTGCAATAGAGCACTCGTGATAGAAGTGGTTAAAGGCTGCGCAAAGGTCAAGAATGTATCTTGTGACATTAGATGGCTCGTAATCTGCGATAGCCTGATTGATCTTTTCAGGGAATCTTGCAAGAGTTTTTGCAAGGCTGATTTCAGGCTCTGAAAGTGTAGCTTCGGTCATCTCACCCTCTCTGCCAACCTTTTCAAGAACAGAGCAGGTACGCGCATAGGTGTACTGTGCATAGGGACCTGTGTTACCGTCAAAGGAAAGCGCATCCTCCATCATAAAGTTGATGTCTCTCATACGGTTGTTGGAAAGATAGTAGAATACTACTGCGCCAACACCAACCTTTTCTGCGATTGCCATACATTCAGCTTCATCGGGATTCTTTTCCTTGGAGATTTCATAAACTCGCGCAATAGCCTCACGGAACAAGTCCTTAAGAAGAATTACGTTACCTGTTCTTGTAGCAAGCTTTGCACCGTTAATGCTTACTGTACCGTAAGGAACGTGTACAAGCTCATTATGCCAATCATACCCCATAAGCTCAACAACCTTGAACCACTGTGCAAAGTGAAGTGACTGTGCTGCGCTGGTAACATATATTGCCTTGTCAAAGTTATACTCACCCTTACGATAAACTGCGGCAGCAATGTCACGGGTAGGATAAAGTGTAGAGCCATCACGCTTGAGTATGAGACAAACCGGCATATTCCACTGATCAAGGTTTACAATAGATGCGCCGTCGTCAATCTCGAGAAGACCCATATCGCGAAGCTTCTGTACCTGAGCGGGCATCTTATCTGTATAGAAGGATTCACCCTTATAGGAATCGAAGGTAATGCCAAGCTGCTTATATGTCTTCTGATATTCCTCAAGGCTTACGTCAACAAACCATCTCCAAAGAGCAAGATTTTCCTCGTCACCCTGTTCAAGCTTTGTAAATTCGGCACGGGACTTGTCTCCAAGATCGGAGTGCTTTGCTGTTCCCTCGGGCTTACCCTCAAGGCTTGCATCTTCCTCAGCCTTAATTTCGTTGTTGATTCTAACGTAAAGCTTTACAAGCTCGTCAACACCGCCGTCTTCAATAGTCTTTTTATCGCCCCAGAGCTTATACGCAACGATAAGCTTACCAAACTGTGTTCCCCAGTCGCCAAGATAGTTAATACCAACGCACTTGTAACCGGCAAACTCGTGGAGGAGCTTCAAGGAATGACCAATAACGGTTGTTCCAAGGTGTCCGATGTGGAAGGGCTTTGCAACGTTGGGCGATGAATAGTCAAGAACTACTGTCTTTCCAAATCCGTTTTCAGGCGAACCATATCTATCGCCCTTTTCGATTACGTCAGAAACAACTCTCTTTGAGAAAAGTGTTCCGTCAATCTTGAAGTTGAGATATCCATTTACTGCTGTAATCTCGGAAAACTCGGAGCATTTGATTCCATCTGCAAGAATCTGTGCGATCTGAACGGGAGAACGACGTAAGCTCTTGGAAAGACGGAAGCATGGGAGAGCAAGGTCGCCCATAGTTTTATCCGGTGGATATTCAAGCATATCAAAAACCTGAGAAGCTTCGAGAAGTCCTTCGCCAAAGTTCTCCTTTACCACGCCGGCAATAAGCTCGGCAGTTTTATTTTTAAGTGTAAGCATTTTTCTGTGCCTTTCTATTAAATATCAAAATTTCGTTGACTCTATAGCCGACTATTATAGAGAGTTTTGCATTCTTATGTACTTTTCATCGCCTTTTTTATGCTCAACCAAAGTGGCAGGTATAAACGATGACATATTGAATGCGTATGCAAGAGCGGATTCAAGACCATCAAGAAGATAGAACTCCCCATCCTCCTCAAACACGCGAACTTCGGGAATAATGCTTCCCATATCAAGCTCTGTGGAGAGAGTGGAAACCTGCTCATTGTCAGCCTCCCTCTCGGGATAATTGATACGTTCAGGAGAAAGCATTGCGCATTTATACTCTCTATTCGAAAGCCAGGAGTTAAAGCCGTTAATAACGCACTCTGCCACTTCATCGGGAGTTGCCTGGGTCGTATCTACAATCAAATCGTAATTGAGAAGATTCTTAATATCAACTCCGTACTGGTCCTTATATCTTTTCTTTTCGGATTCACGACGATTTTTTGTGCAGTCGATAGTTTCCTCGAGGGTAGATTTATGCTCACCGGTGCGATTGGCATGCATAATTCTGAGAGCACTTGTAGTGATATCTGTAGAAAGATACACCTTAAATGTTCCCTTTGTGAAATACCATGCAAGGCGGGAGTCTATAATCATAAGCTCGTCCCTATCGGAAAGCTTTACCAGCCCCTCATCCACCTCTTTATCAATTTCAGGGTGAGTTTCCATATAAACGTTGAACTCGCCAACCTCCATACCATAGCTTGCGGCCAAGGATCTGACTATAGCGCCTGTTGAGTAATAGGTTGCGCCCAGCTTTTTAATTAAAATGTCCGACACGGTGCTTTTTCCGCTACCAAGGTCACCTGCAAGAGAGATCTTACCGTACATAGGCATAATTTTCCCCTTTTAATAATTATGTAATAATTAATTATAATATATTTTTTTGTGATTGTCAACACACTTTTCACTTTTAGATGAAAAAAATCACTAAAACCCGACCTTTCTTTTTGGATAATTAGCACAAACAGAGCAGATTTTACATTTTTTTGCATAAAAGATTCTATCGCAGGCAACAATACTATCAGCAAAAGGAAAGGATATGTAAAATGGATAAAAAATTCAAATTTTCAGATCAGCCTATTACGGCAAAGATCACCTACACAGTGGTAGTGGCAATTCTCGCTATCTCTGCAATCGTTGTTGGTATGGTTTCCGCAGGACAGACAAACAAGGATACCCCACCGCAAATCGACGATAATTCTCCCGTTGTTGATAACACTCCTAACGAGGATGAGGAGAACGACGTTGTCAAAGAAGAGGAAAAGGATGATAAGGAGGAGCAAAAGCCTGCAGCCCTGGTTTTCACAGCTCCAACAAAAGGTAGCGTAACAAAGGGACACAGTGTTGATACTCCCGTTTTCTCACAAACCCTTGGTGACTGGCGTGTTCATACAGGCGTTGATATTTCCGCAGAGCTCGGAGCCGATGTTTTAGCCGTTGCAGGAGGCACCGTAACTGCAGTAAGAAATGATCATTTCTTTGGTAAAACCGTTGAGATCACCCATGACGGCGGCATAATCAGCGTTTATTCCAACCTCTCCAACGATGGAATTACGGTCAAGGTTGGAGACAAGGTAAGATCGGGAGATAAGCTTGGCACGGTCGGAGATACATCGCTGACAGAACTGGCAGATGAATCCCACCTACATTTTGAGATTTTCGTATCAGGTGTTTCGGTAAACCCTCTCGACTATATCTCCGAGGAATCAAAAAAGACCGATCTCGGAATTGAGTAAGCACTTGACATCATTCTGCTTTTGTGGTACAATTGAATATTATTCGGGTTGTCTTTCCTTCGCGAATGGCAGCCCCTTTTTTTAAGGTTTTTGGAGGAAGTATGATAAATATTGCTATTTTAGGATTTGGTGTAGTTGGTGGAGGCGTTGCCGATCTTATAACAAAAAATAACGCCGAGGTAGTTAAACTCGGCGGTGAGGACATAAACATTAAGTATATACTCGATTTGAGAGATTTTCCAAGCTCACCATTTAGTGATAAGGTCATACACGACTTTTCAATCATAGAAAATGATCCAGAGGTTGACTGCGTTATCGAAGTGATGGGAGGCTCTCACCCTGCTTATGAATATACAATGGCAGCTCTGAAGGCGAAAAAACATGTTATCACTTCAAACAAGGAGGTTGTTGCAACCTTTGGTGACGAATTTTTAAGAGAAGCAGAAAAAAATGATGTTGCCTATAGATTTGAAGCAGCAGTAGGTGGCGGAATTCCCGTTATCGCACCAATGATTTCCTTTGTTACACATAACAAGATCCGAGAGGTTAGAGGAATACTTAACGGCACTACCAATTATATTCTCACAAAGATGTTTTCCTTTGGTGCAGGATTTGAAGAATCACTTTTGAATGCGCAAAAGAAAGGATATGCCGAAAGCAATCCCGATGCTGACATACTGGGCACAGATGCCTGCAGAAAAATAGCAATACTCACATCTCTGGTTACGGACAAGCTCTTCTCCACCGCGGATATTCATACAGAGGGAATCACAAAAATCAGAAAAGAAGATGTACAGAACGCTGAAAAATGCGGAATGAAAATAAAGCTCCTCGGCAGATGCATCAACACCGATGAGGGAACCTATGCTGTGGTAGCTCCATTTATGATTAGTAGAGATCAGCCTCTGTCCACAGTATCGGGCGTTTTCAATGCTGTTGAAGTCCTCGGAGATCCTATAGATCGCATTATGTTTTACGGTCCGGGCGCAGGTGCCGGCCCAACAGCTTCTGCTGTGGTAGGTGATCTTATGCAGGTTATGAGATCGAAGACAGAAATTAAAGCACCAGTTATGAAAAAGGAGGGTACACCACTCTCATTTGATACATTTAAATCGGAAAGCTATATCGCCCTCGAGGGTGCAACCGAAGAGATGATAGAATCAACATTTGGAAAGGTTCGTTTTATCACTGTCGGTGGTGAGATTTCATTCCTTACAGGAGAGATGTGTGAAGCAGAGTGCAATGAGCGAATAGAAGCTCTTACCGATAACGGAGCACTCTTAAAATCAAGAATAAGACTACTTTAATTTACAAAATCAAGCGTTTATTCGATATTTTTTCGGGTAAGCGCTTTTTGTTTTTTATAAAAGTCCATCTTTTTTCGTTAATTTATGTATTATATTTGCATTTTCTATTAAGGTTATTTGAGTAGGAATAGACATAGCTAATATCAAAAAATCATTAACGTTAATAATAGTTTTGGGATTAAAAAATGACGCAAGCATAATGAAAAAATAAAACAAAAAAGTGAAGGGATACACCAGCCTATCTCCAAACAAATACGAGAGGCATTTTCGCCCATAGGCATACCAACAAATGACTGTGGAATATGCAAAAAAGAAAATCGAAAACAGCAATAATGGTAAGAAAAACTCGCCAGCCCCCCTACGCACGGCATCGAAAACCAAAGTCATTGGTGAGCTGTATTCGTCTATATTTGGCACCGAGGTAAGGACTAAAAAAGCCGTTAGCATACAAAGAATCAATGTATCAAAAACTATCTCGCACATACCAAAAAGTCCTGATGTTGCAGGTGTTCTCTCGCCGTCAGAATGAGCAATTGCTGATGTGCCTACCCCTGCTTCGTTGGATAATATCCCCCGTGCAAAGCCTTCGCTGAAAGAAACTGAAGTAACAGTCGGTATCACCCCACAAAAAAACGATTTACCATCTATAGCGGAATTCATAATACGCCCCATAGCATCGGTAATATTTTCCCTATTAGATATTATCCCAATCAAAGCAATGATTATATATAAAACGGTTGCTACAGGTATCATTATTTCCGTGGCGTTTTTTATTTTTTCTCTGCCGCCCAAGGTGACAAAAAGTATTGTAACTAAAAAAAGCGCTGCCACCAAAATTCGAGAAGCACCTAAAAGATAGTTGACAGAAGAAATCAAACTATCTGCCTGAATAAACGAGCCCATAGTCAAAGCAAGAAAGCATAAACAGGCTGCATAAATCTTTGCTACACCTTTTCGCTTAAATGTTTTTTCAAAGGTCAGCATTATTCCAAAGCCGCCTGTCGAGTTAAGGGTGGCAACAGTGCTCTCCGCATACTTAATAATAAGAGCAAAGATAGATGAAACAAACAGCCAGAATACAGTACCCTCTCCACCAACTATCAAGCCAAGTGCAACGCCGTATATATTACCAACGCCCAAAGTCCCTGCAAGCGCCAAAGATAGAGAACGGCGATTGCTTCTCGTTTTTAATGCGGACAGCATCTTTCCTATAGTTTTTCCGGGATGAATAAGAAAAAAGAACCTGAGCTTTATTAAAAAAAATCCGCCAACAAAAATAGTAAGGTATGCCAAAATCAAATTAGTTACTCTCATCATCTCTCCCAAAAAACAAAAAAATCTCCCCCACATCCTATGCAGAGGAGATAAAAAATATTAATTAATATTACTTGAGTAGGTTGATAAGAATAACAGCAATAGTTACCACAATAGCAGCAAGGCTAATCCAGTTCATTGCATTATCAAACTTCTTCTGCTTTTCAGCCTCGCGCTCATCAAGCTCTCTGTCTTCTTCCAATTCCTGGAGCTCTTCCGGGATATCTTCAAGGTCGTCCTTAGACTTAATTTCCTTGATTTTTTCATCAGTAGCAAAGTCATAACTGCCATCTTTTATTTTCTTAAGCCTTTCTCCGGCAAGAGCTATAAAGTTGCAGACCTCAGCAACGCTGTTTCCATCCTTCATGTCTTTCATTTTATCGCCGAGAAAAACTATTGCAGATTCAATTTCCGCTGCATCCTTTGACTCCATAGCTACATCCATTTTTGCTGCGCAATCATCACAAATATAACGTGGATTGCCATAAGCGCTGATGGTGAGAACAGGAGCATTCTCGTTTTCAATTGTTTTTCCACAAATACTACAAGGTTTCATCTTATTATCCTCATTTTCTACATTTATGATAACTAATATTTACATTTTTTAGTCTTTTTCCTGAACTTCTGCTCTGATTTGAGAACGGAAGAATTTTATATATTCTGCTCGCAGTTCTTCTCTTTCCTGCTTTTCTTCGTCAGTAAGCTCACGCACCTTAGCAATTCTGCCAAGCTCGTTTATACGGTCAATTTTTGCCTTTTCCATTATCTTTTCCTCACTTATTTCATATAAAGCTTCGCAAGGCCGCCCGTTGATGTTTCACGGTAGTGATGGGAGAGGTCCTTGCCTGTTTCATACATTGTTTTGATAACAAGGTCGAGCGAGATTTTTCTTGAACCGGAAAGGAAGTTTGCAAGGTTAACAGCGTTAATAGCTCTCATTGCCGCAACTGCATTTCTCTCAATACAAGGAATCTGAACAAGACCACAAATGGGGTCACAGGTGAGTCCAAGATGGTGCTCAAAAGCAATCTCCGCGGCGTATTCTATCTGATTTATTCCCATTTCAAAAAGCTCGCCAAGAGCCGCAGAAGCCATAGAGCAAGCAGTTCCAACCTCTGCCTGGCAGCCACACTCTGCACCGCTGATAGAAGCATTTGTTTTTACCAGAGTTCCAATAAGTCCCGCAACTGCAAGGGCGTTAATAATCTGTCTGTCGGAGAAGTTATGGCGCTCCTGCATATATTTCAAAACAGATGGCAAAACTCCACATGCGCCACAAGTAGGTGCTGTAACTATAGTTCCATTGTCAGCATTCTGCTCGCTAACTGCGTATGCATAAGAACAAACTATTCTGTTTTCTCTAGTGATTGGGCTCTCGTCAATATGGCGCTGGTTATAAAGGTACTGTGCTTTTCTTTCAACCTCAAGACCACCGGGAAGAATACCTGATGTGGTAAGTCCCTGATGAATGGCGTTTTTCATAGTTGTCCAAACATCGTAAAGGAATGGAACGATATCTTTCCCCTCGCGCAGATAAACGAAATCAGAAAGGCGAATGCCCTCGCTCTTGCAATATTCTGAGATAGCGTCAAAGGTTTTCTCGGGATAAACGTCCGAAAAGCTTGGATCTCCTCTGCCCTCTATACGGATATCGCCACCGCCAACGCTCATAACACGCATCTTTTCGCAACGCTCACCATTAATTATAGAATAAATATCCATAGTATTTTCGTGAGGAAGCTCGCGGTCAACAGTATTAAACTCTATGGTCACAGGCTTGGTAGATTCCATTGTAATAGCCTTATCGGTTCCGTGGCCCTCACCTGTGTCAGCAAGAGAACCAAACAAAATCACGTGATAAGCCTCAGCCTCGGGATGCTCCGAAACATAAATACTCATAGCCTTTGCAGGACCCATGGTATGAGATGAGGACGGCCCCTTACCAATCTTGTATATATCTCTGATGGATTTCATAAATCGCACCTCGCATTTTTTGTTTTTATTATTTTAACATATTTTTTTTATTTATGCAAGTAATTTTGTTAAAAGATTTCAAAAAGAAGCAAAATGACAAAAAAAGCATAAAAAACAAATAGGAACAGAAAAAAACTGCCCCTATCTGTCGTAACATTATTTAATTAGAATACAAACTTAATAGTAGATTACAGACTTAAAAGCGACGAATTTTTGAGATAGAATCTTCAAATTCTGGCGAAGCTGTAGAAACCTACTGCGAGCTACCGGGAATTCGTCGATTATAGCCAAAAAGTCTAAGCTTTTACTTAGTCTGGAGATACTCGTCAATAGCCTTTGCTGCTACCTTACCTGCGCCCATTGCTGAGATAACTGTTGCTGCGCCTGTTACTGCGTCACCACCTGCGTAAACGCCTTCCTTAGTAGTAGCACCGTTCTCTTCAATGATGATACCACCACGAGAGTTAACGTCAAGACCCTTTGTTGTAGCCTTGATAAGGGGGTTAGGAGAAGTACCGATGGAGATAACAACGGTATCAACATCAAGAGTAAATTCGCTGTTTGGAACTTCAACAGGACGACGTCTGCCGGCTGCATCAGGTTCACCAAGTTCCATTCTAACGCACTTCATACCTGTAACAAAACCGTTTTTAGGATCGCGTCTGTCATCAGGATTGTTGTAGCCAAGGATCTCGGTGGGGTTGCAAAGGAGTCTGAATTCGATTCCCTCTTCCTCTGCGTGCTCAACCTCTTCGCGTCTTGCAGGAAGCTCCTCCATAGAACGACGGTAAACGATATATACTGTTTCTGCACCAAGACGAAGAGCTGTTCTTGCAGCGTCCATAGCAACGTTACCGCCACCAACAACTGCAACCTTACCACCCTTCATAATGGGAGTTTCGGGATTATCAAGATAGGACTTCATAAGGTTAGCTCTTGTAAGGAACTCGTTTGCAGAGTAAACACCCTTATAAGACTCACCGGGGATGCCCATGAAGTTAGGAAGACCTGCACCGGAACCAACAAATACTGCCTCGTAGCCCATTTCGAAGAGCTCGTCGATAGTAAGAGTCTTACCGATAACCATGTTTGTCATAACCTGAACTCCCATAGCCTTGAGGTTTTCAACCTCTTTCTTAACGATAGCCTTGGGAAGACGGAATTCAGGAATACCGTAAACAAGAACGCCACCTGCTGTGTGGAGAGCCTCGAAGATAGATACATCGTAGCCTGCCTTAGCAAGGTCGCCTGCACAAGTAAGACCAGCAGGGCCGGAACCTACGATTGCAACTCTGCGACCATTCTTGGGAGCAGTTTCAGGAGCCTTATCGCTGTGAGCATTGTGCCAGTCAGCAACGAATCTTTCAAGACGGCCGATACCAACGGGCTCACCCTTGATACCACGAACGCACTTGGACTCACACTGAGTTTCCTGAGGGCAAACACGGCCACAAACTGCAGGAAGGCTGGAGGACTTGTTGATTACCTGGTATGCACCCTCAAAGTCACCCTCTTTAATTCTGTTGATGAACTCGGGAATATGTATATTAACAGGACAACCGGAAACGCAAGGCATATGCTTGCAGGAGAGA
>JAZKZW010000008.1:0-7901 GCA_045612865.1 Eubacteriales bacterium
CTATCGTGGTACAAGACACAGAAAGGGTCTCCCTGTAAGAGGTCAGCGTACCAAGACAAATGCAAGAACAAGAAAAGGTCCCGCAAAGACCATCGCAAATAAGAAGAAGTAAGGAGTGAACCGAAATGGCAGCAGTAAAAAGGGTTGTTAAAAAGCGTCGTGAGCGCAAGAACGTCGAAAAAGGCGTAGCTCATATCCGCTCTACCTTCAATAATACTATCGTTACTATTACAGACGTACACGGAAATGCAATTTCTTGGGGCACTGCAGGCGAGATGGGCTTTAAGGGTTCTAAGAAATCTACCCCTTATGCAGCGCAGACAGCAGCAGAGCACGCTGCAAAGCTTGCAGTTGACCACGGTATGAAGACTGTAGAGGTTCTCGTTAGAGGTCCCGGAGCAGGCCGTGAGTCCGCAATTCGTGCACTTGCAACAGCAGGTCTCGAAATCACTATGATCAAGGACGTTACACCTATTCCTCACAACGGTTGTCGTCCACCCAAGCGCAGACGCGTTTAATTCAAGGGAGGTAAAAGTAAAATGGCAAGATATACAGGTCCTAACTGTAAGATGTGCCGCCGTGAAGGCTGCAAGCTCTATCTCAAGGGCGAGCGTTGCACAAACGGTAAGTGCGCATTTGACCACAGAAGCACCGCTCCCGGTCAGCACGGCGCGGCTCGCAAGAAGGTCGGAGAATACGGCAAGCAGCTTCGTGAGAAGCAGAAGGCAAGACGTTACTACGGCGTGCTTGAAGGTCAGTTCAAGCATTACTATGAGTTGGCTGAAAAGATGGAAGGTATCGTAGGCGAAAACCTCCTTATCCTTCTTGAAAGAAGACTCGACAACGTAGTTTACAGAATGGGTATGGCTGCATCCAGAAAGGAAGCTCGTCAGCTCGTTCTTCACAGTCACTTCACCCTCAATGGTAAGAAGGTTTCTACTCCTTCTATCCTTGTAAAGGCTGGTGACGTTATCGCTGTTAAGGAAACAAGCAAGGAAAGCACAAAGATTAAGGCTCTCATCGAGAACCTTGCTACAGTTGTAACACCTAAGTGGCTTGAAAATGACACTCAGAATGCTGCAACTAAGGTTGTAACTCTTCCTGCAAGAGACGATATCGACTTCGAGTTCGAAGAGCAGCTTATCGTCGAGCTCTATTCCAAGTAATCCCTCCGATACTGTGCGTAAGAATTTTGAGAGATTATCTTTCATTATTCTTCGCGTTGTATCAGTTAAAGCATTTTCTAAGAGAAAAGCGAATATTTATTAACGAAGGAGGTATACAAAAATGATGAACGCAATAGAGAAGTTCAATATAAATGCAACCGAGATTTCGGAAAATGGCAACGAAGCTGTTTTCGTAGCTGAGCCCCTCGTAAGAGGTTACGGTATCACTCTTGGAAACTCACTTCGTAGAGTTCTTCTTTCCACACTTCCCGGTTATGCAGCAACGAGCATTAAGATTGACGGTGTTCTTCATGAAATTTCCGAGTGCAATGGTGTAAAAGAGGACGTTCCAGAAATCGTTCTTAATGTAAAGGGTATTGTGGCAAAGCTTGAATGTAGCGAGCCCAAGACTGTAGTAATCGATGTTACAGGTCCTTGTAACGTAACTGCTGGTGATATTATTCCCGATGCTGAGGTTACTATTCTTAATCCCGAGCACCACATCTGCACAGTAAGCGAAGGTAATCGCTTCTATATGGAAATCACATTTGACGAGGGTCGCGGATATGTTCCCTCTGACGTGAACAAGCAGAACTACCTTAACACTTTTGGCGCTAATCTTGGTGCACCAATCGGTCTTATTTTCGTTGACTCTATATTCACACCTGTTTATAAGGTAGAATATAACGTAGAAAATACCCGTGTAGGTAATATTACCGACTATGACAAACTTACAATAAAGGTTCTTACAAACGGAACCATAGGAGCAAAGGAAGCGGTATCCCTCGCCGCCAAGGTTCTCAACGAGCACCTCAAGCTCTTCATCGATATGTCTGACGTATCTGATCGTGGCGATATATTGGTTGAAAGCTCAGAAGTTGAAAAAGGAAAAGTACTCGAGATGACCATTGAGGAACTTGATCTGTCTGTTCGTAGCTTCAACTGCTTGAAGCGCGCCGGCATTGATAATGTTGAGGATTTGACTAACCGCACAGAGAGTGATATGATTAAGGTTCGTAACCTTGGTCGTAAGTCCCTTGAAGAAGTTATCCAAAAGCTTGCTTCTCTCGGCCTTGCTCTTAAGAAAGACGAAGAATAATTTAGGAGGATACAAAAATGAGAAAGCTTGGCAGAACTACTGCACAGCGTAAAGCTATGCTCAGAGGCATGGTTACTCTTCTCCTTGAAAACGGCAAGATTGAAACTACCTACACAAGAGCTCAGGAAGTTTCCGCTAAGGTTGACGAGATGATCACTCTCGGTAAGAAGGGTGACCTCGCTGCATACCGTGCGGCTCTTGCTTACATCACCAAGGAAGATGTAGCGAAAAAGTTGTTCACCGAAATCGCTCCCGCTTATGCAAGCGTAAACGGTGGTTATACACAGGTTTATAAGATGGGTCCCCGTCGTGGTGACGGAGCAGAGGTTGCTATCGTTAAGCTCACACCCGTTAAGGTTGTAGCTGAAGCGTAATCCAACTCCCATTTTAACTTAATACAAAGTCCCAAGGGTACAAAAGCCTTTGGGATTTTTTATTTATTAGTGGTATATATAATTTTCCTTTATTGGTAAAAAATAAAGACCATAATGGTAAAAGATGATGTTTTATGGTAGTTTTTTGCTGAAAATACAAATGTTGATCATTGCAGACTATAGCCTTTTATGGTATAATCGTTGCACAAGGTTCTTTAGCTTTGTATGGGAATAGCTCACGAGTTCCCGGATAGTAAATACGAAAGGAAAATTAATATGAATAAAGAGAATAAAGTTAAAATAATTGCAATA
Source organism: Eubacteriales bacterium (assembly GCA_045612865.1). Lineage (GTDB taxonomy): Bacteria > Bacillota > Clostridia > Oscillospirales > CAG-272 > UBA1740. The sequence goes on from JAZKZW010000008.1 coordinate 2,952, forward strand.
GCAATGCTACTTTCCTTAGCTCTTTCAACTACAGCCTCGGCAAGTGCCACAACATATCAAAGCCGAGCATCACTGATAAACGAGGAAGAGTACTTTAATGGAGTTAGAACTGTTAGAGAAAAATACCTATCAAGCGTGAAAAACAAAAATACATGGAGTCAGAGTCGTTTCAGTATCACTATACGAGGCAAATCTGTTAGTATCAATGGATTTACAATGAATAATGTTGATTACATACCTTTCAGAGCTTCTGCAAGTGCTCTTGGCTTATCATATAACTACGACAGCAAGAATAAAACTGCACTTATGTATGGTAATGGCCTTGCCCTGTCCGCCACCGATGGATGTTACTCTGTTTATGCTAACGACAGACCCTTGTTTTCCTCATCCCCTGTGGTTATTATGAATGATGGAAGAATGTACATCCCTGCAGATAGCTTTGCAAAGGCAACAGGTCTTACAGTAAGCAAAAATGGCTCCTCGCTAAGCATAAGCGGAACATACAAGGCATTAGCTCCATCGGATAAGTTTTATCGTGATGATGAGGTGTTATGGCTTGCAAGAATAATTCACGCTGAGAGCGCTGGAGAGCCTTTGCTTGGAAAGATTGCAGTAGGCAACGTTGTTTTGAATAGAGTTAAGAGCCCAAGCTACCCAAATACAATATACGGTGTAATATTTGATAGAAAATATGGAGTACAGTTCAGCCCTGTTCTTAATGGAAGCATCTACAATACACCCGGCTATCAGTCTGTGCTGGCAGCAAAAATCTGCCTTGAGGGGTTTGATATATCAGAAGGCGCCCTCTTCTTCCTCCATCCCGAGATTTCCACGTCCTCTTGGATACCAAACGCTCGCCCATATAAGTTTTCAATAGGCAATCACGATTTTTACAGTTAAAATGTTAATAAAATTAAATAATTTGTCGTTTTCCTCTTGAAAAAAATCTTTCAATGTTGTATACTATATTTGTTCTTTTTTAAAATCGCAATTATGAAAGGAATCTAATATGGTTTATAGAATGAAGGTTGCGGGCGTAGAGCGTGACTTAAAGCTTTGCCCCATCGGCGAAAATCTTAATATAGGAGCATTTATTCTCTTTGGCGACGTTGAGCTTACCGAGAGATGTGCAGAAGAGCTTTATAAGCGAGCTCCCGAACACGACGTAATGCTTACAGCGGAAAGTAAGGGTATTCCTCTTATCCACGCAATGTGCCGTTTATCCGGTAAAAACAGATATGTTCTTGCCAGAAAGTCTGTAAAGCTCTATATGAGCGATGTTCTTGTTTGTGAAACCAAGTCTATTACAACAGGTCACGTACAGACTCTCTATATTGACGGCGCAGATGCTGAATATATGAGAGGCAAGCGTGTTCTTATCGTTGACGACGTTATTTCCACAGGTGGATCACTTTCATCTCTTGAAAATCTTGTTAAGCAGGCTGGTGGCGAAATCGTTGGTAAGATGACAATTCTTGCTGAGGGTGATGCTATCGGTCGCGATGACATAGTTTATCTTGAGGAGCTTCCTCTTTTTGATGGAGCAGGCAATCCTTTGAAGTGATTTTTTTAATTGATATAATCGGAGCTGTGTTCGCATGGCTCCTTTTATTATGGGGTTATGTAAACTTTTGTTTTCAAATCAGGCGGTTTAATCCCTTGGATTAGCAATACAAAAACAAGAAGCACACAAAAATGGTTTAATTTTTCTCCCCTTGGCAATACTATAGTTATCGCTAACACAGGGGGATTTATGAGAGGTAATAAGGTTGAGATATGTGGAATAGACACCTCTGCACTGGGCACCTTGAAAGAAAGTGAGAAGCGTGAGCTTCTTAAAAAAACTAAGTCGGAAAATAGTGAGGAGCGGCATGGAGCCAGAGAAAGGCTGATACTTGGAAACCTGCGACTTGTATTGTCTGTTATATCAAGATTTCAGCTTAAAAAGGAAACCTGCGATGATCTTTTTCAGGTTGGTTGCATAGGGCTAATAAAGGCTATAGACAACTTCAATCTTGATATTGATGTCCGTTTTTCAACTTACGCCGTTCCAATGATCATAGGAGAAATAAGGCGGTATCAACGAGATAATAATTATTTGAGAGTTTCCAGAAGTGTTCGTGATCTGGCTTACCGCGCCTTGCAGGTAAAGGATGAAATATCTATAAATTTGAAACGCGAAGCAACCTTGCGCGAAATATCAGAGGCGTTATCCGTAAGCGAAAGGGAACTCGGGGAGGCTATGGAAGCTATAATAGAGCCGGTTTCTATATTCGATTCGGTTTTTGGTGAGGGGGACGATGCTGTTTATCTCATAGACAAAATTTCAGACGACAGCATTAGCGACAACATTTGGGTTGATAACCTTTGCCTTTCGGAAGCTATAAAAAAACTGTCACCAAAAGAGATGAGCATTATTAATAAGAGGTTTTATAAAGGGCAAACTCAAATGGAAATTGCCGAAGAAATAGGAATAAGCCAAGCTCAGGTTTCAAGGCTAGAAAAGGCTGCCGTTGATAAACTGCGCAAATATATGCAGTAGAATGCGAACTTTTAAAAAAGAGAAATCCCGTGATAAACACGGGATTTTGTAAAAAAATGTTTACATAAATAGTTTATTTTGTCATGAGTTCTGTAATAAGCTTGCAGAATCTTCCTGTATCTTCTATCGGAACTCCTGAAATGATGCAGCTCTCGGCAAAGAGTAATTCGCAATATTTTTTAAGCTCATCCTTGTCAAGTTTGTAAAGCTCTTCAAGCTTGTTCTTTATTGGGTGATTAAGATTTATCTCCATAACTATACTTGCTTTTGGTGCATCTGAAGCACCGGGCATTTTGCTAAGCACCTTTTCCATTCCAAGGGTAAGCTCGCCCTCGGTTGTGAGGCAGGCAGGATGCTTTTTGAGAGTAGTTGTGAATCTTGCTCCATCGATTTTGCCAATTGACTCCTTGATAAATGTAAGTAGCTCGGCGTTTTCATCGTTTGCGATTCTCACATTTTCTTTTTCCTCGTCGGATCCGAGGTCGAGCGCCTCTGCTGTTACGTTTCTGAATTCTTTATCATCATATTTTTCGAGGATTTTAAGCGCAAATTCGTCAACCTCATCTGTTAAGTAAAGCACCTCATATTCCATCGCTCTAACGGCATCAACCTGGGGCAGCATCTCGATTTTTTCCATACTTTCACCCGTAGCGTAGTAGATTGCCTTTTGCTCGGCCCTCATGCCCTCGGTGTATTCTTTAAGTGTCACGTATTTTTTGTCGTTTGAGGAGTGGAAGAGCAGTAAGTCCTTCAGTATATCTTTGTGAATTCCGAAATCAGAATACACGCCAAACTTTAATTGAATTCCAAAAGCATCAAAGAGCTTTTCATACTTGGGCCTTTCGGTGTTTAGCATTTTTTCAAGCTCGGTTTTGATTTTTTTCTCTATAGCTTTTGCAATAACCTTAAGCTGTCTGTCGTGCTGTAGCATTTCGCGGGAAATGTTGAGAGATAGGTCTGATGAATCAACAAGTCCTCTTACAAATCCGAAGTAATCGGGCAAAAGCTCGGGGCACTTTTCCATAATCATAACGCCCGATGAATAAAGCTCCAAGCCCTTTTCATATTCCTTGGTGTAATAGTTGTATGGGGCATGCTGGGGAATGAACATAAGCGCTGTATAGTCTGCCGTGCCCTCTGATTTTTGTGTTATCACTCTTGCGGGAGATTCAAAATCGTAGAATTTGTCACGGTAAAAGCTTCTGTATTCTTCGTCGCCAACTTCGGCTTTAGACCTCTTCCAGATAGGCACCATGCTGTTGAGCGTTTCGGTCTCTGTGTAGCTTTCGTAGGCATCCTGATCTTCTATTTTTCTTTGCCTTGTAATGGGCATTCTTATGGGGTATCTGATATAGTCGGAATACTTTTTGATAAGAGCTCGTATTTTATACTCTTCGAGGAAATCTGAATATTTTTCCCCATCGTTGTCAACTTTTATTTGCAAAACAACTGTAGTTCCGTGCTCATCAAGGTCAAATTCTTCTATCGAGTATCCGTCAACTCCCTCCGATTCCCAAACGTGACCCACATCGGCTCCGTAGGGCTTTGAGTAAACAGTGATCTTGTCTGCAACCATAAAAGCAGAGTAGAATCCAACGCCAAATTGTCCTATTATATCTACATCCTCTGCGGTATTTCCTTCTTTTTTGAAATCAAATGATCCGCTTTTTGCAATGGTTCCAAGATTGTTTTCCAGCTCTTCTGCGCTCATTCCACAGCCGTTGTCGGAAATCGCGATGGTACCTGCCAGCTTGTCAACAGAAATGTTTATAGCATATTCTCCTCTGGCTTGCTTTACCGTATCATCTGTGAGCGATCTAAAATAAAGCTTGTCAAGAGCATCGCTTGCATTGGATATCAACTCGCGAAGAAAGATTTCCTTATGAGTGTAGATAGAGTTTATCATCATATCCAGAAGCTTCTTTGACTCGGTTTTAAATTGCTTTTTCTTCATATTAATTATATATACTCCTTTTTTGGATATTTCTCAACCTTTTTAGCACTCCAGACTGCCGAGTGCTAACTTTATTATAACATTTAGGTATATAAAAGTCAATATATAATAATGTTACATTTTTGTAAACGGACTATTAAACAATCCATTTGTACAGTTTGTATAAAATATACCTTTCAATATCGTAAAAAATGCATAAAATATAAAAAATGCAAAAAAAACAAAAAGTTTTTAAAAACCCCTTGACAAGTATCGAAAATTGTTGTATAATAGTCAAGCCGACTTTGAGCTGATGCTTTTAAGTTTTTGGCAAATTGATCATTGAAAATTGAACAACAAAAGAAATTTGAATTAAGCACTAAATGTGCAATTCTCGTTAATGAAACACATTGAGAAACTCAAAAAGTAAAAGAAGCTAAGAAAAAATAGCTCTGAAAAAGGTTTTAAGTTCCTG
>JAZKZW010000009.1:0-8158 GCA_045612865.1 Eubacteriales bacterium
CCAGCGAAGTCAGTGACAACAGATTTACAGTCTGCCCCCTTTGGCCGCTCGGGAATTCCCCCTGGAGCTGGTGATCGGAGTCGAACCAACAACCTGCTGATTACAAATCAGCTGCTCTGCCATTGAGCCACACCAGCGTCCTGAACGTTTTATATTATATCACAAAGAAATTCAAATGTCAATACCTTTTTTATATTTTTTTGAAAAAAGTTTTTTTGTATTCTATTTACTTAAAAACAGAAAAAATATTCGTTTACTGTGGGATTTTTAAGGGAGATTTATATTGCAAAATATGCCGTATTTAAACTTGACATACGAGAAAATATGATATATAATATGTACACTAGCATAAATCTAAAAATCAGAGGTAAAGAAATATGAGAAAGCTTTTTGGCTCATTTCCGGTACTATTGTATTCTCTAGTGACTTTAGCGAGCGCGGCGTTGGTTGCTGTTATAATTTATTTTTACATAACAATGATGTATCGAGGCAATCTAGAAGAAAAAAGAGATATGATTACAATTTACTTAATAGTACAGATGCTTTTTACTGTTGTCAGCGCTTTAATTTTAATACTTAAGATTACTAACTTACGTACAGGTGTGGCATTGCCAGGTGTTTGTTGCGTGATTGTTGATTTAGCGATATTATCTGGATTAGTGTGGATTGCATTCCAAACGTTACAAGATTGGGAGTCGATTTCGCGCAATCTGGAAATAATCATTCCGACAGCTGTTTTATCATGTAATTTGCTGTGCAACCTGATTTCTCTCAAGGGAAGCGACGCGTAAAATACATCCTATAAATAATACATACAAAAAGCCTACGAGATGGCATATCCAATAAATTAGCTTTTGGACTTGTTTTTTCGTGGCTTTTTTGTTTTTTCTAGGTAATGAATGCTATATTTTAATGAATGATATTGCGCCGACGGAACAAATGCACAGCCTTCGGAAAAAGCTTTTTCCTCGTGATAAAAAAAGAGCGCCCATGCGTTGGCACAGGCACTTAAACTCTTTTTCGCAAAAATTACTTTGCTACGTTTTCGTTCTTGGAAACGATTTCTACACCCTTGTAGTAACCGCAGTTGTTGCAAACACGGTATGCAAGGATAGGTTCGCCACACTGAGGGCACTTAACGATGTTTGTAGGTGTTGCAAGCTTCCAAACGCTTGAACGTCTCTTCATTTTTCTCGCATGAGAAGTTTTTCTCTTTGGTACTGCCATTGTTGTTTACCTCCTGAAAATGAGCTGCCTCACGGCATATCTCTATGTTATTTTAATTTTTATTTTCGTTTTTCTTCATTTCTTCAAGAATCTTCTTTAATGGAGCAAGGCGGGGATCAATTTCATCCTTTCCGCAATCACAGGATCCTTCATTAAGATTCTTTCCGCATCTTTGACAGAGTCCCTTGCAGTCATCACTGCACAAAAATCTTGAGGGGAACTCCATTTCCAGCTGATCATATATCTGCTGGTCGATATCAAGGAAGCCGTCCTCGATAATAGCATAGTCGTCAATTTTATCTTCGTCAAGACCATCAAGCAATTCTCTGGGAGCGACGGTTTTCTCAAGACTAAAGGTGAACTGGCCGTCAACTTTTGACAAGCATCTTGCGCATTCCGCCTGGTAGAGCAGCGATACGTCAAGGGTCATTCTCATATAACCGGCTGTGTTGGTAATATCACCCTTAACCTTCATGGGAGAAGGAAAACCGACACCGAAAAGAAAGCTTCCGATGTCCTCGGAGTTAACAACGATAGGCAGCTCATAATCGATCTCAAGTAATCTGTCACCGGCTAGTAACGGTCTTAAATCAAGCTTCATCGTTATACCTCCTTTTTAGCAAATGGGCGTAGTTTAGGCTACGACTCCAAAGCCGTACACTGTATTATAAAACATTCGTTCTAAAAAGTCAATAGGTTTTTAAAAGTTTTTTGCGAAAAACGGCATTTTAAATAATATAAAATCATCTATTTAGCCTCTAAATGAAAAAAACGTAAGCTTTGTGTAAACAAATTTTAAAAATTCTTAAAAAGTCTACCAAATCGGGAAAGTTTGTGGTATAATACAATAGATTATTGTTGTCATAGGAGGATTTATGTTCGGTTACGTTAAGCCATTTATACCGGAGCTTCGAGTTCGTGAATATGATTTTTATCGTGCTACCTACTGTGGCGTTTGCCGAGCGATGAAGGCTCATACAGGGCTACTTTCGAACGTTACATTATCTTATGACAGCGTGTTTTTGGCTCTTGTACGAATGCTTTATATTCCATCTGAAGCCATAGACGCAGAGAAGCGAACCTGCATTGCTCATCCACTAAAAAAACGCTTGATGCTAAAGGAAAACGACGCTCTGGTATACACTGCCAAGGCATTTGCAATCCTCACATACTATAAGATAAAGGATGACCTTTCTGACGAGGGCTTGGGAAAAAAGATTTTAGCTACAGCGGCAAGACCAATATCATCCCACGCAGTTTCCCTTTCCGGCATACCGGAGCTTGAGGGGATTGCAGAGGAAAAGCTCTCAGCCATAACAAGGCTTGAACAAGAAAAGGTGGCAAGTGTTGATCTTCCTGCAAGGCTTTTTGGCGAGCTGCTCGGTGAGATATTTGCCTTTGGGCTTGAAGGGGCAGAAAGACTTGTCAGCTACGAATGTGGCGCCGCACTTGGAAGATTTATTTATGCGGCAGATGCGGCAGAGGATTACTATGAGGACAGAAGGTCGGGAAGCTATAATCCCTATGTTCTGATATATGAGGGAAAAGATCTGACCAAGGAAAACCGCGAAAGCATAAAATGCGCTCTTATCAACGAATGTAGGGGCATTGAACGCGCTGTTGACCTTATGTCATTTGAAAAACGCGAAACTATTGAATGTATCATAAAAAACATTATTTACCACGGGCTGATAAACAGAATTTCATTCCTGGATAAAGAGATGCCCGAAAAATACAAGAACGGAGAAAAAAATTGAAGGATCCATATATTGTCCTCGGCGTTTCCAAAAATGCGACCGATGATGAAATAAAAACAGCGTATAGAAATCTTGCAAGAAAGTATCATCCGGATAATTACGGAGATGACAATCCTCTAAAGGAGCTTGCAAACGAGAAAATGCAGGAGATAAACTCTGCTTATGATGAAATTCAGCGTATGCGTCAGGCAGGCGGCAGAGCCTATACCGGTGGCAGAACCTATTATGAATCTTATAGCGGAGAGGGAGGCACCACTGCAAGCTTTGCAGACATTCGCCGACTTATAAACTCCAGAAGATTTAATGAGGCTGCACGTTGCCTCGGACAGATGCCTATTGGTGAAAGAACGGCAGAATGGCATTACCTCAACAGCGTTCTTCTTATGAAGCAGGGAAGAGTTAATGACGCTATGCGTGAGCTTGAGATAGCCTGCAATATGGAGCCCGGCAACATGGAATATCAGAAGGCAAAGGAAATGTTTAATCACGGAGCCTCTGCTTATGGCAGCACTTACTATGGCGGTCGTGACTATCGCAGAACCAATGAGTCTGATGTTTGCGATTGCTGTGCAAATCTGATATGTATGGACTGCCTTTGCGAATGCCTTGGTGGTGACCTTATTCCTTGCTTATGATGAAAGAAACTAAAAAAATAACTCTATCGGCAATGCTTGTAGCCCTTGGCGTTGTTATAATGCTCCTCGGTGCTGTTATAGAAATGCTCGACCTTTCGGTTGGCGCAATTGCCTCGCTTATAGTTGTATTTGTATTCATAGAAATTGGCAAGCCATATCATTTCCTTGTTTGGATATGTACATCCTTGATACTTGCTCTCATATATCCCGGAAGTGCTATGTGGGTGGAATATTTGTTGATTTTCGGCATCTATCCCATCTTGAAGGCGTATATAGAAAGATTGCCAAAATGGTCCTGGTGGCCTGTTAAAATTTTATATATCAATGCTATTGTAGCATTTTTGGCATTTGGTATGGAAATGCTGCTTGGGATCCCATTCTTCGAGGATGAGGGCACGGGAATGAGAATTGCCTTTTGGGTACTTCTTAACGTGGCATTTGTGATGTATGACATCTTCTTAAGAACGCTTATAAGAGTGTATATTCTTAAATATCGCGAGCGTTTTTCAAAACTATTAAAATAAAAAGGATTAAACTTTATGACAAAGGTTGGATTTATATCTCTTGGTTGCTCAAAGAACCTTGTAGATACCGAGGTTATGCTCCATAATCTTCACAAAAAGGGGTTTGAAATTACTCCCAACGAGGAAGAGGCAGAGATTATCGTTATTAACACTTGTGGCTTCATTGAGAGCGCAAAGCAAGAATCAATCGATAACATTCTCGATGCAAAAGAGCTTAAAGAGTACGGAAAATGTAAACATATAATAGCAACAGGCTGTCTTGTAGAGCGTTATCGCAACGAGGTTATGGACGAGATGCCTGAAATAGATGCTCTTGTAGGAGTTGGCAGTCTTTGTGATATTGCCGAAGCCTGCGAGGCGGTTATGAGAGGTGAAAAATATACATCATTCCGTGACAAGGAAGAAAGCGAGCTTGGTGGTGACAGAATCATTACTACCGAGCCACATACAGCTTATCTCAAGATTGCCGAGGGCTGTGACAACAGATGTACATACTGTGCAATTCCTCTTATCAGAGGCAGACTTCGTTCCCGCCCTATTGAGGATATTGTTAAAGAGGCAAAGGACCTTGAGGCAATGGGTGTAAAGGAAATTAACCTCATAGCCCAGGATACCACAAGATACGGTCTTGATTTATACGGCAGATACGCTCTTGCCGAGCTTGTGCGAGAAATCACGAAAAATACAACTATTCCTTGGATAAGACTTCTTTATTGCTATCCGGATAAGATAACTGATGAGCTTATTGCAGAGCTTCGTGACAACGATAGACTTGTTAAGTACATGGATATTCCAATTCAGCATATTTCGGACAAGGTGCTTACAAGAATGAATCGCCACGGTGGATCTGTACTTATTCGCGAGGCGGTTAAAAAGCTTCGTGCCGAGGTTCCCGGAATTATTCTTCGTACTACTGCAATGGTTGGCTTCCCGGGCGAAACGGACGAGGACTTTGTTGAGCTTTGCGAGTTTGTGAAGGAAGCTAAATTCGATCGCTTTGGCGCATTCACATATTCACCCGAGGAGGGTACTGTTGCCGCTGGCTTTGATGGTGAAATTGATGAGCAGGTAAAGCAGGATAGATATGATATTCTTATGCAAACGCAGTTCACTGTGAATGAAGAAAACATACAGAAATTTATAGGCAAGACTCTTACCGTTCTGGTTGACGGATTTGACGATGCTGCAGAGGTTTACTATGCAAGAAGCTTTGCTGATGCGCCCGATGTTGACGGAAAGGTTTACTTTAAGGCAGATAGAGTTATAGCTAATGGAGAGTTTGTTGAGGTTAAAATTACAGAAGCACTTGATTACGATCTTGTAGGTGAAATTCTGTAATAAAGACAACTAAAGTTTACTTTTACAAGTGAAAAACGTTAAAAAATATGAAAGAGAGAAAATGAAAAATGAAAAAATGGTCACTTAATGTACCCAACACCTTATCTTTGATCAGATGCCTTTTGGTTCCCGCCTTTGTAGCGACCTTGCTGTTTATGAAGGACATATCAATCTGGGGAATCGTAGTGCCTACCATTGTATATGCGCTCACAGCACTCACCGATATGCTCGATGGTAAGATTGCAAGAAAATATAATTTGGTAACCGATTTTGGCAAGTTTATAGATCCCCTTGCAGACAAGTTTATGGTTCTTTCATCTATGATTGCAATGCTTGTTTGGATGATTCTTCGTGGCCAAACTACACAGGCACTTATATTTGTTTGGGTAGTTCTTGTTATACTCCTTCGCGAGCTTGCAGTGACCAGTCTTCGTCTTGTAGTTGCAGGAAAAAGCGGTATCGTTGTAGCGGCAAGCATCCTTGGCAAGATAAAGACAGTTTCTCAGATGGTTGGTACGGTTGTAATTCTTCTCGAGCCTGTAATTCCTCATCCATTCTTCCAGGAGTGGCACGTTCTTTCCTACATCTGCATGGCAGTTATGACATTTACAACAATTTTCTCAGGTATCGATTATCTCAAGGCTTATATGCCACACATTGATTCCAACAAATAATTTTTACTTACAAAAAAGGCGGTCGAAAAGACCGCCTTTATCATTTATATCGAGCTAAAGAATAGAAATACAAATCACAAAGCGTTCCTTTTTTGCGAAAGATAACCCTTGTGTTTGATGATTATTACAGGTTTTTCTTTGTAAAACAAAACAACCGAGTTTTTTGCGAACGTTTATATAATAGATGTGTTTTTGGCAAAAGCAAAGTTATAGTAGCCTTCCAATCGCTTTTATAATTAGTTTGTTAAAACTATTGTTTGATTTTGCTTTTTTGATATAGCTTTGAAATTTTGATTTTTTATTCTGTTTCCCAGATCAAGATCTGACCTTTATCACCATAGTACCAATATCTACCCGCCGATTCCGGCTTTTCCTCACTGTAATGGAACCTTCTGTAAGCGTAAGTGAATTCGCCGTTGCCTTCACTGATGGCAATATTACTCCAATCATCTTCTGTTCCAAGGCAGAATATTCTAAATAGCTTACGACAATCGTAGAAGGCATCGGTTTTTACTTCCGTTACGTTCCTTCCAAGTACTACCGTTTCAAGAGAGCTACATGCATAGAATGCCTTTTCGCCTATGGAAATAACACCGTTTCCAATATGTACCTCGACTAAATCGTAGCAGCTGTCAAATGCGCGCTCACCGATGGATTTTACGTTATCGGGAATGATGATCTTTGTAAGGTGAAAACAGTATGCGAAGCATCCCTTGGGAATATCGATAACACCTGCGCCGATGGTAACGCTTGCCAGCTGGTCGCAAGAGCCGAATGCAAATACTTCAAGAGTTGTCACGCTGTCGGGGATAACGATGGTCGTGATGTTAGTGTCTGCAAATGCGCTGTTGCCGATGAATTTAAGACCGCTTGGGAGAGTGATGCTTTTCAAAGCTCTGCAATAGGAGAATGCCGCTCTGTGAATTTCTTCAACTCCTGAGCCCATGTTAACTGTTTCAAGATTATCACAGCCGTAGAAAGCAAACTCGGAGATAACTTTTACGCTGTCAGGAATTGTAAGCTGCTTGATGGAAAGACAGTGGGTAAATGCGTTTTTACCGATAGAGGTAACACCGTCGGGAATTGTGAAATTCTCGCTGATGTTTCCAACAGGAACTAAAACCATTTGAGTACCGTCTTTGCTCAAAAGTATACCATTTTGTAAAGTAAAGTTCTCGTTTTCGTCACTTAACGTGATTTCCTTCAATTTTCCGCTATTTGCTATAGAGCCGTCACCAAAGTCCACAAGGCTCTTTCCAACGTGGATTTTCGTAATGTATTGACAGGTGCCGAAGGCATTCTTGCCAATGGTGGTAATTACGTCTGAAAGGATTATTTCCTTGATGCCCGAGTAGTAGAATGCCATCTCTCCTATGGAGGCTACGTTCTTTCCGAGAGTTACCGTTCCAAGGAGATTGCAGAATGCGAAGGTTTCTTTGCCGATATGTGTAACGCCGTCACCGATAGTAACGTCTTGAAGCCTGCTACAGGCATAGAATGCACCGTCACCAATATATGACACGCTATCTGGAATATGGGTAAACGTGGCATCGCCACAGTAATGGAAAGCCCTTGCGCCGATGTATTCAAGTTTTGCGGGCAACTCTGTAATATTAAGTTCGAGACAATCGTAAAATGCTTCGTCACCAATGTAAGTAATGTTTTCAAATCCTGATATACCGTCCAAATATGAAGAGGAATAAAAAGCTCTGTCACCGATGTAGGTAACTGTATCTGGAAGATAAACAAATCTAAGAACAATATTATTTTCAAATGCGTTGTTACCGATATGAGTTACGGGCACCCCTTGGTATGTTCGTGCTATTTTAACCTTAGTTCTGTTGCCAATCATGCCTGTAACGATAGCGTAGCTTCCGTCATCGGAGAGCTTATACTGAACCTCGGGAGATGGAAGAACCTTTGCACCGCAGAGAGTACAGTTTCCGTCATCGCCCTCGGTATGGCTTTCCTTTTTGCTGGGACCGTCACACATCTTGCATTTG
>JAZKZW010000010.1:0-2486 GCA_045612865.1 Eubacteriales bacterium
GGGTGATTTTTAGCAGAACGCACCATCGCCTCTATATCGCTCTTCCAATCATCGGAAAACCATCTTGAATAGTCGTGATAGGTCTTCGGTGTGTACCAACCGTCAAAGGTTTCGTTCATAACGTACATACCAAGCTTATCGCAGGCATCAAGAGTTATCTGCGATGCGGGGTGATGGGCAATTCTTACGGCATTAAAGCCGTTTTCCTTGAGAATTCTAATTCTTCGCTCCTCTGCATCCTTGTATTCGCAAGCACCAAGTACTCCGTGATCGTGATGAATGCAACCACCGCGAAGAAGAACCTGATTGCCGTTTACGGTAATTCCCTCTTTAGCACTCCACTTAAGGCTTCGGATACCAAAGCTTTCCACTTTCTCGTCGGTATCGGTTTTTATAACAGCGGTATAAAGAAAAGGTGATTCTGCGCTCCAAAGGTGAGGATTATCAATGGTTATCTCGCCACACTCTCCGCTATAAATAAGTTTGTTTTCCTCAAATATTTCTAACCTATGTTTACATTCTGTGGTGCTTTCGGCTACAATTTCAATGATAGCCGGGTTTATGCTCTTTGTAATGATAGTCACATCTTTTATGTAGCATCTATCTCTTACAAGCAGGCTCACAGGTCTATAGATTCCCGAACCTGAGTACCAGCGGCAGTTTGGCTCAAGAGAATTGTCCACCAAGACAGTAACGGCATTCTCTCCTGCTTGAATGTAATCTGAAATATCCACGTCAAATGCCGTGTATCCGTAACGGTGTGCTCCCGCGATTGCTCCGTTTATCAGCACCTTGGAGTTATGGTACACTCCCTCGAAGTGAAGAACGAAGGATTTGTGAAGATCTACTTCATCAACGTGAAAAATCTTCTCATAAACGTACTTTCCTCCAGGAAAATATCCAGAGTTCACACCGTTTCTTACAGTAGGCGATCTTTTTTCGGTCTGCATAGCATCATGAGGCAGATCGATCTCCACCCCGTCTTCACCAGGCTTATAGAAAATCCAGCTTTTATTAAAATCCAAAATCATAGAAAATCCCCATACTTTCGGTATTTTATCATAATTATATCATTTTTCTATTGCAAAATATTGCATAATAGTATATAATTATACATAAAGGTATCTAAATTGGAGATTTTTTATGATAAATATATATGCTTATCCGGGGTTGTTCTACGCTTCGCACTATCTTCCCGTGGCTCTTTACGAGGACGGAAGCTTTGTATCGTCGGCGGGATTTTATGACGAGGGAGATCCCTATCCCTTCGTATTTCCCAAGCTTTTAGAAATGAAATCGCCGGCTATTACCGTATCATCCGACACAGGATATTTCGGTATGGTAAGATCCTTGGACGGAAGGTTTTGCCTTGTCTTTGGACCTGCCTATTCCACCCCTGTAACGGATGACTTTATTAGGACGTATATAAGCAAAAATGCCATATCGCCCGATCGGTTTTCTGATATTGCATCATTTCTCAGCGGAATACCCCAGTATACCTATAATCAGTTTCTGAACCTTATGCTGTATCAGCATTTCATTTTAACAGGAGAAGCGAAGTCCATTACCGATTCCTTTGGAATAACCGATACCGATTTTCAGGATCTTATTGGTCGGCAGCATTCCGAAAAGAATTATCAGGCGCGCGAGGAATCAAGGCCCCACGGAACCTACCCCTTTGAACAGCAAATGCTTGACATTATAAAGAATGGTGAGGTGGAAAAGCTTAATCAATTCTTGCTCGCCTCTGCCAAAATTCCCAACACCGCAAACGAAGGTAAGCTCGCCGAAACTCCGCTTAGGCAGGCAAAAAATCTCTTTATAGGTCTTGTGACGGTTATCGGTAAATTTGCAGCGATCCCCGGTGGAATGGATGTAGAGGAAACCTATCAGCTGATAGATACTTACATTCAGGAGTGCGAAAAACTGCAAAGCGTTGAGGCGGTAAAAAATCTTCAGTACAATATGCCGATGGATTTTGTAAGCCGAGTTGCTGCGCAAAAGCTTCCCGACGGAGTGTCAAGGGAAATTTACACCTGTATGCAGTACATTTCCACCCACATAAACGAGCCTATTACAGCAGAGGACGTAGTAGCCTTCTCGGGCAAAAGCCGTGCGTACCTTTTCAAGAGATTTAGGCAAGAGCTCAAAATGGGTATCGGTGCGTACATAAACGAATGCAGACTTCGTGAAGCAAAATCTCTGCTTCGTTATACAAACAAGCCTATAAGTGAGATTAGCAACTACCTGTGTTTCTCTAGCCAATCCCATTTTCAGAACGCATTTAAAAAGCGCTTTGCTAAAACGCCTCTAGAATATAGAAAGAACCATGTAATCAGAGAAGGATAATACAAAGGTGGTAGTTGAATATTATCTGCTGTACAATAGCACTTTTTGTGTTGATTCACGGGTACAGTGGAGCACAGCATCGATACACTAATACAATTGATTTTTGTGGCACGCGAGGTGGATTTTGTATTGTTTTA
>JAZKZW010000011.1:0-21339 GCA_045612865.1 Eubacteriales bacterium
CCATCGTTATCCTTTAGGGTTCTCCGGTGACACTATTTGCAGCTGGAAGAGTCTTCAGTTCCAACCCTATTTCACAAATTCCGCCGCAAACGCAGGCTACACCTGGTGGTCCCACGATATTGGTGGTCACATGCACGGTATTCAGGATGATGAGCTTTATCTCCGATGGCTTCAGTATGGAGTTTTCAGTCCCATTAACAGACTCCATTCTTCAAATTCAGATTTTATGGGCAAGGAGCCTTGGAAACGCAGCTTCGCAGTAAATCAGATATCTGAAAAGTTCCTCCGTCTGCGTCATAAGCTTATACCTTATCTCTATACAGCAAATTATCGTACGCATACCGAGGGCGAGCCAATTTGTATGCCTATGTACTATCGATATGATGAGCTTGATGCATATTCAGTTCCAAATCAGTATATCTTTGGCGGAACTCTTATGGTAGCTCCGATCACAAAGCCACTGGATAAAAAACTTAATCTTGCAGACGAGATAGTATGGCTTCCCAAGGGTAAAAGATGGACGGATATATTCAATGGAAGAATTTATAGTGGTGACTTAATTTTAAGTGTGTTCCGTGACATTGATTCTATCCCCGTTCTTGCTCCAGAGGGCGCAATTATTCCTATGTACAGAAACGCAGACACGAATAATCTTTCGCTGGATCAGCCCCTTGAAATTCATATGTGGCGTGGCAATGGTGAGTACGAGCTTTATGAGGATGACGGAGAAACCATGGCATATCAAAATGGCGCATTCGTAAAAACTCACTTTAAGCTTGTAGAAGACGGACGAAACCTTACCCTTATTATAACCCCTGGTGAAGACCCAGCAGGACTCCTTCCCTCCGAGCGCAAAATGTATCTTTGTTTCCGTGACGTTAAGGCGGCGGTTGTTCCTACCGAATATAACCTCAAAAAGGCGGAGGACGGTCTTGGAATCGAACTTGAGCTTACCATTGGCAGAGAGCCTGTTGTGGTGAAGCTGATCGGCGTGATTCCTACTGAAAACGAGAATTTTGAAGAACATAGAAATGCTATTCTCACACGCTACCAGGGATCAAATGATCTAAAATCCTTACGCTTTAAGAAAAAGCTTCCTACCAAGGTGTGGCAGGCTATAGAAGAGCTTGATCCTGTATTATTTGATGAGGATGTATAATTTTATAACCCTATAAAAACAAAAAACGGCAGAGAAATCTGCCGTTTTTTCTAACTTTTATTTACATTACTAAAGTGTTTTTTATTGATTTATTGTTTTCGTCTCTGATTCTGTCTTGCCATTTTTAAGCATTTTGTTGAATGTATAGAAGAACATTGTAGCTGTTACGGTGGCCGCAATTATATCGCTTACAGGCTCTGCAAGAAATACGGCAAACGTTTGATTTTCTATAAATGTTGGCAAAATGAAGATGAGAGGAATAAGCAAAATTATCTTACGAAGGCAAGCCAGGAACAAACTTACCTTTGCCTTGCCAAGAGCGATAAACGACTGCTGACAGGTGAGCTGGAATCCTACAGAAAATACACCTGCAAAGAAGATTCTGATCGCCCAGGCAGTATAGTCAACGAGGCCTTCAACATTGGTGAAAATTCCTGCAAAGAGCCTTGGGAATATCATAAGCATGAGGAAGAAGAGCGAGGCATAGGATACGCAAATGATAAACTGTGTCATAAACGCTTCTTTAACTCTATCATATTTCTTTGCGCCGTAGTTGAAGCTGATAATTGGGTTGCCACCCTGGCAAATTCCGGAAAGAGGCATTGTTATAAGCTGATTGATGCTGGTTAAAATTGTCATTGCGCCAACAGCAACGTCGCCACCGTATTTTGAAAGGGATGAGGTAAAGCTTATTGAAAGAACACTCTCGGTAGAAAGCATAACAAATGTAGAAATGCCAAGAGCAAGGCAGGGGAGTATGATATTCTTTTCAAGCTTCAGGTTTTCTTTCTTTATTCTGATAACGCTCTTGTCACTGATAAGAAAACGGAGAATCCATAAAGCGCTTACTGCCTGGCTGATAACTGTTGCCAGCGCCGCACCCTTAACTCCCATATCAAAAGCAAAAATGAAAAGGGGATCAAGGGCTATATTGATAACTGCGCCGATAACCGTTGTCATCATAGCAATCTTTGCATTTCCCTGTGCAGTGATAAACATATTCATTCCCATAACTGTGAGAACAAAGACGGTACCGAGAATATAAATTCTGGCATAGTCAATAGCATAGGGAAGTGTGTTTTCGCTACCGCCAAACAGTGATAAAAGCTGTGGAGCAAAGATGTAAAAAACGACAGTAAGAACTATGGAAAGTCCCAAAAGCAGAGCAAAGCAGTTGCCCATTATCTTTTCAGCCTTATCCCTGTCTCCCTTTCCGAGAGCGATTCCTACGTTTGGTGCTCCGCCTGCGCCACAAAGCATAGCAAAAGCGGTTATAAGCATTAGAATAGGAGTAAACAGTCCAACACCCGTCAGAGCAAAGTCTCCAACCTCCGGCATATGGCCTATGTAAATTCTATCAACAATATTATAAAGTAAATTAACTATTTGAGCAAGCACAGCAGGTAATGCCATCTTTACTAGCAGACTGCGAACGCTGCCCTCACCCATATTTGGGCGTTTTACATTCTCCATAAAGCCTCCGTTAAATTGTTTGTATTTTATCAGAGAGAATTTTAACACAAAATAATATATTTTTCAATACTATTTAATTAATTTAACAAAATTGAAACAAAATATACTATTGTTTTTTTGAATCAAAAAGCTGCTCACTTACGCAAACAGCTTTTTATTAATATTAAATTGATTGAAAGATTACCAAATAATAACGCGTTTATTAGGAGCGATATACATCTTATCGGACTTCTTAACGCCGAAGGTGGTGTACCATTCCTTGAAGTTTCTGGGAGTGATATTTGCACGGAGGATAGCAGGGCCGTGAACATCGAGGGAAAGAAGAAGCTTCTGATACTCGGGCTTAGCCTTAACGCACCAAACTCTTGCCCAGTTCTTAAAGTACTCCTCGTAGGAAGCACCCTCTGTGCGAGCCATGATAGCGAGAGTAACAGCCATACCACCATTGTCTGCCATGTTTTCACTTACGATGAACTTACCGTTAACTGTACCCCAAGGCAATTCGATCTTGTCAAACTGCTTTACCATTGCATTGATCTTTTTGTTGAATCTCTTTCTGTCTGCATTTGTCCACCAGTTGTTGATGTTACCGTTTTCATCGCACTTTGCACCGTTGATATCAAATGCATGAGAAATTTCGTGACCGATAACAGCACCGATACCGCCAAGGTTTTCACTTCTTGTCTGATTGAGAGAGTAGAATGGTGCCTGAAGAATAGCAGCAGGGAAGGTAATGTCGTTTACAAATGGATTGTAGGATGCGTTAACCATGTGTCCGGGCATGCCCCATTCGTCACGGTTTACAGGCTGTGAAAGCTCATCAAACTGATGCATCATTCTTACCTTTCCAAGCTCTTTTACAATATCAAAGAGGGAGCGGCTTTCGTTGAAGCTAAGCTTGCTGTAGAATGGATCGATCTTATCGGGATAACCCATCTTAACGCCGATCTTGGACAACTTAAGAAGAGCCTTTTCCTTTGTGCGCTTACCAAGGATGCTGTTGTTCTGGATGCGCTCCTTGTACATATCGATAATTTCGTGAACAATAGAGGTAATATCCTTTTTAGCCTCTTCACCAAAATATTTCTGACCATAGTAAACACCAACGGGCTCGGAATACATACCGGATGCTAACTCATAAGCAAACTTCTGAACAGGTGTAACTGCTGCAATGCCGGAAAGAGCACGAGAGAATGTGCTGCCGAGATCTCTGAGCTCCTCGCTGAGAAGTGAGCAAGAGCTAACCAAGCCTGTAACGTATGCCCAGTGCTTATATAAACCAAAGGTCTTCTTGTTAAATACAGAGTTAAACGCCTTGAAGTATCTTGGCTCTGTAACAATAACTGTACTTGGAACAAATCCTGTAAGCTCCTTGATAAGCTTTTTGAAGTTGATTGTATTTAACAAGGAGTTAACCTTGCCGGTCTTCATAGGATTGTAAATCTTGATGTAGTCTGACCATTCTTCGCTTGTCTTTACATATTTAGCGAGCAATTCGTCAAATGCCAAGGTATCCTTTATGTACTTGTCCTGTTCTTCTGCTGTCAAGCCGGTTTTTGCTAAAATAGCCTTTGCCATATTGGTCCACATACCAAGAACGGCGTCCTTCTGTGCCTTCATCTTTGGCTTGTAGTAGGATGCATCGGGAAGGATAACGCTTGGGCCCTGGATGTAGAGGCGGTTGTGTGTTGTATCCTTCATATCTGCCATAACAGAAATGCTGAAGGGGAGAGGGAATCTGTCAAGCACAAGCTGGTCAAGCATACCGTTCATTGCTTTGATTGAGTCCATACGATTGAGAACGGATAAATAGTTAAGCGCAGGTGCGATTCCGTCTGCATTTTTCTTTTCTACGTTAGAAGCAACCTTGAATAATGTGCAGGCTCTTCTCATATGGTCGTTAGGATAAGAGTTGCTCTCGCTCATGCTAACAAATTCCTTGATCATAAGATCCTGAACATCGTTACGGAGTGAAGCAAAGCCACCAATGCTTGGAGCATCGTCGGGAATTACCAACTGATCTAATTTTTCCTGATTTACATAGGTATATAAATCATCCTGAATTCTAATGTTTTCCATGTTTTCCTCCAAAAAAACGTAAACTAAAATAATTATAATGAAATTATAACACAGTTTTACCTATATTTCAAGTGAAAACATACTATATTTTTAAAAATAATTATCAGAAGGCTCTTTTTCTTGCCTTTTTTTGAGTATCTCGTTGACCTTATCGGAGTTTTTCTTAATGATAGAATAAATAATTATCCAAATAATAAGATAACCAAAAACAAAAATTCCGGAGAAAATAAGAATCGGAATTATTCCCT
Organism: Eubacteriales bacterium; assembly: GCA_045612865.1. GTDB lineage: Bacteria > Bacillota > Clostridia > Oscillospirales > CAG-272 > UBA1740. Next base: position 4,960 of record JAZKZW010000011.1, read on the forward strand.
GTTTAAGCCAGCTGTTTGCAAGGTATGTCAAAAGATAGCTGATATATAAAACTACTCCGTGTATCAGAATTGCAATCATTAACGGAAGCTGTTCAATTTGGTAAACTACATTGAGTCCACCGGCTATAAATGCAAGAGCAGTTAAAGAAAATATTCCTATACATACTTCATTTACTGTCAAAGTGTCTATAACATTCTGACTTTTTAATATCAAATATAATGTTGCCAGCACGAGGGGACCTATTCCGCATGACAATAAGCCGCGACGGCAAAATTCTTTTATGATTTTTTTCATTATTTTTCATACCTCCTTCTTATGTCAGCAAAGCAACGTCGGGAAACATACTCCCGATATCCGCACTTAAATGTAGCATCAACTCCACCGTTGAAGGTTGCATCAAATCGCATAATACGATGCTCGTTGGCAAGGGTAGATTTGTTTATGCGTATAAAATAAGATGGCAAAATGCTTTCTAAATCTCGCAGGCTGCTTTGAATACGATAATGACTGCCCGAGGTATCAATACCAATAACCTTTCTGTCAATAACGGTGATACATTCTATTTCATCAAATGACAGGTCGCGTATTTCCTCGTCCTTGTAGCCAACAATACTATCTGCACCGGAAAAGCTACATACGAGATTTTCTATCTGCTGTGTCAGAGAAGATGGTGCATGTACTATTGCTATAATCTCTTCCTCTGCTTCTTTATCAATGATAATCCTATATTTCATAGATTCTAATCCTTACTGTTTTTTCATTTGTCCGAAAAAGCACAGAACAGCTGACAAAGTTACAACTATGCTATATATAATCACAGTTGCAGCATGAGATGCTACAAGCTCAAGGCTTCCGCTGAACAGTGCCTTTTCCATCTCAACTGCGTGAACAAAGGGGAGTACGTATGCCACTTTTTCGAAGAATCCTCCCACAAGCTCAAGATCAAACCAAACGCCCGAAAGCCATGCAGAAAGGTTTGTCAGCAATGCTCCGCAAATACCTCCAACCTGCTTGACATTGAAAATACTTCCGCATAAAAGCCCGAGGGAAATATTGAAAATAGCCATAGGGATTATTCCTATTATAGCATAAATTATGTTAATATTGATCGTGAGTCCCAAAGGAATTGCAAAAATATAGCAAATTGCCGTCTGTCCCATCGCAATAGGTAAAATCGGAAGCATGTATCCTATAATGAATTCAAGCCCTGTTAGCGGTGATGTATATAGTCTTTGTAAAAATGCGCTTTCTCTATCCTTGGCAATCAGTGTTGCAGAAAACAGTGTCATAAATGATAGACCAAATACCGTAATTCCGGGTGTAAGAGTATCTATTTCAAACATACTTACAGGAATGTTAGCCTGTATTGCGCTGAGAAGATACAGTAATACTAACGGGAAGCCTAATCCAAATCCCAGTGTCAATGGATCTCGCAAAATTTCTTTAGCGCATCTTTTTGAAAAAGTTATAACTCTCATGCTTTGCCCTCCTTCACAATAGAAACAAATGCTGATTCAAAATCATCTGTTCTTGTTGCCTCTTTTAGTTCTTCCACGGTTCCTACCTTGAGAAGCTTTCCGTTTTTCATAATACCAATACGATCGGAAAGAATCGCCGCCTCTTCCATATAATGAGTAGTAAGGATAATGGTTATCTTGCCCTTTAGAGCGCGAATGGTTTCCCATAAATCATGCTTGGCAATAACGTCCAAGCCGAGTGTAGGCTCGTCTAAAAATAGAATTTTTGGCTCGCTGATAAGCGCCATTGCAATGCTGACGCGACGTTGCCAACCGCCGGATAATTTTCCGGTCTTCCTTTTCATAACATCTCCAAGATTAAATTGAGCGGATAATTCTTCAATTTTTTCCTTGGTTTTCTCCTTAGAAAATTCGTGAATTCCGCAGATAAGCTCCAGATTTTCCTTAACAGAAAGATTAGGTGCAACTGCGGTTTCTTGTGGTGATACTCCAATTAGGCGCTTCACCTTTTCGGGCTCATTTTTAACGCTGTATCCATCAACAACAGCATCTCCCTCAGTAGGCTCGGTAAGACAGGAAAGCATCTTAATGGTCGTTGTTTTTCCCGCACCGTTAACTCCGAGCAAGGAAAATAGCTCACCCTGCTGTATTTCCAAATTCAGCATATCTACTGCAGTTATTTTTTTATATCGCTTTACAAGCCCGGTCGTTTTTATTGCTTGCATAAAATATCCTCCGTTTTTCTTTTTTTGCCGGCAAATACATTATAGCAGATAGAAATGGCGAAATGTTGATTTTTGTCTGTTCGGTTGTTTTTGATGTCTTATCGGTATTTTACGAAAAACCAAGAAAGATGAGATAATAAATAAAAAACGATAGAGAAATAGCACCAAGCCTAAAACTACCGTCTTGTTATATTTTCGAGCCGTCGGAGAACCCTTGGGTGAGAGTCCTGAAATTTTAAAATAAAAAATCCAAGCCTTAATGACTTGGACTTTCTGGCAGGGGCGGAAGGACTCGAACCCACGACCCATGGTTTTGGAGACCAGTACTCTACCAACTGAGCTACACCCCTACATGCAACGATTATTATACTAGATTTTTCTCTATTTGTCAAGGTGTTTTTGAAAAAAAGTTGTAAAACCCTTATAATTTTATCGAATACCATTAGTTTTTGAGAAAAAACTTGAAATATATGGTGGCTTATGGTATAATCGATATAAAAAAAGCAGTTGAAAAGGAGACTATATGAAAAGTAAGCAACTTAAACTAGGAGCGATTGCTATTATATCACCCTTGCCGATGATTGCTTTTACTGCGATTTGGTGTTGGTTGTGGTTTTTCGGGATTGGGCTTGGACTGCTCGGGTATGACAGTGCTCCTGAATGGATAATGATTTGTTCAATGCTTCCTTTATATGTCAGTCCCTTGCTTGGAGTTATTGGCGCAATATATGGAGCTCTCAAGATAAAGGAAAAGCATGGGTTTGTCGGTTTGATTCTCTCTGTCATAGGACTGATCGAAAACTTCATTCTAATTTGTGGAATCTATTATTTGGGTAAGAATTTTTAACCCTGAAATGAGAAAAGCAAAGTATGATAACAAAATTTGAAAAGTTAAACAAATCCCAAAAAGACGATATACTTCCTGTGCTTTTTGATATTTATTACGGCAACATGAGCCGAATATGCCCCGGTGGGAACCCTTATAACATTGAGAGGGAAGAGTGGCTTACGGAGGTTTCATCTGCCCTTGAAAAAGACCCGCGTCAAATAATGCTGATGTACCAAAATGATAATTTAGCAGGATTTATTATGTACTACACCGGGGGAGAGCTTCTTATGATAGAGGAGCTTCAGATCAAAGAAAGGTACCAAAGAACGCTTTTACTGCACAAGCTTTTTACATATTTGACAGAGCTTTTGAGTAGTGGATGCGCTAGAATTGAGGCATTCGCAAGTGAGAAAAATTATAGGTCGCTTGACCTTATGAAGTATCTTGGATTTTGCACTATCGGTAAAAATGAAAAATATAATCTTTTCCACCTGTGCGCAAAAGCGTCTGATGTAACTTCAAAAATAAAGACTAAAAACAGTCTATAATGATAACCAAACATTACAAAAAGCCGCCTTTTGGGCGGCTTTTCTCTCTATATTCACATTTGGGTTGGTGGATTTGCAAAAATCTTAACCATATCATCGACACTTTCGGCAAAATTTCGCTCAATCCAATGGCGAATTATTCCTGCACAGGAGGCGGAGAACATAGCGCTGTAGTAGCTGGAGCTTACCTCAGTCTTTCCGCAGAGAAGAAGCACCAAATCACCTTCGGTCTTTTCAAAGAAATAGTATAGCATTTTCTGCTTGTGCAGAGCCTTGAAGATATCTCTTTGCTCCTTTATAAAATTAAATCTTGGTAATAAAAAAGCTTCTATCCGGTCGGGCGAGGTTAGCTGAACAGGAACATTTCTTTCTCTAAAGTACTCATGATAAAGGTCAATGATATAGCTACATAATAGCTGCTCTTTGCTCTCAAAGTTGCGATAAAAGCTGTTTCTTCCCACTCCCGCAACCTTTACAAGCTCGCTTATAGTTATTTCGCTTATATCCTTTCTTTTCATTAGCTGTAACAGCGCAATGGCTAAAGCCTCTTTTACAGTTTCGTTTACCGTCATTCTTTCTTTCATGGTACAAATTACCTCGTTTTGTTTCACTATGCCAAAAACCCCTGTATTTTTTAGATTGTTTGTGGTATTATATTAGTGTTTGATAAAAAAATAACAAACTTTACACTTATATTATAACACATAAAGGAGAAAAAATCAATGCAACTTCAGAACAAAAAAATTATTGTTACCGGCGGTACAAGAGGAATTGGTGCTGCAACCGTTAAGCTCTATGTAAAAGAGGGAGCAGAGGTAGTATTCTGCGGAACTAACGAAGTACGCGGTAAGGAAACCGAAACAAAGGTAAACTCTCTCGGCTATCCCGGACACGCAACATACCTTAACTGCAACATCGCATCAAAGGAAGCTGTTGACGAGTTCTTTGCAAAGGCTCTTGAGATTCTCGGTGGCGAGCTTCACGTACTTGCAAACGTAGCAGGTGTTGAGGCTAATATGGCTGCAACCGATTATAACAAAGAAAATACAGAATTCCTCATGGACGTTAACCTCTACGGTACTATCTATACAAACCAGGCAGCTTATGCAGTATTCAAGAAGAATGGCGTTGAAGGCTCGATCATCAACTACGCATCTGACGTAGCACTTTCCGGTATGCCTAACGGTGCAATGTACGCAGCTTCCAAGGCAGCGGTTGTTGGTTGGACTCGTTCCATCGCTATGGAGTGGGGTATTGAGAGCAACGTTCGTACCAACTGTGTTAACCCCACCATCAGAACAGAAATGTACGATCAGTGGCTTGCAACAGTTGATCCAGCAGTTAAGGAAATGCACCTTGCAGGTCTTAAGAGACGTTACCCCATCGATGGTATGATGGGCGATGCAGAACGCGACTGTGCACCTATCATGGTATTCCTTGCTTCTGAGGGCTCCAGATATATCAACGGTCAGATCTTCTGCGTAAATGGCGGAGCTACAATGACTCGTTAATCTTTGATGTATAAAATAGTTGTAAAAAAACGCCTAAATGTAAATAAAACAATACAAAAAGCCGCCTTTCGGGCGGCTTTTCTCTATAAAAGAGCAACGATGCTAATCAAAAAATCAATATGGCTGCTCTGTTCCAATGGGCATAACTATACGCTGGAAGAAATAGTCAGCAGCTTCCTTCGAGCCTAGAACCTTAGTCATAGTTTTTGTAGAGGGGTTTCCAAGCTCGACCATTTCATTTTGGAATTCTTTGAGCCTTGCGACGTTTTCTTCCTTGATTTCTGCGGTATTCATCGCCTCAAGATAGCAATCAATGCAATATAATACCATATTGTCAAGATCCTCTTTTTTAACACCCTTTCCACCCTTGATAAGAGAGTAAGGTGTGCGGCGATCTACATACCAGGCAGGGGTTTCCTCATAGTCGGGGATACTTGAGAATCTTTCTTTATAGTCCTCTGATCTTGGGATAATGGCGCCGTCCTTTGTCAGGTCGTAATACTCAACGTAAGCAAGGTTTTTGCCGGGCATCTGCATTGTGTCTATAAGCAAGAAGGGCATATCAATTCCGCTACTGGGTGTAAACACGATTGTTGAGAGCTTCATAATTCCGCCCATCATTTTTGTATCCATTGTCATAAGCTGACCGAAACCGTTGATAGGGTATTGATGAACCTCAAATTGCATAAGTGGCAACCAGGTTGGATATTGCATTTTTGCATAGTCGCGGGCTGTATCCTCTTCTGCACCAAGGCGAGATGTGATAGTTTGAGAGATTTTGTTGGTTAATTCAAAAGCCATATTCTTTCTCCTGTATGTAGTTTCTAATTGATTTTTTCGAAGGCGAGGCGCTCGGCACCTGTTTCAATGTGGATAATACCGCAAGGCTCAAAGCCATTTCTTTTCAAAACCTTTTGCATAGGAAGATTATCCTTATGTGTGTCTATGCGCAGATGACCGGACGCTAAAAAGCATTCGTTAAAGATGAAGTCTATAATTCCTCGTCCGTGATATTTAACTGCAACTCTGTGTATAACGGCGTATGGTTCATCACTTTTCCACGCGCCATCGTAAATTTTTGCATATGTATTGTCGGGGCCCGCGGCAAAATAAAATACTGCAACGACCTCTCCCTTATCCTCGCAAACATATCCACAGCCCGAGGCAATGTCTGACAGTATATCAACCTCACCGGGATAGTAGCTTGGCCATTGATCGGGGTTGCCCGATGCACGCATATATTCTCTCGCCGAGTCGTAGATAGCCGCGCATTCTGCAAGATCCGAAATCTTTGTTTTTCTGATTAACATTTAATTTTTCCTTTTCACTTGAAAAAAATCTTCTTATATGATAAAATATATGTATTATTTTTGTCAGGAGGTTTTATTATGCATTATTCGCGCGCTTATGTTGAAATAACGAATATTTGCAATCGCAATTGCAGCTTTTGTCCGGGTACGAAAAGAGACAATCGCCGTATGAGTATGGATGAGTTCTCGCATATTGCAAAATCGTTAAGACCTCTGACCGATTATATTTACTTTCACGTTATGGGCGAGCCATTAACACATCCTCTTTTACCACAATTTATAAGGTTTGCCACCGATATGGGTTTCAAATGTGCTGTAACAACTAATGGAACCCTCCTTGATAAGGTGGGAAGTGACCTTATAAATTCGGGAGTTTACAAAATTAATATCTCTGTACATAGCTTTGAAGATGGAAGTGATGAATCTTATCATTCATATATAAACAGTCTTTTAAGCTTTGCAGATGAATCTTCCTCGTCAGGTATTCTTACCGTTTTTCGCCTTTGGAATAAGGGACACGATGGTGGCAGAAATGATAAAACCATATCTCTTATGAAAGAGAAGTTCCGGGACGGAGAATGGCGGGAGGGAGCACGTGGTTTCCGTATTCGTCATAAGCTGCATCTTGAATGGGGCGACCGTTTTGAATGGCCTGATATTTCTTGTGAGGAAGGGGACTCATCGGTGTTCTGCCATGGTCTCTCCGATCACTTCGGCATCCTGGTTGACGGAACTGTTATTCCTTGCTGTCTTGACCGTGAGGGAGTTATAAACCTCGGTAATATTCACGAAACGCCAATAGATGATATTCTAGCTTCGGAAAGGGCAAAATCTATTCTTGACGGATTCAAAAAACGCTGTGCAAGAGAGGAGCTTTGCCGTAAATGCGGATATGCCCGCAGGTTTTAATATAATTGTATCACAGATTGTATAAAAAATCAATATTTGACTCGAAAAAGGTCAAAAAATATAACAAAACAAAGAAAGGATACCGTGATGTGCACATTTTTATTGCCTGATGATGTAAGATGGATACTAAACAAAATGGAATCTGCGGGCTATAGGGCAGATATTGTTGGTGGGCCTGTGCGTGATATGCTTCGCGGTGTCACACCCTATGACTTTGATATAACAACCTCGGCAAAACCCGAGGAAACAAAAAACGTTTTTAGCGGCGAGCGCATTGTCGAAACGGGGATAAAGCACGGAACTGTTACACTTATCAAAAACGGTGAGCAGTATGAAATAACAACCTATCGTGTGGACGGAGAATACGAGGACTCACGCCATCCAAAGTCGGTCAGCTTCACAACTCGTATTGAGGAGGATCTTGCCCGTCGCGATTTTACCGTTAATGCCATTGCCTATTCGGAAAAGTTTGGTCTGACTGATCCCTTTGGTGGCAGAGAAGATATTAAGAATCACATAATTCGCGCAGTTGGTGTAGCAGAAGATAGATTCACAGAAGATGCCCTTAGAATTGTAAGAGGAATTCGATTTGCTTCAACTCTCGGCTTTACGATAGAAAAAGAAACAAAGTGTGCAATGTTAAAGACCTCTCGCCTTCTTTCTAATATTTCAAAGGAGCGAATATTTGTTGAGTGGAAAAAGCTTCTTGAAGGACCTTTGGCACTTGATGTTATATCAGAGTTTTGCGAGATTGTATCAAGGTTTTTCCCGGAAGTTAAAATCCCGGATGATATAAATAAAGAGGCCTTTGCCTCTGCCTCCACACTTGCAAAGCATATCTCGCTTTTTGCATTATCGGGCTCGGAAAATTACGCCCTGGCAATGCAAAGATTGAAAACCGACAGGGCAACTGCTGATGCAGGAAAAACGGTAATTTCATCTCTTGGAAAATACAATAAAGATGATGTGGGACTGGCCTTTATGCTTCGCGACCTTGGATTTGAAAACGCAAAGCTGCTTCTTGAATGCGAGGCAATTTTAGGTCGCTCGGATATAACCGAAATGGAGCTTTTATTAAAGGTGGAATCAAGCGGAATACCATATAAATTATCAATGCTTGATATAAACGGAAAGGATCTTTTAGCCCTTGGATTTTCTGGTGCATTAGTAGGAAAGGCGCTGCACATCCTACAAGAAAAGGTAATTTTTGGCGAAATTAAAAATGAAAAAAGCCAGCTTGTAGAGAGAGCCTTGCTCATCAGAGAAGCCCTCACATAAAGAAAAAATAAACATAAAATGATTAACACAACCTAGGGAAAATACAGAGGGGAGATGTTGATCATTTTTTGTTAAGAACAGCTTTTTTGGCGCAGAGTATGACATATTTGCTTTGCCAAAATTACCAAGCAAAGAAGCTTTGCCAAATTATATAAATACAATGAACGAAAATGCCTATACGGTTTTTCTTACACCAAGCTTGATTGCAGATATAAAGGCTGTGTGTTATGACTACATGTGCAATACGGTAGAGGTATCATACGGCACGATAGCGTCTGCTGTGGCATTTCTTGCTTTCTTTCGTGGATTGCCACTAGACACTATAGAGGTGGAGTTCAACAACAAGATAACTTGCGCGTTCATAGAGTTGAAAAGTAGATCTGTATCTATAAATGCGTCAAAATGTAAACAATTATTGGAAAAAACTCATATTTTTGCAGGAAATGTCGAGAATACTGTTGATTTTATATTCTTGAGCTATCACAAATTAACTACTGCTGTGATAAGATGTAAAGACGTGGATTTGTTTGATCAAAATTATCTTTTATCTCTTTTGTCGGCTGAGAAAAATGTTGACATAGCCGTTGCTTTTTCCGAGGTAGGCGACATAGTAAAGCTTAAATATTCAACTATATCAGCGTTCTCGGACAGGGACTTAATATCCGCTTTAGCAGTTTATGAAAGCTTAAAAGCACGGTCCAAAAAAACCTTTACAGTCAACGGAGAAATCCTCACTATATGCCCGTCCTACACTGGAATAAAATTAACTTTTGCTCCTCCGCCTTTTATGAGATTTGACACTCCATACCTTTGACATTATTTTTCTCCTTTTCATTTTTCTGTTGACTATTTTTTCATTCTGTGTTAGAATAATTAAAACAAAAATGAAAGGAGCGCAATATGGCATTTGACGCTTGTATGATGAGGGCCGTGCTCTCGGAGTTTCGCTCGGAGTTTCCCGAGGCTAAAATTGAAAAGGTGCTCCAGCCGCAAAACGACGAGATTGATATGGTTATACACTATGGCAGAAGCTCACGCAGGCTGGTATTCAATGTAGGGCCTAACGCTCCTCGTCTTCAGCTATCCGACAGGGTGAAGGAAAATCCCCTTAAAGCCCCCATGCTTTGTATGCTTCTTCGCAAGTATTTTATTGGTGGAAAAATTGTTTCCGTCGATCAACCGGGATTTGACCGTATTGCCAGATTTACCGTTTCCCACTATGATGAGATGGGATATCTTACAGAAAAGAAAATCGTTTGTGAGATTATGGGTAAATATGCGAACCTGATTATTCTCGATGCAGATGATAAGGTGCTTACTGCAATGAAAATCATCGACTTTGCCGCAAGTACAATACGTCAGGTTTTACCGGGATTAAAATATCAAATTCCCGCTATGCCCGAAAAATTATCACCCTTTGAGATAGACTCCTATGTTTTCTATGAGCGACTTGGTCGTTTTCCAATGGAAAAAAGCGGAGAAAAGTTTATAACAAGCACCTATTCAGGTATAGCAACTCAGATTGCTCACGAGCTTGTTTATCGTGCCAGCGGTGAGGTTGACACTCCTGTTTGCAATATTGACCGTGATCGTTTTTGCAAGGTATTTACCGATTGGCAGAAAACTCTTGTTGAAGAGAATTACACTCCCACAATTGCATTCAATAGCGAGGGAAAGCCTGTTGATTATTCCTATATGGACATCACATATCTTGGAAACAGCGCGAAAATAGTACATTATGACCGCCTCTCGGATATGTTTGACGTATATTTTGCAGAACGTGATAGACTGGAGAAGATACATCAGCGAGCAAAGGACCTTGTGACCCTTATATCTAATGCGATCGCTCGTACCGAAAGAAAGCTTGCAATTCAGCGCCAATCTCTCCTTGATAGCGAAAAAGGTGAGGAATATAAGCGAAAGGCGGATCTGATCACTTCAAATCTCTATGCCCTAAAGCGTGGAATGACCGAGTTTTCGGCAGTTGATTACTATGATGAAGCTTGTCCAACTATAAAAATAGAGCTTGACTCGCGCCTTTCTCCTACGCAGAATGCACAGAGGTTATATAAGCAATATAATAAATGTAAAACAGCGAAAATCGTTCTTGCGGAGCAGATTGTAAAGTGGGAGGCAGAGCTGAAATATCTTGAGACCGTATCTGCATTCCTAGAGCGCGCCGAGTCAGAGCAGGACCTTGCCGAAATCAGAGAGGAGCTGTTCCGTTCGGGATATGCATCAAAGATGAGGGGATATAAATCACCAAAGCAGCTTAAGAGCGATTTTATGAAATTCAAAACCTCCGGTGGTTACTCTGTTCTGGTTGGTAGAAACAATATACAAAATGATAAGCTCACAATGAAAACTGCAGAAAAGTGGGATATTTGGTTCCATACAAAGGATATTCCCGGCTCTCATGTAATTCTTGTTACAAACGGCGAGGAGCCAAGCGAGCGAGATTATACAGAGGCGGCGGCGATTGCTGCGAGATTTTCAAAGGCGTCGGGAACAAACGTTTTGGTAGATTATACCGAGGTGAGAAATATCAAAAAGCCGGGAGGCTCAAAGCCCGGATTCGTCACCTATAAAACAAACTATTCTGCGGTTGTAAATCCTATAAGCGACGAGGAGCTCGATGAGCTGAAGATAAAATAAAAGGATATAAAAATGGTTAATTTAACAGAACTTCATAAGCATTTTATTTTGGAGCATCTCCACGAGGGAGAGGTGGCGGTGGACTTTACCATGGGTAACGGAAATGATACACTCTTTCTTTCCAAAACCGTTGGGGCAGAGGGCAGAGTTTATGCTTTTGACATCCAGGAGGAAGCCTTGACATCAACAGAAGCATTCTTAAAGGCGAATGAAGCTCCGGAAAATTATACTCTGATTTGTGCTTCGCATCACTTGGTTAAAGAGTATGTAAAAGAGCCCATAAAAGCAGGTATGTTCAACCTTGGATACCTTCCGAGAAGCGGCAGAAAACAGGTAACTACACTCCGTGAAACTACAATGCCGGCAGTTGAAGCAGCTATCGAGCTTCTTGCCGATGATGGCGTTTTGATAGTAGCTATTTACCCCGGACACGAGGAGGGCGCACTTGAGGGAGATATGCTCCGCGAGTATTTTGCAACTCTTTCTCGCTTTAAGATTTGCGCATCTGAATTTAAAATTCTTAACTCACCAACATCACCATACTTTTTCCTTATAGAGAAAAAATAAAATATTAAACGCCCGATAATGCCAATAAAAATTGTCAAAATCGAGCGTTTTTTATGTTTATTCCGGAAGATATCCGTATAGTACAAAATATCTTTTTAGTTCTTCGGGCCATCGTTGTAAGTAGGGAACAACTCTATCGGGGCGTTCATTTACCTTTGCAAGACCTACTCCGTGAGTTCCGATGGGATATATGTGCATCTCCATTTGAATGCCAAGCTCGTGGAGCCTCTCAGCATAACGGAAGCTGTTATTAACGTCAACAACATCATCGGTCGAGGTGTGCCAGATAAATGCAGGAGGCGTATGTTCATTTGCAAGGAGGCGTGGAGTGTAGTCCTCGTGATTTTTAACGTTATCACCAAGTAGCATTTCAAAAGAACTCCTGTGCCCGTCAATATCTAAAACAGGGTAGGCAAGAATCTGCATATTTGGAATAGCGTCAATGTTATCAATGCTATCTCTTCCTTCGCCAAGAAGCGTGCTTCTGTATGTAGAGAGAAGTGCGGCAAGATGTCCACCTGCAGAAGAACCCATTACAGCCACCTTTTCGGCATCTATATTAAAGTCCTCGGCATTTGATCTTATGTATCTGATAGCTCGTCTGGCATCAAGAAGCGGGAATGGGAACATAACCGGATTAACTCTGTAATCAAGCACAAATGCATCCATTCCAAAGGAGTTGAGCAGCTCTGCATATCCCTCGCCCTCATGCACAGAACGATGTGTGTACCCACCGCCCGCAAATATCAGCGTTGTAGCAGTAGTTGTTTTTTCTTTTGCAGGATAATACCATAGTATGGGAGCGCCATCTTTGCCTGCTTCGCCGGGTATTATATCTTCCCAAAGGACAAGCTTTTTCATAATTTTCTCCTTGTCGGCATAGTGCCGCTTTCGAATTTTCTTCTATTTTACCATAATGAAGTTAAAAAGGCAAGTGTAAGTTGTCGAATTCTAACTTTTTTCTACTATTAGCGCCCAAAAATATTAACAAATTGTAAACTTTTATTTTTTTCTCTAAACCTCTTGATATTTAAATATATTTATGATATTATAAATAGGCTGTTTTTGCAGCAAATAAAATATATCTCACACAGCGAGTAGGTTTATTGCCGGTGCTGGAGTAACTTCAGTCGCAATATTATGTCGCTGTGGCGGAAAAAACCAAGGAGGAACATAAAATGTTCGAAATTACAATCAAGCAATTGCTTGAAGCAGGCGTTCACTTCGGTCACCCTACCAAGAAGTGGAACCCCAAGATGTCTGAGTACATCTTCACACAGAGAAACGGTATTCACATTGTTGACCTTCAGAAGACCGTTAAGAAATTTGAGGAGGCTTACAACTTCGTTTCCGAGCTCGCTCAGGAAAATGGCACAATCCTCTTCGTAGGTACAAAGAAGCAGGCAGCTGAAACCGTTAAGGAAGAAGCTATCAGATGCGGCATGTACTACACAAACAACCGTTGGCCCGGTGGTATGCTTACAAACTTCAAGACAATTCGTAAGTCCATCAGAAGACTTAAGGACCTTGAAAAGATGCAGGCAGACGGTACATTCGATCTTCTCCCCAAGAAGGAAGTTGCTAAGAAGATCAAGGAAATCGAAGATCTTGAGAAGTCTTACGGCGGTATCAAGGATATGGAAACTCTTCCTTCCTGCGTATTCATCGTTGACACTCGCAAGGAAAGAAATGCAGTTCTCGAAGCTAAGAAGCTTGGTATTCCAGTAATTGCTATCGTAGATACTAACTGCGATCCTGATGATGCAGATTACATCATCCCCGGTAACGATGACGCTATCCGCGCTATCAAGCTTATCGCAGGCGCTCTTGCAAACGCAGTAATCGAGGCTCACGGCGGCGTTCAGGAAACTGTTGAAGCTGAAGTTGAAGCTGAAGTAGTAGCAGACGCAGAGTAATTTAACTCTAAAAATTCGAGAATAACAAGGAGAATAAAGTTATGGCATTTACAGCTAAGGACGTAGCCGAGCTCAGAAAGCAGACAGGCTGCGGTATGATGGATTGTAAGAAGGCTCTTGTTGAGTCTGATGGTGACTTTGAAGCTGCAGTTAAGTACCTTCGTGAAAAGGGTATGGCTGCTACAGCAAAGAAGGCTGACCGTATCGCTGCAGAGGGTATCGTTGACGTTATGACAATCGGTAACACAACTGCTATCGTTGAGGTTAACTCCGAGACAGACTTCGTTGCTAAGAACGCAACATTCCAGGAATTCGTTAAGGAAGTTCTTAAGACAATTATCGCTAACAAGCCCGCTGACGTTGATGCGCTTCTCGCTTCCAACTACACAGCAGGTGGCACAGTTTCCGAGGCTCTCGCTGAGCAGACATACAAAATCGGTGAGAAGCTTTCCATTCGTCGTTTCGTTATCGTTGAAGGTGTAGTTGCTACTTACATTCACGGTATGGGCGCAACAGGTGTTGTTGTTAACTTTGAAACAGACGTTGCTGACAAGGACGGTTTTGCAGAGTATGCAAAGAACGTAGCTCTTCAGACAGCAGCTATGCCCGTTCTCTACCTCAACAAGGAATCCGTTCCCGCTTCCGTTCTTGAAGAAGAGAAGGCTATTCTTATCAAGCAGATGCAGGAAGACCCCAAGATGGCTAACAAGCCTCAGCAGGTTCTTGAAAAGATCGTTGAAGGTAAGCTCAGCAAGTACTATGAGAACAACTGCCTCCTCGAACAGCTCTACGTTAAGGACGACTCTATGACAGTTGGTAAGTACACTGCACAGACTGCAAAGGAACTTGGCGGTTACATCAACGTTGTTGGTTACGTTCGTTTCGATAAGGGCGAAGGTATCGAGAAGAGAGAAGAAGATTTCGCAGCTGAAATCCAGAAGATGGTTCAGGGCTAATCCTTATTCATCTCCAATCTACAATTTAATTATTATAAGCGGTACGCTGGGTCGTACCGCTTTTTTCTTGCAAAAAATTGAAAAAACTTCATATTTGATTATAAAATGGGCAAACTTTCTACCAAATAGTTATGTAAAAGGTGGATTTATGGATTTTAGTGAAGTTTTCAGCTTAATAATTGCCTCCGGAATAAAGGTGGTAGTGGCGATAGCTGTGCTTATGCTATCATTTCGCTTAATTGACGTCTTTGTTCGCAAATTTGAGTATAAATTAAAAAATAAAGTTCAAATTGATAAGACCATTTTTTCTACAATAGTGTATATAGTACGAATTTTGCTTAAAGCCTTGGTCATTGTTTGCCTCATAGGCTATCTCGGGGTGGATACCAGCGGCATTACAGCCCTTATCGCATCTCTCGGTGTTGGTATTGGTCTTGCGGTAAATGGCGCGCTTTCTAATTTGGCAGGCGGAGTCCTTCTCCTTGTTACCCGCCCGTTTAAGATTGACGATTTTATTGAAGCCGAGGGGATAAGCGGCACTGTTGAAGATATACGTATAACATTTACCAGATTGCGCACACCCGATAATAAGGTGGTCTATATTCCAAACGGCAAGCTTTCAGCTGACACGATAGTCAATTATTCGGAGAAGAGCACAAGGCGTCTTGACCTTACATTTAATATATCTTATGAATCCGACCCGGAACTGGCAATGCGCATAATCTCAAATGCCATAGATGAAAACCCCCTGTCTTTAGATGAGCCTGAGCCTAATATACGCATATCGAATTATACCGACAGCTCTATTGAGATAATTGCACGCCCCTGGGTAAACTCAAAGGATTATTGGGCATTAAAGTTTGATTTACTAGAGGCGATAGGCAAGGGATTTTCAAAAGAGGGAATAGTCATTCCGTACAACCAGCTTGATGTTCACATAAAGGAAAAATAAAGCTTGAGCGGAATAGTATACTGCAAAAACTACCTAAAAACAAAGAAAAAGCGCATCACAGTCTTTATTTTTTTACATTTTCCGACAAAAAAGGGCTACCCAAATTCAGGGTAGCCCACATCATTACATATTCTCGTTTTTTAGAATTTCTTTTCTTTGGCTAAGGTACTTGCCTCTGACCTTTGTTATAAATTTTTGCACTCTCTCGGACTGATAATCTCTATATGACCAGGGAAGTTTGTGCCAAGCCCCCTTTGCCCAGAATAAAGTAAGCTCTGTATATATTCCACGCTTTAACGGAATGCGAAATCCCGCTTTCTTCGTTGTTGCAAGCATAAGTCTGCCGTGATTGATGAAGCCGGGATCAAGATTTATTTTTCTGTTTTTATCTACCGCAAGCTTTAGCTCAAGCTCGTTTGTCCACTCCTTGATCTCTGCCTGCTCCGAGGCATCAACAAGATTTTCAAAGCTGTAGATTCTTCTTAGCCCCTCGCCGCCAAGCTCATCGTCATAGTAGCTTGAAAACTCCTTGGAAAAAGAGAATTCCTCGGAAACCATATCATATTGACCGAACTTTGCTACGATTTCTGCCATTGCCTGCTCGAGTATTTCCTTGTCACTATATATTACGCCGATTATCAGCTTTTCTTTTTCAAAATCAAAAATTTCGCCCATTTCAAATCAACCTTTCAAAAACTAATTATATTGTAGTACAAAACGAAAAAATAGTCAAGCCAAATATCAA
>JAZKZW010000012.1:0-45009 GCA_045612865.1 Eubacteriales bacterium
GTTTTGAAGAGTTCGAGAAGAAAAGAGTAGAACTATCATCTACTGGTAAAGATGGAAATATAGCAGCAATTAGTTTCTTCAATTTAACTAAAACTCCGTGGCATTCAGAAGACGAGACTTTATATGATGGTGTGCATGAAATATTATCATATTTAAGAGACAAAGGTTATAATCTTGGAATTATAGCCAATCAAAACAAAGGCTTATGTGAAAGATTGTCGACATGGGACATAAGAAAATATTTTGACATAGTTATTTCGTCATCTGATTTTGAGTATGCAAAACCTGAATTGAAAATTTTTGAAATTGCTATAACTAAAAGTAATACAAATGCAGAAAAATGTGTTATGATCGGTGACAGGATTGATAATGATATTATACCTGCAAAGGTCGTTGGTATGAAAACAGTATGGATAAAAAGTGGTTTCTCTGCAATTCAAGATGACAAAATCTGTGGTAAAAATGCAGATGCAATTATTTATACATTATATGATTTGAAAGAAATATTTTGAAAGGAAGCGCATAATGAAGCTTGTGTTTATATTCGGTAATGGTGCAGTTGGAAAAATGACGGTAGGTCAAGAACTTATGAAAATTACCGATCTTAGATTGTTTCATAATCATATGACAATAGAGCCTGTACTTGAAATATTTGGAGAATTCAATGCTGCCGCAATTACCAAGCTTCGAAAGGTGATATTTGAAGAATTTTCAAAAAGCAATAAGTATGGCATGATATTTACATTTATGTGGGCGCTGGATATGAAGGAAGATTGGGATTACGTAGAAGGGGTACGCAAAATTTTTGAATCACATAATACCAAATTTTATTATGTAGAGCTAGTTGCCTCTAAAGAGGTAAGGATAGCCAGAAACATAACGGAAAACCGCCTAAAGCATAAATCATCAAAAAGAGATATCAATGCATCTAATCGCAGATTATTTATAGATGATGAAAAGCATCGCTTTGAAAGCTATGAAGGTGAAATTCCTTATGATAATTACATAAAAATCGATAATACCTATCTTTCGGCAGAAGAAGTGGCAAATATTATAAAGGACAAGTTTAATTTATAAAGGTACTTGAAATGAAAAAAATATATTTTAGAAATGATGAAAGTTGGAACAAATTAAAAGCTGTTATGCTCAAAAAAGGCGTGAATACAAAAGGTATAGCCACACTTAAAAACAAAGATTCTAGCGATAGTTATGAATTGGATTTTGATGATGATAAGTTCGATTGCCTCTATTTTAAGAGCAGCTTTTTAAGAAAAACAAGCAAGGTGTTTCCCGGAAATCTTTCTGTTGGCATAGAGTATAAATATTGTGATAAAAAAGGTGAGCATCTTACATATTTATTCTCAAAACAAATAATAAAAACAGGCAGAGTAGAGAGCTATGCTTTGAAAGATACAGTTAATCTTTTATATAGAGATGATAAATCAAAAAACATTTGTGTATTTATCCCCGAAAGTTACGATGGAACAGTTCCCTATGATATCTTATATTTCTTTGATGCACAGAATCTGTTTTGTAATGCTGGTGAATACACTGAAAATGGCGACCCATATGGTTCTTGGCAGCTTGACATAGTTTTATCTGAAATTTATCGTCAATATGGCAAGAAAATAATAGTGGTTGGTATTGATAATGCAGATATGTATCGCAGTCAGGAGTTGTTCATGAATCCTGCTGAATTTGGTGAACTTTCCGTTCTTGGAAAAAACACACCTAATGAGAATTTTTCAGTCGGATATCTTGATAGTCTTTCTTCTTTTATGGTGAGCACCTTACACAACTTTATAAAAGAAAAATATTATATTGATGAAAACAATATCGGCATTGGCGGCTCATCAATGGGAGGAATTGCTGCTTTTTACTGTGGTTTACGTGAAATGGGATTCTATAAATATGTGTTGTCATACTCTCCGGCTTACGGTCTATACAAGATGAGTGCTTTTAAAAACTATTTTAATAAATTAGGATTTGATAAAAGACAGGGAAGTCTTCCAAGGATACATATTTACTGTGGAGGCGGCGATCCCCTTGAAAGAATGTTATTACCTTCTGCAAAGAAAATGAAGTCATTACTCGTAAATTGTGGGTATAAGCCCGATTTGATATTTGAAACATACGATTTTAAGAAACCACATAATGAGGAATCGTGGCGACTGATATTACCAGAAAGCTTTAGTTTATTACTTAACTTATAAAATTCACAGGTGGAACAACTAATATGGATGATTTTAAATTAATACGCCCCACAATTAACTATGCAAGTCGAATTGCTGAATATAGACAAGAATTTCTTGACAAAGGTGATTCGATGGACGGTTGTGGATCACTACGAACACTCAACAACCCATTTGATTACATAAAAAAATGTGAAGAATATGAAAATATAGAAACGCTACCAAAAGATAAAGTTTTAGCAACCCAGTTTTTGTTTGTTCGCGAAAAAGATGATAAAATAATAGGTATGATACAAATCAGACATTACTTTAATGATTATCTCTCTAAATACGGGGGACATATTGGGTATTCTATAAGACCTTCTGAAAGAAGAAAAGGATATTCAAAGATCATGTTAAAATCTGCTCTTATATTCTGCCGTGAAATAGGCCTAAAAAGAGTGTTAATTACATGTATTGATAAAAATTTTGCCAGCGAGCATACTATAATTTCCAATGGCGGCGTTTATGAGTCAACGATTTTTGAGCCATTTGAATCAGTAAAATTAAAGAGATATTGGATAAATTTGTAAGTTATGAAAAAAACAAAAATCGAGATAGATATCAATTGCTTTCCTTTAGAGCTCAGATGTTTGTGCAAGGACGCAAACATATACAATAGCAGTTCTAGCGCCAATGCTAAAGTGTATTATTTAGATACGGGATACTATATTAAAGTCGCGAAAGTTAACAGTCTGAATACTGAGGCGTGTATGAACCGATTGTTTTATAAAATTGGAATGGGTGTTGAAGTAATTTCCTATATATCGAGAGATAACGATTATTTAGTTACAAAGAGTGTTACAGGCGAAGATCTTACACATTTGGTTTCAGATCCAGAACAACTGTGCAGTATACTGGCGTCATCATTGAAAAAACTGCATTCAAAGTCGTTTTATGGCGTTCAGACGTCACCAATTTTTAACAGATATATTGAAATTGCATCGTGTGATTTTAATGAATTGACATACGATAGTTCCTATTGTACAAAGCGTTATGATATCGGTTCAAAAGAGAAAGCTTGGGCTATAATTCAAAGCAATAAAAACGTTCTTATCGCAGATACACTAATACATGGAGATGCTTGTTTACCAAACATCATTCAGTTTAATGGAAATTTTATCTCATTCGTAGATTGTAATATGTCGGGATTGGGTGATAAACACATAGATTTATATTGGGCAATTTGGTCATTAAATTATAATTTGAAAACGGATGCATATACCGACTTATTTTTAGACTTATATGGTAGGGAGAAAATTTCTGAAACTATCTTATATCTAATTGCTGCTTTTGAATCGTTGGTTAAAGC
The DNA here is from genome assembly GCA_045612865.1 of Eubacteriales bacterium. Taxonomy (GTDB): domain Bacteria; phylum Bacillota; class Clostridia; order Oscillospirales; family CAG-272; genus UBA1740. The sequence goes on from JAZKZW010000012.1 coordinate 3,544, forward strand.
AGAGAACAGCTCTATAAAATAAGAAAGCCTCGCATTTTACTGCGAGGCTTTTATGTTTTCTTTTATGTTTTATATTAGATAGAACCTACAATGTAAGGAGCCATATCAGCTCTTTCCTGAGCAAGTCTTTCTTCTTCTGCAGCTCTTTCTGCTTCTTCCTCAGCTCTTCTAGCTTCAGCTTCAGCTCTTGCAGCCGCTGCCGCTTCTGCAGCTGCAGCTCTCTCTGCTGCCTCTGTGATTGCGCGAATGGAAAGTGCAAGCTTTCTATTTTCATCGTCGATTTCAACGATCTTAACGTCAACAACCTGTCCTACAGAAAGAACTTCAGCAGGGGAGTTGATTCTCTGAGAAGAAATTCTGGAAATGTGAATGAGACCATCAACATCTTCATAAACTTCAGCAAATGCACCGAAAGGCATAATAGAAACAATCTTAGCAGGAACAATATCGCCTACATTGAACTTCTGGGTAAACTGATACCAAGTATCCATTTCCTGAGTCTTGTAACCAAGAGAAATGCGCTTCTTTTCAACATCAAGTTCCTTGATAAATACGTCAATCTGCTGACCAACAGAAAGAATCTGAGATGGATGCTTAATTCTCTTCCAAGAAAGTTCTGTGTTGTGAACCATACCATCAACACCACCGATGTCAACGAATGCGCCATAAGCTGCAAGATTTTTTACAGTACCCATATAGTGCTTGCCAACTTCGAGACTAGCCCAAATTTCATCCTCTTTTGCTTTCTTTTCAGCATTGAGAATTACCTTGATAGAACCAAGTGCTCTCTTCTTTGCGGTATCAAACTCAAGAAGCTTAACTCTCTGAGTTGTACCAACGAGAGTAGCAATATCGCCACCTCTTGCAATACCTGTCTGAGAAGCAGGCACAAATACAGTGTTGTTGCCTGTAGAAAGAACAACGCCACCTTTAACTGCTGAAACTACTTTACCTTCAAGGATAGTTCCGTTATCGAAAGCATCCTTAAGTACAGTCCAGCTATTGTCCGCATCAACTCTTTTCTTTGATACGGTTGCGAGGCCCTTACCGTCCTCAACTCTGATTACGAAGACATCAACCTCATCGCCAATCTTAAACATATCAGCGAGCTTAACAGTGGGATCATCGGTGATCTGTTCTTTTGTAAGAACGCCGGTGAACTTAGCGCCAAGGTCGAGCTTGATTTCGTTTTCACTGATAGTGAACACGGTACCGGTAACTGTTTCTCCTGTATGTAAAGTTTTGAGTGAGCCTTCCAGCATTTGACTAAAGTTTTCCATAGCCTTTAAAACCTCCAATATTATACCGTCGGGTGTGGAAGCACCTGCGGTTATTCCTACGCTTTTTGCGTTGTCAGGAAAATCAGTTATTAATCCTGCCGTCGATTCGATAAATTGGGTATGAGCACATGCACTTTTGCAGATTTCATAAAGTCTGTTAGAGTTAGCACTATTGCGATCACCAACAACTATCATCACATCTGACTGCTTTGCAATTTCTATTGCTTCGGTCTGACGATTTTCAGTGACACTACATATTGTATCAAAAAATTTTGCATTTGTACATAGGTTTTCGAAAAATTTTTTAATTTTTTTAAATTCTTCTAGATTTTGAGTGGTTTGAGAGCATAAAATCAATTGTTTTTTATTCAAATTCAACATTTTAGCTTCATCAATAGAAGAAATAATCACTCTTTGACCGTTAGCATAGGTTATATTTCCCACAGCTTCTGCATGGTTAGGGTTGCCATACATTACGAAAAGAGTATCACTATTTGTTTCTTCACTTGCTATAGTATGAATTTTTTTAACAGAAGGACATGTTAAATCAATAATTTTCACATTGCCATATTCTGCTTCAACTTTTTTCAAATATTCAAAATCTTCTTTTGAAACACCATGTGTTCTTATAACAAAAGTGTGATATTGAGTTTTATCATGCAAAATTTTGTTGATATCTTGAAAGCTAATTATATTTGCACCAAGAGCTATTAACTCTTGGTTGTAAATATCGTTGTGAATTAACGAGCCTAGTATATATATACTTTCATTATCGCACTTCGCAGATAGTAGAGATTTAATCTCTTTATCAGCACGCTTAACACCGGGGCAGAACCCGCCGAATTTCGAAACGTGTATTTCCAAGCGGAATTACCTCTTTCCTTTAGTAGCGTTCTTATTATGCTTATCCTTAAGGGGATCGTAGTCTGGAAGATAAGAATAATTAGAAAGATTAACTACTTTTGAGAACATAATTTCTGTTGCTTTTTCGTATTCTTCATGCCCACCATTAATGAAACCAAGATTTGCATTTTTTATTGGTTTACCAAAAATGACGTTAACTTTTTTGAAAAGTCCGTATTTTCCACCCTTCATCTGAAGACAAACCGGAATAACGTCACATCCAGAACGATAAGCGATAAGCGCAGCACCATTTCTCTTTGGTGTTGTTGCAGGATTGATACCAGGATATCTGTGTCCCTGAGGGAATATAGCAACAGCACCGCCGTTTTTAGCAGCCGCAACCGAAGCTTTGATTGCAGCAACATCATTTCCTCCACGATCAATTTTGATCGCACCTAGGGAGGTTATGAGCTTTCCAAGCAATGGAATAGAGAACAGTTCTTTTTTAGCAACAAAAGAAATCTGCCTTTTGGTACATGCCGCTATAGAAATTACATCTATCGCGCCAATGTGATTAGCGCAAAATAGAACTCCACCGTTTTCAGGTATGTTTTCAACGCCCTGTGGTTCGAGGCGCATTACAAACCTAAAGAATGGCGCAAGCAGCTTATGTGCTTTTGCATAAAAGCTGTTAGTTTTATTTTGGGTACAATCTACGTTTGATTTTGTTTCATTTGTAACATCGGTAATATTGTTTGATTCTACAAACTGTTTTTCTCTAATGATTCTTACAACTGCAGCAGCAGTTTCTGAAGGATCAAAATTGGAATTATCTAAAATAATTGCATCATCCGCTGGAACGCAAGGAGCGATGCTTCTGGTTGAATCATTTTTATCTCGTTCTACCATTTCGTTGTAAACTTGCTCATATGTGACATCAGCACCTCTCGAGATAAGTTCTTCATATCGTCTTTTTGCTCTCGCCTCTGGGGTAGCGGTAAGAAAAATTTTCACTTCTGCATCTGGTAGAATAACTGTTCCGATATCTCTTCCATCCATAATAACACTATTAACATTTGCGATGTTTCTTTGCATATTTAACAGATATTTTCTAACTTCTGGAATGGCGCTTACATACGATGCAGCCATAGAAACTTCAGGAGTTCTTATTTTTTCACCTACATCCTCGTTATTAAGTAATATAACCTGTTTGCCATCTACGAACTTAAGATCAAGTGTAAATTCGCCAAGATGTGAAATTACATCATCTGAATTTTTCAAATCAACTCCGATGCTCATCATAAACATACCGATAGTACGATATAAGGCTCCAGTGTCTACATATATAATTTCAAGTTCTGATGCAACAGCCTTTGCTACGCTTGATTTACCTGCACCGCCAGGCCCGTCTATTGCTATTCTTATCATGTTTTTACTCCAAATTAATATAATTCTGCCGCGCTTTTTCCTGCCAAATACCCAGTTGAGAATGCTATCTGGAGGTTAAATCCGCCAGTATAGGCATCCACATCTATTACTTCGCCAGCAAAATACAAGCCCGGTACTATCTTTGATTCCATGGTCTTGGGAGAAATTTCTTTTGTGTCAATTCCACCAGAAGTGACAATTGCTTCTTCAATGGGGCGGAATTTTGAAAGGGATATTCTAAAGTCTTTTAGCACAGATAATATCTTAGCTCTTTCTTCCTTGGTAATAGAATTTGCTTTTTTTCGTTCATCTATGCCTGTACATTTTATAAATGGACTTATCATCTTTGTGGGTAATAATGCTCCCAGTACATTTATAAAATCTTTATTGTTTTTTTCTTTAAGCTCCGAAAGTAATCTTGCGTCCAAAGTTTTTTCATCAAGAGCAGGCTTCAAGTCGATTGAAAGTGTAAGCTCTGCAATATCAAAATCTCTTAGATGGGCAGATGCAGATAGAATCACAGGACCTGTAACGCCAAAGTGAGCAAAAAGCATTTCTCCAAAATCTGTGTATATAACTTTATCATTCTTATCAACGATCTTGATTCCAACATTTCGTAAAGATAATCCCTGCATTTCAGAGCACAGCGGGGAATCGGACTCAATTGGTATTAAAGAAGGAATTATCTCAGTTATATGATGACCGAATTTTGTAGCAAGCTTGTACCCAGAACCGTCAGATCCGGTAAGTGGATAAGATTTTCCACCAGTTGCGATAATTACTTTATCAAAGTGATGAGTTTCACCGGCAACTATGCTAAATCCATCGTCTGATTTTTTAATTGAAGTAACTTTTTTGTAAATTACCTTTGCTCCTGACGCATATCTGCGCATAGCATCAACAATATCTTTTGCTTTGTCACTTTCTGGATAAACTCTTTTACCTCGTTCGGTTTTAAGTTTAACACCAAGATTTTCAAAGTGAGATATTGCATCATCTGGAGAAAAAGCATTAAGAGATCCATACAAAAATCTTGGATTCCTAGGTACATTTTCTAAAAACTCGGAAATTGTGCAGTTATTAGTGACATTGCATCTTCCTTTACCTGTGATGGCGAGTTTTTTTCCAAGATGCGTCATGCTTTCAAATATTGTAACATCTGCACCATACAAATAGGCGGTTCCGGCCGCCATCATGCCAGCTGGTCCACCACCTATGACACAAATCTTTAAGTTATCATTCATAATTATTTCTCTTTAGCTTCCGTACTCAGTTTTTATCACGTTTAGCTGATTGTGACGTTTCGTAATTCTTTGTCTATCTTTTCGCACTATTTCAAGGGTTATAGCATTAATTATGCTTGCTGCAGCCGAAATTGACTCATTAAATGATAAAGTGCTTGACTTTGCTACAATTAAATGCTTTGCGTATTCTGCTATAGGAGAAGATTCATGATTTGCAAAAAGTGAAATTATAGCATTTTTGTTGAAGGAGAACCTTGATATACCTTGAAGCTTCTTTGAGACATCAGAAGCTGAAAAAATAATCACCTGGTCGCTTTTAGAAAGAGAAAACAAGTGACTAAAATGATCATCGTGCGATAAAAGCAAATAAACATTATCAAATAACGTAACAAAGTTGTTGTATAGTAGTCTCGCTAATAGCTCATCGTTTCCAAATCCAATTATAAATTTCCTTTTAGAAAAAATTGATGCATCAACAAAATCAGCCATGACTTTGTCATCAATGTCAGCTAAGCTATAACGGATATTCTTTATATCTAACGATAGGGTCTGATTGATTAGGTTGTTATTAAACTTACCATCAGACAAAGCTATTATGCGTTCGTGTTCATTCATAGTATTATGTGTTTCAGCCTTAAGAGCACTCTTAAATTCTATGAAACTGTCATATCCAATAGTGTTCATAAATCTTATAACTGTTGATTCAGAAACATCGGCTAATTGAGCAATCTTCAAGCAAGAAACTTCTTGAAATCTGGAAGGGTCACGCAGAATCAAATTTGCGATGCGTTTATGGCCTTTTGACAGGCTGTGATATACTTTACGAATTCTTTGCAAAATGCCAATTGCCATAACACCACTCCCGATTTTTATCTAATAAATTAATAATACCATAAATTTCAAGGCTTTTCAAGTCCTTTTTTAGAAAATAAGATACAATTTTGGCCAAAAAACTCTAATAAAACCATTGCAATTTATAAAACTTTGTGTTATACTATAATTGTAAAATTATATTTTATTATCTTTACTGCTGAATTTCTGCATTTTTGAGGTGTAACATGCATCAGCTTTTATCAATTAACAAATTAAACATATTAGATGAATTCAAGAAACTTTTTGAATTTATAAAAAACATACAAATTACTCCATTTGATGTAATTGACGTTCTTTTGCTCACACTTATTTTTGTTGCATTTTTCTTATTTGCCAAGAAAAAAAAGATAAGCTCAGCAATTATGGGAATGGGGATTTTTTATGCTATAGTAGCATTAATCTCGTTGCTGAATTTACCTGGCACAAAAATAATTAGCACAGCTATTTTACAAGTAGGCATTTTAGTTTTCGTAATTTTATTCCATACAGAAATTCGAGATATGTTCGAAAAAATTGGAGCTAACCCCAAGATTAGGTTGTTCAATATAGGACATAAGAGCCCCACTAAAAAGCCTTCTTATGAGATAATAGATAATGTTTGTTCGGCAGTGCGCGAACTTTCTGCAACAAAAACAGGAGCTCTTATTGTCATAGCCAGAACTACACAGCTTGACGACATTTCCAGCACTGGCGTAAAGATTAATGCAGATGTAAACTCTTATCTGTTAAGAAATCTTTTTTACGACAAAGCACCTTTACATGACGGAGCAGTGATTATAGATGAGGGAAGAATAGCTTATGCAGGATGCATTCTACCACTTACTCGCCGCAAAGACTTTGAAGGTGACCTGGGAACCCGACATAAAGCTGCAATTGGATTAAGCGAGATTAGCGACGCTATTATTATCGTTATATCTGAAGAAACCGGAATCATATCTGTGGCCATGGATTACTCATTAACTCGTGGGTATACACCAGATGCTTTGCGTAAATTCCTGTTTAATAATATTTTGAATGATTCTGATATCGAATAATTTTTATCGGAGTAAATATGAATAAGAAAAAAAATGGAATAAGAATTGGTACTATTCTGTGTGTAATAATCTCTTTTGTTGCCGCAGTTATAATTTGGATTTTAGCTAAATATTCCGAATCGGATTTACAGACAGCTATGAACATTATCCAACCTGTTGTTTGGTAAAGCTATGGAAAATTCAAAGTCAATTATTGTTTTTAACAATATTAAATTACCATTCGACGCCTCTGTTGAAGAGGCGTTTTCAGTTGCAAAACGCAAGCTACGTGGCATTGGTGTTACTGGTGATCATAAACCATATGTTTACAAGCGAAGCATTGATGCTCGCAATAAAGATGCCATATTATTTGTTTACTCGATTGCCTTTTGTGCGGACACAAAAAATGTCAGTGAATCTGTTTTATCCAAGCATGGGGCAACTCTTATAAACACCAATGATGCTACAATACAATTTGGAGAATTAAATCTCACTGCGCCACCCGTTATTATAGGGTCTGGGCCTGCTGGTATGTATGCCGGTTTGATTTTAGCAGAAAATGGTTATTCACCAATTGTAATTGAACGTGGATCATGCATAAAAGAGAGAATGAATATTGTCAATCAATTTAATTCTACTCATGTTTTGGATAAAAATACAAATATTCAATTTGGTGCAGGTGGAGCTGGAACCTTTTCTGATGGCAAGTTGGTTACAAGAACCAATGATCCTCTGTCCAAATATGTTTTCGATCGTTTGGTAGAGTTTGGTGCACAAGAAGACATAAAATATATTGCCAAACCCCATATAGGCACAGACGTATTATCCAAAGTCGTTGATAACATACTTGCTAGAATTTCGGATCTTGGTGGACGTGTAATTTATAATACACAGTTTATCGATTTTGAAAGCACCAATGGTAAAGTAACTGCAATTATCACCGACAAGGGTAAAATAGAAGTTGGAGCATTAATATTAGCGATAGGTCACAGCGCGCGAGATACCTACTATACGCTCATTAACAAAAATTTAGCAATAGAGGCTAAAGATTTTTCTGTAGGAATGAGAATAGAGCATTTAGCATCCGACATTGATAACTCACTTTATGGATCACATGCCGGAAATCCATTGCTCGGACATGCCGAATACAATCTTTCACACAATACAAAGGTACGTGGTGTATATACCTTTTGCATGTGCCCGGGTGGCGAGGTAGTTGCTGCCACAAGTGAAGAATTTGGAACTGTAGTAAATGGTATGAGCTATAGCAAAAGAGATGGTAAAAACTCAAATAGTGCCGTAGTATGTTCCGTTTTTAAAAGCGATTACGGTTCAACACCACAAAAAGCTATTGAGTTTCAACGTAAGATAGAGCATGATGCTTTCACATCGGCAGGAGGAGAGTATAAAGCTCCTATAATATCATGCGGAGATTTCTTGGAAGATAAGTGCAAATTAGAACCCGATGTAGTTTTACCTACATACATGAATGGAAATAATGTGTCTTTGGTTTCTCCTAAAAAGTATTTACCTGATTTCGTAACAGAGGCAATAAAGCCAGCCTTGATTGCATTTGATAGAAAAATAAATGGCTTTGCAACGTCAAAAGCAGTTTTAACAGGGGCAGAAACAAGAACTAGTGCTCCATTAAGAATATTAAGAAACAATGATACCAAGCTTGCCTTGGGATACACTAACCTTTATCCTGCTGGTGAAGGAGCAGGTTATGCAGGCGGAATTACTAGCGCCGCAGTTGATGGATTAAAATGCGCTATAGCGCTTATGTCCAAATATAAACCATACAATAATTGATGCAGGTGAAATTTAGACTGTACTTAGGTAGCATATTATTATGAAAGGGGACTGCGTGTCCTACTTGGTTATATATAATGAAAAAATTAAAAGAAACAAAGGAGAAGAATTGGATATTAAAATCTATTGATACCAACGAAAGCTTAGCAAAAATTAAAGAAATATCTGATGAGCTTGGTATAAACCCGATTATTGCCAAACTTCTTTACAACCGTGGATATACTGATGTTATGTCCGCAAAATCATTCATCTATATGGAAAGCGAAATTCTTTCCAGCCCATTTTTGATGAAAGATATGAAACAGGGAGTTGAAAGAGTCATATCTGCCATTCAAAATGGAGAAAAAATTACCATTTACGGAGATTACGATGTAGATGGTGTTACATCCGTATGCACTATTTATCTCTATTTGAAATCTAAGGGAGCAAATGTAGATTACTACATTCCAAATAGAGCGGGTGAGGGCTACGGAGTTTCTTGCTCTGCCATCGACAGTATTAATGAGGGCGGAACAAAGCTGATAATAACTGTTGATACAGGAATTACAGCTAACGATGAGGTTGAATATGCGAAGAGTCTCGGAATTGATGTTATTGTAACCGATCATCATGAATGTCGCTCTGAACTGCCAAACGCAGTAGCTGTAATCAATCCACATCGTCCGGATTGTGAATATCCTTTTAAGGAATTAGCTGGTGTAGGCGTAGTATTCAAATTCGTTTGTGCATATGAAGAATATACTACACACAAAAGCCGTAGCGAAGTAGCTATAAAAATTTTCTCTGAATATGCCGATTTTGTAGCTATAGGAACTATAGCAGATGTTATGCCAATTAAGAGCGAGAACCGCATCATCGTAAGCTATGGCTTGAAGATGATTGAAAATACAGATCGAATTGGTCTTGCAGCGTTAATTGAAGCGTCATATGCCAAAAATGATGCCCAAAGAAACGACCGTAGAAGAAAGAAAACTAAAATTACTTCTGGATATATAGGTTATACTATTGCTCCCAGAATAAATGCAGCAGGAAGAATCAAAACAGCTTCTATGGCTGTAGAGCTTTTCTTATCCCAAGACAAGCATGAAGCTATGAAGATAGCCGAAGAGCTTTGCAGAACGAATAAGGAGCGCCAAAATGAAGAAAATAGCATCATGCAAGAAACATATGCTATGATAGAAAAGTATGATGTTGAAAACAATCCCGTTATCGTTTTAGATTCCAATCATTGGCATCACGGCGTTATAGGTATTGTTTCTTCTAGGATAACAGAAAAATATTGCAGACCTTCTATACTCGTTTCATTTGAAGGAAATGATGCCGATGTTCCGTTTGAAGAGAATGTAGGCAAGGGATCAGGCAGGAGTGTTAAAGGCATGAACCTTGTTGATGCACTTTGCTATTGTAGCCAGCACTTGGTTAAGTTTGGCGGACATGAGCTTGCTGCAGGATTGTCAGTAAAAAGATGTGAACTGGACAATTTCAGAACTCTTATAAACGAATATGCTAAGAACAACCTAAAGGAAAGTGATATGATTCCTACAATGGAAATCGACTCAATAATTGATTTCTCAGATGTATCTCTTTCTTTAGCGGAAAGCTTACAAATACTCGAACCCTATGGTGTAGGAAACCCCATTCCGGTATTTGCAATTAAAAATATTAATGTCAATGAGATAACAGGTATAAGCGAAGGCAAACATACCAAATTTGTATTTGGTGATGGCAAATATACTGTATCAGGAATGTATTTTTCTAATTCTCCTGAAACGTTAGACGTTTATGTAGGTGATAAGGTTGACATATTATTTAACGTTGACGTTAATGAGTGGGGAGGCAGAAAGAGCGTTCAACTCATTATAAGAGATGTAAAGCAATCTCAAGCACAAAAAAGCTCTTCCATGAGCGAAAAAGAAAGATTTGAACAGATAAAATCTGGCGCACCAATATTAACGGGCGAGGATATAATTCCAAGCAGAGACGATTTTGCATCTGTTTATAAGTTATTATTGTCACATTTAAGAGCCGGTGTTAGCAGGCTGTCTCACAAGGATATTTTATCTAAAATCAACCATATTCATTCCACAAGAAAGATAGGATATATTAAGTTAAAATTCATTATTATGGTTATGAGAGAGTTGAACATTGTTACACTAAACGAACCAGAAGATGAGGTATATACATTTAATATTCACTATACTTCAAATAAAACTGATCTTGATAAATCCAATCTTTTAAGGAGACTTCGTTCACAGCTCCCGAGAGATTAACGGTATAATATTATGTATAAAGATTTACAACCCCTTCTCGAAATAATTGAAAATAACGAGAAGAATTATGATATTGACAAAATCAAAGAAGCCTTTTTATATGCTGCCAAGCTTCATGAGGGGCAATTCAGATTAAGTGGAGAACCGTATATTAGTCACCCCGTTCAGGTAGCTAAAATTGTTGCTGAACTTGGTTTAGACACAGATTCCATATGTGCTGCTTTGCTGCATGATACTGTGGAAGATTGCTCGGATAAAACCAATCTTGATACTATATCAAAAATGTTTGGCAGCGACATAGCGATGCTTGTAGACGGCTTAACCAAAATAATACATGTACAGGTCGCAGATAAGGAAGAGGCACATATTGAGAATATCCGTAAAATGCTTTTGGCAATGAATAGGGATATTAGAGTTATTTTCATTAAGTTATGTGATCGACTCCACAATATGCGTACTCTTGCTGCAAAAAAAGAGGATCGTCAAAGAGCAATAGCTTTGGAGACTATGTACATTTATGCTCCTCTCGCTCATAGACTAGGTATTCAAAAAATAAAGCAAGAGCTTGAAAATATAAGCCTTTATTATCTCGATAATGTCGGATATGAAGAAGTCCATGAAGCAATTGAAAAAAAATATGGTCAGAGCAGAGATTTCATCGAAGATGCAAAAAAGCTTCTTTCCGAAAAGCTTCTTGAGAATAATATACACTTTAGACTTGAAGGTAGAGTTAAATCTGTTTACAGCCTCTATAGAAAGATGTATTCATTTAACAAATCCTTTGATGAAATATATGATTTTTATGCTGTAAGAGTTATCGTGGAAAACGAACTGGAGTGTTATACCACTCTTGCATTTGTGCATGAAATGTTTAGATCTATCCCCGGTAGATTTAAGGATTATATCTCCACGCCAAAGCCTAACTTGTATCGTTCTCTCCATACTACAGTTATTGGTAGTTCGGGCATCCCCTTTGAAGTACAGATTAGAACCCGCGAGATGCACGAAGAGGCTGAATATGGTATCGCTGCACACTGGAAATACAAATCGGGGGAAAGAGCGGCTCGAAATATTGATGATAAGCTAAAATGGATAGCACAGCTTCTTGAATCAGACGAAAGCACAAGGGATCCTGATGAGTTCATACACTCGTTCAAAACAGATATTTTCCATGATGAAACATTTGTATTCACCCCAAAAGGTGATGTTATATCATTGCCACAAGGTTCTACAACTATTGACTTTGCATATGCTATACATTCAGCAGTAGGAAACAAGATGATGGGTGCAAAAATCAATGGAGTTATTGTTTCTATAGATCGAGTACCTAAAAATGGTGATATCATTGAAATAATTACATCTCAAGCTTCTAAAGGTCCTAGTAGAGATTGGCTTAAAATAGTTAAAACTGGTCAAGCACGAAGCAAAATCAGACAATGGTTCAAGAAAGAAAAACGATCTGAAAATATAGTTGTAGGTAAAGCGGAGGTTGAGCGTGAATTCAAGCGCATCAATAAGAACTGTACTGATAATGAAATCAATGAAATCATAACACTTATTGCCAAAAAAATTGGAATTAACAGTGCCGATGATTTCTATAATACACTTGGCTTTGGTGGATTATCATTACAGAGATTTATACCAAAAATTAAAGAAGAAATAGAAAAACTTCATGCTAATGACGAGCCTACTGTAGTAACTGCCGAAGATGAGCTTTCAAAGGTTAAAATTACCACCACAAAGCGTACAAAATCATCCAGCGGTATCATTATAGATGGTGAACCAGGATGTCAAGTTAAATTTGCTAGGTGCTGTAACCCATTACCCGGTGACAAAATCGTAGGCTTTATAACTAGAGGTTTCGGTGTTTCAATTCATAAAGCAGATTGTCAAAATGTAGATCAATCCAGAAGAAATGAAGAGAATTTGGCAAGATGGGTTAAAGCCGAGTGGGAAAGCTCTGCAGAAGAAGCACGTAACGACATTTATGAAGCATCAATTCAAGTAATTGCAGAAGATGGAATTGGAGTTATTGCAGGACTTTCTATAGTTCTTGCAGATATGAGAGTTTCAATAATGCAAATAAATACTATGCCTTTGAAGAGTGGCGATATGGCAATTAATATTGTCATTGGATGTAAAAACGTTGCACACTTTGACTCTATAGTTTCAAGATTGAGGAGTGTTCCAAAGGTTATTTCTGTTTCTCGTGGATTTTCAAACTAAATTTATATAATTTTGGAGGACAGGCATGATTGCCGTAATTCAACGCGTAAGTAGCGCAGAGGTAGTTGCAGATGGCGTTTTGTCAGGTAAAATAGGCAAGGGGCTTTATATATTACTCGGAGTAGAAAAAAATGATACACAAAAAGATGCAGATGCTTTGGCAGAAAAAATATTAAAACTCCGCATTTTTAGTGATGACAATGGTAAAATGAATTTATCTGTTATGGATATCGGCGGAGAAGTCTTGTCTGTATCAAACTTTACCCTTTGTGCCAACTACGCTCATGGAAATCGACCAGATTATTTTAATGCCGAAACTCCAGAAACCGCAAAAAGTCTATACCACTACTTTAACGATAAAATCTCAAAAATCGCAGGGAAATGCGAGGCAGGAATATTCGGAGCAGACATGCATACACATATGTCTACCGACGGCCCCGTTACCATTTTTATGGACTCCTATATACTGCTCAGAAAGGATAGATAAGATCTATGATTTTAAAAATCAATGGAGATATAAACAGATATTACGTTCAAACTCTTTGTATGATATTCTTTCCTGGCTCGACATTTGGAGAAAATGAAGTTCCCGGCGAAGGTGTACCTGAAGTTTATGTTGACATAGAACCAACCGAGGATTCTGTGAGAGCCAAAGTTGAAATCAAACTAAATGACATATCTTGCACTACTTCAAGCACAGTATGGTATTCCGAAGAAATAACGATTGCAACTCATGCTTCGCTTGCAGTAGGAAGGGCATTGTTTTCCGCGGGCAAAGAGTTGCTTGGTCATATTCCACCTTGGGGAATACTCACGGGAATTAGACCTGCCAAAATTGCTGGATCATTACTTACCTCTGGACGAGGAATATTAAAAACAAAAAAAATTCTTCGAGATGAATATTTGTTAAATCCGCAAAAGGCTTCATTAGCTACAAGTGTTGCTAATGCCGAAAGAAGAATTACAAAAAAAGTAGATCCCAATAGTTGCTCATTGTATATTTCTATACCATTTTGCCCAACAAGATGTGCATATTGCAGCTTTGTATCATATACCACCCCTAGATTGCTATCTATGATTGGTGACTATTTAGATGCACTTGTATTAGATCTTGAAGAAACGTTTGATAATATAAAACGCCTAAATATGAATATATCTACCATATATATCGGCGGAGGCACTCCAACGACATTGAATACCAATCAGCTCGAAAGATTGTTTAAGATCATCCACGAGCATGTGGAGGTAGATGCACTTGATGAATTTACTTTAGAAGCGGGTAGACCGGATACTATAACAGAAGAAAAATTATCCGTTGCTAAAAAATATGGTGTTACTCGTATAAGTGTTAATCCACAAACTCTTAATGATGAGATTTTGAAGGATATTGGCAGACGACATACCACTGCTGATTTTTATAAAGCATATGAGTTAGCAGTTAAAAGTGGCATACGCGATATTAACGTAGACTTGATTGCGGGACTCCCTGGCGATGATTTCAAGAATTTTTCCGAAACTATTGATGCTGTAATAGACCTCGCACCTACCAATATCACCGTACATACGTTCTGTGTAAAGAAGGCGTCTGACGCACTCAGAAACAATTCGGATGTTTATTCTCTAAGTGGTGGAGATGCAGCAAAATGTGTTTCTTATTCACAGCTTAAAACTAAATTTGCAGGGTACAAGCCATACTATATGTATAGGCAAAAAAATACTGTAGGAAATTTAGAAAACGTAGGATTTTCAATTGAAGGACATGAAGGATTATATAATATATATATGATGGAAGAAATTCAAACTATTTTTGCTGTGGGCGCAGGTGCTGTAACTAAATTGGTTAAGCGTAACCGCAACAAAGATAAAGGTGATGAAACTATCATAAAAAGATTATTCAAGCCCAAATATCCATACGAATATTTAAGAGATGCCACAGACAAAAGTGAAGAGGCACAAAGCAAAAAGGCAATTAGAAACCAAGAAATTTTTGATTTCTTTTTCAAAAATTAAGTATATTACATATTTAATAAGACTCACTAATAAAATCATAGTGAGTCTTTTGCTTTTTTGTGGGAGGTAATATGTAAATATGAGAGAGAAGCCGATAAAAAGCTATAATATTTTAGAGGGCGCCTTATCATTAACTATAGCAACTGTTACAGTAAAAATATTAGGTGCAATATACAAAATACCTTTATCGCATATATTAAGCGAAGAGGGAATGGGATATTTCAATTCTGCATACACAGTATATTCGTTCTTTTATTTACTATGTACGGCAGGTGTACCTAAAGCTATTATGATACTTGTAAGTGAGTCAGACGATGTTCAATATCAAAAGAACATATTAAAAACATCACTTAAACTCTTTTCTATTCTTGGTATAATAGTTACATCTGTGTTAATTATGCTGTCAAAATTTTTATCAAGCATAATAGGGAACCCTGATGCATATTTGTCAATGATATCAATAGCTCCTTCTATAATTTTTGCTTCAATTTCAGGTGTATATAGAGGATATCTCAGTGCTAAGGTGAAGTTTATGAATATTGCTATTTCACAGATCATAGAAGGCGCTATCAAGCTTGTCTTAGGATTGATTTTAGCATTTATATCAACCACTCATTTTATGTCATTAAGTACAATTTCAGCACATACAATTTTAGGCGCTACCATAGGCAGCGCAGTTGGAATGATATATCTTTTCCTGTGCGTAAAACCTCAAAAAACTGGCGATAAAATCAGGCAAAAATCTATATTAAATGATTTCAATATAATAAAACGCATAATAAAACTCTCGTTACCAATCGCAATTAGTGCTATGGTTATGAGTATTACAAATCTTATAGACTTAAGCATGATAATGAATAGGCTGCAGGCTTTAGGATATTCGAGAGTTGAATCGACTGCTTTATATGGAAATTACACCACGTATGCAACCCCTATTTTTAATATGGTCATCTCATTGTTTGCACCAATAACCGTAGCGTTCATGCCAAGCTTAATAAATGAAAAGAACTCGATTAAAGCATTTAATAAATTAATCGAGCATGAATTAAAAACATCTTATCTTGTTTTTATACCGCTAGTTTTTGGGATATGCGTATATTCAGAAGAAATATTGATTATTTTATTTAACGATAGTGGGGCATATGTTGGAAGTCGATTGTTGATATATCTTTTGATTTCTATGATTTTTTTAGTTCCACTCACAATTGTAAACTGTGGTTTAGAAGCGCTGGGAAATGTAAAATCGCCAATGATATCTATATTTATAGGCAGCATATTCAAGGTAGTTTTTGGTTATGTAATGATAAGTAGCGAAAAATTTGGAATATTCGGAGCTCCTATTAGTACAATGATTTCGTATATAGTTTCGTTATTCGTTTCTATATTTATTGCCCATAAACATAATTTCATTCCTGATATTATCAAAACAATGACTTATCCAACCATAAACTCCTTCGTTTCTATATTTATGATATATCCGGTATATGTACACCTTTGCACTAAGTATGATAATATGTTTTGTTTTATATTATCGGTAAGTTTAACCATTGTATTATATACAATATTAAGTTTAATTCAGGGGGATGATATAAAGAAATCTATCGCGCTCAAAAAACTCAAAGCGTAAATTCTTTAAGATATGATGCAAAAAACACGTTAATTGCGAAAAGATATATTGCTTTTTCAAGAAAAAGATGATATAATAATCATGACAAGTAAAAACGAAAGGATGTTATTTATGAATAAGACAGATCTAATTAATGTTGTAATGGCTGAAACAAATATAAACGAAAAAGATGTAAAGGCTGTTATTAACGCTACATTTTCGGCAGTTAGCAACGCACTCAAGGAAGAGGATAAAGTTCAGCTTTTAGGCTTTGGTACTTTTGATGTAAAAAAAGTTGATGCTCGTGAAGGACGCAACCCTAAAACAGGCGAGTCTATAAATATCGATGCTCATAAAAAGGTTAGTTTCACCCCTGCACAATCCCTCAAGGATCATATAAACAGCTGATATGAGATTAGACAAATATCTTAAGGTATCTCGCCTCATAAAACGCCGTACTGTTGCTAACGATGCATGCGATTCAGAAAGAATTACTGTAAATGGAAAAGTTCAAAAAGCTTCATATAATGTAAAGCTTGGAGATGAAATTACAGTGGCGTTTGGCTCTAAATCGGTCACCGTAAAGGTAATGGATATCAGAGAAACAACGAAAAAATCCGAATCCATCGGCATGTACGAAGTTATTGCGGAATCGCATTCATAAAAAAACATTTTTGCGCATACTCTTTAACTATAGGAGTGTGCGCATTTTTTATGGAGGAAATTATGGAAACAAACAAAAAAAATAACAAAACTGTAACTATCGAAAACTATGAAAAAGTAGCGCTTAATGGTGTTAACCATATATTAGGCTTTGATGAAAGATGTATAATTTTATCCACAGAACTTGGTAAAATAATTGTCGAAGGAAAAAATATGAAGATCGAAAGTTTAACCAAAGAAAGTGGGGAAGTACAAATTTCTGGTGAGTTTCGTGGACTGTATTTTTCAGAAGAAAAAAAGACAAAAAGAATGCTTAAATCAATTGAAAAATGATATCATTTAGTCCACATCGTATATTAGTTTCTGCTTTTTCTGCCTTTATATATGGCGTGTGTTTTTCATTTTTATATAGTTTGATCATGTCATTAGAACGTTCTTTCTTCCTCATGTTTTCCAACAAACACACCTCTGCAAAAACACCCTTAAATGTTGGTGATTTGCACGGTAACACAGGCATTCAATGCTTTATGATATTTACATACGGAATTGGGTTTGCCATATTATCTTATTTAACTTTGGACGGTGTATTGAGATTATATATGCTGCTTCTATCACTTTTTGGCTTTTTCGTCACACAAAAACTGTTCTTAAATAAATTGGCACTTTTGTTTTGCAAGTTTAATATAAAAATTATGGATATTATACCAACTTTTTTGTCTAAAATCATGAAAATATGTATAACTAGAACAAAAAATATGAGAAATAACCAAATAAATGATTGATGTCCCCCCTTGACAAAATAAATATTTAGTATTATAATATTTTTGTTGGTTTGTATTTTATTTCGTATTCGTAACTAGGAGGTCATTGTGGTTGATAACAGCTTTCCTGCGTATCTCTTTCACCAAGGGACCAACTATTATTCATACGAATATTTAGGTGTAAACTCCATTTATCGAAACAGACATTATGAATATACATTCAGAGTATGGGCTCCAAATGCAAACAAAGTAGGGTTGATTTCAGACTTTTCTGGTTGGGAAACTCCATTGTTTTTGGAGAGAAATAATTTTGAGGACGTTTTTGAGATAACTTATACCTCAGAATATCAATTAGAAAAAATGCCGTATAAATACCGTATATACAAAGGCAATCGTTATTTTGATAAAGGTGATCCTTATGCCAGATTTTCCAGAGGTGGATCAGATGGTGCTTCTTTGATTTTTACAACTAACAATTTTGCCTGGAATGACTATGAATGGCTTACCAGAAGAAAAGAGTTAATTTCATTCAGCAAAGACAGCTTACCATTTCCAATCAATATATATGAAATGCATCTGGGAAGCTTTGTCAGACATTTTGACAATCGTTATTATTCATACTTAGAGTTGGCAAATATTCTTCCCAAATATCTTAAAAGGAACGGATATACCCATGTAGAGTTCATGCCGATACAAGAGTATCCATATGATGGATCTTGGGGGTATCAGGTTTGTGGCTTTTACTCCACAACGTCAAAATTTGGTGATCCTAACGAATTTAAGTATCTTATTGATACGCTCCATTCGCATGGAATAGGAGTTATATTAGATTGGGTTTGTGCTCACTTTCCAAAAGATAGCTGGGGACTATATAACTTCGATGGCGAGAATTTGTATGGCACAAATGATAATGATATATCATGCAACAACTGGGGGACAAGCTTTTTTGATTTTTCAAGACCAGAGATTCAATCATTTTTGATTTCCAATGCCTTGTATTTTTTGCGTGAGTTTCATTTTGACGGACTTCGCGTTGATGCAGTTTCGTCTATAATCTACCTTGACAATGACGGTACAGAAAATAAAAGCGGTATTGATTTCCTGAGAAAATTAAATTCTGCTATCTCACACGAATTTCCCGATGTTTTGACCTTTGCAGAAGAATCAACTAATTATGGTAAAACAACTCTGCCAATTGAGAATGGTGGATTAGGATTTACCATGAAGTGGAATATGGGGTGGTCTAATGACTTTTGTGATTATATTTCCACAGATCCGATATTTAGAAAGTACAAACACAAAGCATTAAGCTTTCCCATACATTATGCTTTCAAAGAAAAATATTGTATGCCAATATCTCATGACGATGTTGCGTATCCTAGTGGCTCATTTATAGAAAAAATGCATGGTAGCATCGAGGACAAGTTTCTCCTGGCGCGACTATCGCTTTTACTTATGATGACCTATCCAGGAAAAAAGCTTATGTTTATGGGAACGGAATTTGCTCAATTTCGTGAATGGACCTACGAAAATGAACTTGAGTGGTTTATGCTTCAATTTCCAAATCACAAGGACTTTAACGCATACGTATCTGCACTTAATCACTTTTATTTGTCAACCCGAGAATTATGGGAGATAGATTTTTATCAAAACGGATTTAAATGGATATATTCTGATGAAGCAGAGAAGAACATAGTAGCATTTAAGAGAATTGCAAACAACGGAAGCGAAATAATTATCGCACTTAATTTTTCCGGAGTAGAGCAAACCATTAATATTCCTAATAGTAATTCAAGATATTACAACGTAATTTTTACTACAAGCAACAGTCTTGATAGTTCAAATATATGCATAAGCAACACAAACTCGGGAGTGGATATAAAGCTCCCCAGATTAAGCGGTGTTGTGATTAAAGAAAAAAACGCTTAAATTAATTTTTATTTATAAAGGAGAGACAGGCCATGTATTGTAAAAAAGAATGTATAGCGATGCTTCTTGCCGGTGGACAAGGCTCGCGTTTATACGACTTAACCAAGAAAATAGCAAAACCCGCAGTTTCCTTTGGAGGCAAGTATAAAATTATCGATTTCCCTCTCTCAAACTGCATTAATTCAGGCATAGACACCGTCGGTGTTCTCACGCAGTATCAGCCTCTTGCGCTCAATGAATACGTTTGCAATGGAGCTCCATGGGATCTTGACCGTATGAGAGGCGGACTTTCTGTTCTTCCTCCATATCAGGGAAGCAAATCTTCTGACTGGTACAAGGGAACAGCTAATGCTATTTATCAGAATATAAACTTCATTAAACAGTACGATCCTGACTATGTTCTTATTCTTTCAGGTGACCATATTTATCGTATGGATTACAGAAAGATGCTTGACGCTCACAAGGCTACAGGTGCCGCTTGTACCGTTGCTACTATCACCGTTCCTATGGAAGAAGCTAGCAGATTTGGTATTTGCAACACAAATCCTGACGGATCCATTTATGAATTTGAAGAGAAGCCAAAGCAGCCTAAGAATAACCAAGCTTCTATGGGTATTTATATTTTCAATACAAAGCTACTCATAAAGTATCTTGAAGAAGATGAAGCTAATCCCGAATCTTCAAACGATTTTGGTAAAAATATCATCCCTGCATTCCTTAACAATGGGGAAAAACTCTTCTCATATGGATTTGAGGGATACTGGAAGGATGTAGGAACCATTTCTTCTCTTTGGGAAGCTAATATGGATCTTATTGGAGATGATCCTATCTTAAATCCTGTAGATAGAAACTTTAAGATATATTCCAAAAACAATGCCAGAGCTCCACAGTATTTAGGTCCAAAGAGCAACGTTACTAACTCTCTTGTATCCGAAGGATGTAGAATTTACGGCACAGTTGAGAATTCTGTTCTCTCCGGTGGTGTTATAGTAGAAGAAGGCGCAATTGTAAAGGATTCCGTAATTATGGATGATGTACATATCAAAAAGGGCGCGCATGTGTTTACTTCTATAATTGATGCCGATGCAATTGTTGAAGAAGGAATTGTTGTTGGTAAAGAAGGTGCAGGCAAAGACAGCATTGCAGTTATTGCGCACGGAAGCATCGTTTCAGCTTCCAGAGAAATATAAGGAGGTAGTGAATAATGGCTATCAATGCAGCAGGTATTATTTTCTCAAGTCTTAACACAAATACATTATCCAGACTTACAAGCGACAGAACAGTTGCCGCTATTCCTTTCGCGTGCAGATATAGACTTATAGATTTCTGCCTTTCCAATATGGTAAATGCGAATATTTCTAATATAAGCATTATTGCTAATTACAATTATCGTTCACTTCTTGAGCATATCGGAAGTGGTAAGGACTGGGATCTTGCTAGACGTGAAAATGGTGTTAACTTTATTTCTCCATTCCTCACTGCTATGAATCAAAACGAAGCAAAGATGTATTCCACCCATATGGAGGCTCTTAAGAGCATGAAGGAATATATCAGAGAGTTCAAAGAAGATTACGTAGTAATGATGGACTCTGATACAGCACTTAACATAGACATTGCTGACGTTATCAGAACGCATGAAGAATCCGGCGCTTCTGTAACAATTGTTACAAGAACCATTGAGGACGGTTTCTCTTCAAAGACTCCTAAACTTATGCTTTCTTCTGTTGATGGCAGAGTTTCCGATATGGCTATGAATTCCAAATATAATGCAAATGTTCCTGAGCTTTCTCTTGGCATCTTTGTTATGAGAACAGATTATCTTCGTACACTTATAGAGCAGGCTGTTGCATACAACCTTAATAGCTTTACAGGAATTCTTCTCCAGAATTGCAAAACCTCAAATTATGGTTCATATAACTTTAATGGATTTGCAGCTTCTGTTTCCAGTTTCCTTGATTATTACAAGTATTCTATGGAGCTTGCTACAAACGAAGCAGCAAGAGAATCACTTCTTTGGAAGAGAGAAGCTCCTATTTTCACAAGAGTTCACAATTCTTCTCCTACAGCACACAGATCTACATCCAATGTAGAAAATTCTCTTATTGCTGATGAATGCGAAATTGAAGGTACTGTTATTAACTCTATTATCTTCAGAGATGTTAAGATTGAAAAGGGCGCAGTTGTTAAGAATTCTGTACTCTTCCACGGTACAACTGTAGGAAAGAATGCTAACCTTAACTGTATCGTTACTGACAAGGATGTTCATATTACTGATGGCGTGACTCTTTCAGGAAACGAAAATATGCCATTCTACGTTCAGAAGGGTAGAAAAGTATAACTTTAAGGAAATAAGATTATGAAAATACTTTACGTTACTAGTGAGGCCAATCCATTTGCAGCCAGTGGCGGGCTTGGAGACGTTATGGGTGCTCTTCCTGTTTCTGTTCATGATGAAGGTGTAGAAACCAGTGTTATTATGCCTTTGTATGATACTGTAAAAGAGGAACATAGATGCAAACTTGAAAAGGTTATTGACATCAGCTTTAATTTAGCTTGGCGCCAGACCGGTGCTTCCATTTTCAAAATTGAGCATCAGGGCGTAACATATTACTTTTTAGAGAACTTTGACTATTTCAGCAGAGGCCGCCTTTATGGTGAGTTTGATGATGCAGAAAGATTTGCTTTCTTCTCAAAGGCTGTTGTAGAGTTTATGATCCAAAGTAACAACATTCCGGATATTCTTCATGCTAACGATTGGCAGACTGCGCTTACAGTTATTTACTTGAAGACTGAGTTTGCATCACATCCAATGTTGAGTGGAATAAAAACCGTTTATACTATCCATAATATCGAATATCAGGGTCAGTACGGTTTCCAGGTTCTTGGAGATGTATTTGGAATTAGCGGAAACTATATGGGTGTTCTTGAATATGACGGTTGCATTAATCTTATGAAGGGAGCGATTGTTGCCTCTGATTATGTAACTACCGTTAGCCCTAATTATGCAAACGAGCTTGAATATGATTTCTTCTCATTTGGACTTTCTCCAATAATCAAAGCTGCTAAGTATAAGATATCCGGCGTTATTAATGGTATTGATTATGGATATTTCTCTCCCGAAAAAGGTGGAGATATTGTAAAGAAATATACTACAAGAACCGTTAAGAGCGGTAAGGCAGCCAATAAGAAGGCCCTTCAGGAAGAACTTGGACTTGAAGTTCGCGCCGATGTTCCACTTCTTATTATGATTACAAGACTTACAGCAGGCAAGGGAATTGACCTTGTGCTTCATATTCTCGAAGAAATACTTCGCGAAGATGTGCAGGTAGCTATTCTCGGTACCGGTGACAAGGAATACGAAAACAAAATCGCAGATATGGCGAAATACCATAGTAACCTTGCAGCACTCATTAAATTTGATAGAGTTATCTCCAAGAAGATGTATGCCTCTGCAGATATCTTCCTTATGCCTTCAAAGAGCGAGCCCTGCGGCCTTGCACAGATGATTGCTTGTTCTTACGGAACAATTCCAATTGTTCGTTCTGTTGGTGGACTTTATGATTCCATAAAGCCTTGGGGAACAGAAGGTGGTAACGGATTCAGATTTGATAACTATAATGCTCATGAGTTGCTTTATTCAGTGAAGAACGCTTTAAGCCTTTACAGAGATAAAAAGGAATGGGCAAAGCTCGTGCTAGCAGCAAAAACTTCCGATTTCACATGGAAAAAATCTGCCGCAAAATATATAAAGATTTATAACAAATTAACACAATAATTTACACAAATAGGACCAAAACTAATGATAAAACAAAACTCAACCCTGTCAGGAATTAAGACGATTATTAGCAAAGAGGAGCTTAACGAAAGAATTGAATCAAAGCTCCTTACTCGCGGCATCGCTAATCCTGCATCTGCAACTAATGACCAAATATATCAAGCAACAGTTTCGATTATCAAGGAGCTTATGCTTGAATATAGAGCAAAATTCAAAAAACGTATTAAGGCAACAGACGGCAAGAAGATATGTTATCTTTGTATGGAATTCCTTGTTGGTCGTTCATTAAAGAATGATTCAAAAAACCTCGGAATTTACGATGATCTTTGCGAGATACTTAAATCATACGGAACTTCTTTTGAAAAGATTTACGAATGTGAAGTAGACCCAGGACTTGGTAATGGTGGTCTTGGAAGACTTGCTGCCTGCTTTATGGATTCTTTAACAGCACAGGACTACTATGCAAGTGGATATTCGCTGTTATATGAAAACGGACTTTTCAGACAAAAGATAGTTGATGGAGAACAGGTTGAGCTTACCGACGAATGGCTTGCCAGTGGTGGAGTATGGCTCGTTCCTAGAAATGATAAAAGCATTAACATCCGCTTTGGTGGAAGAATAGAAGAGAAGTGGGAAAACGGAAGACACACCGTTGCCAATTATGAATACGATGAGGTAAATGCAGTTCCTTACGATCTTATGATCCCCGGCACTACTACCGATTCTGTAAACTATATTAGACTTTGGCGTGCCAGAGAAACATCTCCTTCTATTTCAACATTTACAACCCAATCTAATTACGTGAAGAAGCTTTCAGATAGTATTCAGGCAGAATCTATCACAAAGCAGCTTTATCCACCGGATAATTATGATGAGGGAAAGCTTCTTAGACTTACTCAGCAGTATTTCCTTGTTTCTGCTTCACTTCAGAGCATCATTAATGATTATCTTTCCGAGCACGGATCTCTCCGCGGATTTGAAGATAAGGTAGCCATTCACATTAATGATACACATCCTGCGCTTTGCATTCCCGAGCTTATGCGTATTCTTATGGACGTTTACTCTTATTCATGGGATGATGCATGGGCGATAGTTTGTAAGACTATTTCTTATACCAACCACACAGTTCTCCCTGAAGCTCTTGAGTGCTGGAGAGTAGATCTGTTTAGCATGAAGCTTCCTAGAATCTTTATGATTGTAAATGAGATCAACCGTAGATTTACTGCAGATCTCTGGAAGCTTTATCCAGGTGATTGGGATAGAATATCTCGTATGTCTATCGTTGCTTACAACCAGGTTAGAATGGCCAACCTTTCTATCGTTGGATCACATACTGTCAACGGTGTTTCCAAGCTTCACAGCGACATTCTTAAGAAGACTATCTTCAAGGACTTCTACAAGATGACGCCTTGGAAGTTTACAAATGTAACCAACGGCGTTGTTCATCGCAGATGGCTCAACAACTCTAACCCTGCATTAGCATCTCTTTTAGATGATCTTATCGGCAGTGAATTCAGAGAGGATGCAACCCATCTCATAAAGCTTGTAGATTACAAGGACGATGCTTCTACTCTCGAAAGAATAAGTGACATTAAACATCACAATAAAGAGCATTTTGCTTATTACGCTTATAATAGAACCGGCAAGAGAATTGACACTTCTTCCGTGTTTGATGTGCAGATAAAGAGAATGCACGAGTATAAGCGCCAGCTTCTTAATGTACTAAAAATCATCGCGCTTTATAACGAGATCATTGATAATCCTAACTGTGATATTCCACCACAGACATTCATCTTTGGTTGCAAAGCTGCTCCGGGATATGTAATGGCAAAAAAGATTATCAAGCTTATCTGGTTCCTCGCAAAAGAGCTTGAGTCCAATCCCCTTACAAGAGATCGACTTAAGATTATCTTCATGGAAGAATATAATGTTTCAGTTGCAGAAAATCTTATTCCTTCGGCAGATATTTCTGAGCAGATTTCTCTCGCTGGAAAAGAAGCCAGCGGTACCGGATGTATGAAGCTTATGATGAACGGTGCTATTACCATGGGTACGCTCGATGGCGCTAACGTTGAGATTCTCGAGGCATGTGGCAAAGATAATATCTACATCTTCGGTCTTAATACTAACGAAGCAGAAGACCTTTGGCGTAACGGATATATCGCAAGAGATTATTGTCATCGCTCCGAAAGACTCAGACGAGTTATCGATAGATTCTACTCGCCTATCGGAGGACAGAATTTTGCGCATATCGCAGATTATCTTATTGGCGGTGGTTACGGCGTTGCCGATCCATATATGTGCCTTGCAGACTTTGATGCATACTATAACACATACAGACGCGCACTTAATGATTATAGTGATAAGCAGCGTTGGGCTAGAATGTCACTTATGAATACCGCTACTAGCGGTGTGTTTGCATCTGACAATAGTATAAACAAGTACGCAAACGAAATTTGGCACGCAACACCTATTAATAAAATCAAACTTTGATCTAACCGATCTTGATTTTGGCTTATGACATAGACGTCTTGAGATTTTGTTGTTTTCTAGTTGCAAAGTTTCAAGACGTTTATAGTTAAGCTATGAAAATATCTTAAAGGATTTAAGAGCTAATTTCAACTTTAACTCGAATAACCAGAAATAATACAGGGCAGACTTAGCTTTTGTTATCAATTACCATGACTATTACACTTATAGGAATGCCAGGCGTTGGAAAAAGCTGCATGGGCAGGATATTAGCAAAAAAACTACATATGAAGTTTATTGATGGAGATAAACTCATCACAAAGCTTACCGGCAAAAAAATTCAAGATATAATAGATTTAGAGGGCCTCGATGCATTTATGCGTATAGAACGAGAGGTGCTTTTATCTATAAAGGACGATAATGCCGTTATTGCTCCCGGTGGTAGTGCTATATATTACGAAGATGTTATGGCGCATTTCCAATCACTTGGCAAAGTAATATATCTTTATGCAGGAATTCCGGTGATAACAGAGCGACTAGGTGATTTTTCAAGTCGTGGCGTTGTTCTACAAAAGGGAAAAACATTGAAAGATATGTTTGATGAGAGAATTCCGTTATTGGAAAAATATGCAGATATCAAGATTAATTGCAATGGAACCAATTACATGAGATATCAGCATAATTTAATTTCAACTGTTGAAGAACTACTATCCAATTCTAAATAAAAATCGGCAGAGGTACCAATTAAGTATCACCGCCGATTTTTATTTGTTTTATTAAACACAATCACGAGTTATTTTATTTACTACAGATACAAATTCTTCTGTTTCTCTTACAGTGTTCATGATCGAAAAGCTAACTCTAACAGCGCCATTGTCAATAGTTCCGTTTTTTTCATGCGCCCATGGCGTACAATGATAACCACCTCTAGTGCATATATTATATTTATCAAGCAAAACCGATGCTTCAACAGAAGTGAAGTTTTTTATATTAAAAATATAATTTCCACCATAGCTATGGTAGGATACAATAGCAGGATTCTTTTTTAATTCGTATTCCAAAATTGATCTTAATTTATTGAGGTGATGCTCAATATTATCAAAGCCTATTTCGGAAATAAACTCGATTCCGCTTCTAAGAGCTACAATTCCTACCGTTCCCAACGTACCGGCTTCATATCCTTCCGGTAAATAAATTGGCATTTTGGTGTTAAAGCTATCGCTTCCGCTACCTCCCTCAATGAAATCTCCCTCTCGCATATTATTTTTTAAATACACAAATCCTGTGCCTTGAATACCGAAAAGAGCTTTATGACCCGGTGCACATAATGCGTCGCATTGATTAACAGAAAGATTTATAGCCTTATGACCTAGCATTTGTGATGCATCTACTATAAGCTTGAGAGAATACTTTTTTGCAATACGAGAAAGGGATGCCAGGTCTATTTCTTTACCACTTAAATTAGATGCAAGGGTAGAAATGATAAATTTCGTATCTTTCTTTATTAACCTAGGTATAGACACATCCAGCGGCAAATCGCTATCGAATTTATCATATTCTATTCCCAGATTTCTTTTCAATGTTTCTATTGGCCTTATAACCGAATTATGCTCAATATCTGATAAAATAACATGGCATTTCTCTTTGATAAGTGTTTTTATCGCCAAATTGATAGCATAAGTAGCATTATAAGTAAATACTACGTTTTCGGGAGTGTCCACATTCAATAGACGCGCGATACATTCTCTGGTTTTATATACTTCTTCGCTAGCTAGTATGGAAAGCTTGTGCGAGCTTCTTGATGGATTTCCACCAATCCTTTTCAGGCAATTGTTAACGCTGGATATAACACATTTGGGCTTAGGATAGGTTGTAGCACCATTATCAAAATAAATCATTTTCCTGTATAAAGATTATGTTTTATATTTGCATTATTCAGAATCGAAGTAGCGTCATATAAATCTTTATCATCTACCTGTATACCGCCGGTGCATCCTGTGCTTTTTGTTCGTGTTACCTTTACAACCTCTGCATTAATACCATATGCCTTTAATATTCTTTTTGCCTTTAATGCATAAGTTGGCGTGATCGTTGTTAATATTATTTTGCTCATGTCCTATCACCTCGTAGATACAAGATAATCTAACATCAATAGGTCAAGTGCTGTCCAAAACACCTAAAGTTGACCTATATATTATATTTTATGCGCAAAAATAAAAAAAGTTAAGATTTTACCTAAAAATGCTAGACTTTTTGCTTAGTATGTGATATACTAATAGATATTAATTTATTTTCAGGTGAATTTGATGATTGAAATTAAAAAAATACCGTCAAATGTTGGATATGCCGCAAACTCGTATTTGATTACTTCACAAGGCGAGTGTGCTGTTATCGATCCATCTGTGCCTTTTGATGGAGAAATGCTTGACGGAGCTGAACTTAAATATATACTTTTGACACATGCGCACTTTGATCATTTTTTAGAGATTGACTCTTGGGTGAAAAATTCATCTGCTACAGTTGTTGTTTCTCAAAAAGACAGAGACTCGCTTGCAGACTCGCACAAAAACTGTTATGCTTTGTTCCTGTATAAAGATTTTGGCTATAACGGTGATGCAATGATTGTAAATGATGGCGATACCATTAGCTTTGGAGATATTGTTATGGAGATTGGTGAATTTCCGGGACATACCCCCGGTTCCATTATCTTCAAGGTAGAGAAATGTGCCTTTGTAGGAGATGTTGCTTTTGCAGGTGGTGGATATGGTCGATTTGACCTTCCCGGCGGTGATGTAAATAGTCTTGTTGAATCCCTTAAAAAGATTTTGAATTTTGACGAAGAAATGATTTTATATCCGGGACACGGACCTGAAACAACAGTAAAAGATTATAAAAAACATATACAGATATAACGAGGAATTATCAATGGAAGAATTAAGAAGCAATTTTATACATGATATTATTGATGAGGATCTTGAAAAAAATCCTGAACTAAAAATTCACACACGTTTCCCACCCGAACCTAACGGATACCTTCATATCGGATCTGCAAAGGCGATTTGGATCAACGCAATGACTGCAAAAAAATATGGTGGAAAGTTCAATCTCAGATATGATGACACAAACCCATCAAAAGAAGATAATGAATACGTAGAAAGCATTTATGAAGACCTTATGTGGCTTGGTTGCGAGCCTACCGGTGGAATTTTCTATGGTTCTGATTACTTTGATATGTGCTACGAGTATGCTGTTGGACTTATCAAAGATGGTAAGGCATATGTTTGTGACCTTAATGCAGAAGAAATGCGCGCATATCGCGGAACTCTTACAGAGCCCGGCAAGGACAGCCCATATCGCAACAGAAGCGTTGAAGAAAACCTTGATCTCTTTGAAAGAATGAAGAATGGCGAATTCCCAGACGGATCCAAAACCCTCAGAGCAAAGATTGATATGTCTTCTTCTAACATGAATATGCGTGATCCTGCAATATATCGTATTGTACACACAGATCACCATAGACAGGGAAATAAATGGTGCATATATCCTTTGTATGACTATGCTCATCCAATTCAGGATGCCACAGAGGGAATTACACATTCTCTTTGTTCCATTGAATTTGAAAACCATCGACCTCTTTATGATTGGGTAATAGAGAATGTTAGATTTAACCCACCTCTTGTAGTTAACCCCAAGCAGAGAGAGTTTGCAAGATTGAATGTTACTCATACAGTTATGTCCAAGAGATATCTTAGAAGACTTGTAGAAGAAAATCTTGTTGACGGCTGGGACGATCCAAGAATGCCTACACTTTGTGGTCTTCGTAGAAGAGGATATACACCTGCTTCAATCTTTGACTTTGTTGCAAGAGCTGGTGTTGCGAAGTCCTACAGCGTAGTTGACTATGAGCTTCTCGAGCATTGTATACGCGAAGAGCTTAACGACACTGCAGAGCGTAGAATAGCAATACTTCACCCAATCAAGGTTGTTATCACTAACTACCCAGAAGATAAGGTTGAATACTTTGAGGTTTCAAACAACCCCAACCATCCTGAAACCGGCACAAGAAAGGTTCCATTTACAAGAGAGCTTTACATTGACAGCGACGATTTTGCTGAGGTTCCACCTCCAAAGTTCTTTAGAATGAAGCCCGACGGTGAAGTAAGACTTATGGGTGCTTATATTGTTAAGTGCAATGAAATCATCAAGGACGATAATGGAAATATTGTTGAAATTCATTGTACAGCAGACCTTGAAACCAGTAATGGTATGCCTGTTGATGGAAGAAAGGTTAAGGGAACAATCCATTGGCTTTCTAAAGAGTTTGCAAAAGATACCGACGTTATGCTTTATGACTTCCTCTTTGATATCGAAAACACAGGCGATATTCCCGAAGGAAAAACTTATGATGATTATCTTAACAATAACTCTGCTATCAAGCTTACCGGCTGTAAGATTGAATCTGCACTTGAGAGCGCAAAGGGTGGAGATAGATTCCAGTTTGTAAGATGCGGCTACTTTGTTAAGGATACAAAGCACGAGGGTGTATTCAATAGAATAGTTGGCCTTAAGGACAGCTTTCCTAAAAACAAATAATGAAAATTGATATAAAAGCACTTTGGGAGCGAATACTGTTTTATGTATCCGTTCCCACTTGTGTATGTTGTAAAAAGCGGCTGGAAATACACGAAAAAGCACTTTGTACTGTCTGCTTTGAGAAACACGAAAAGCTAAAGTTTAGAAATTGCTCGCGTTGTTCGAAAAAGCTACATGAATGCTCCTGCTCAAACAAATATCTGGAAAGACATTATGTAAAGAAGCTGGCAAAGGTGTTTTATTACTCTCAAAGAGAGGATGCACTACCATTAAATTCTTTAATTTACAGCCTAAAACGTGATAACAGAAGAGATGTGCTCGAGGTTTGTGCTGATGAACTCGCTCAATCTATTTTGATCGCTTTTCCTAAAGCAAAGGATTATGTAATAACTAACGTCCCAAGACGTAAAAAATCAATAGTCAAATATGGAATAGATCACGCAGAGCTTCTTGCTAAAGAGGTTGCTAAAAAAATCGGAGCAAGGCATGAAAAAACCTTGGTTTCCAATGTAAAAATCGAGCAGAAAAAGCTACATGGTGAATCAAGAATACTCAATGCTGACTTTTCTGTAAGCAATAATATAGATCTTAATGGTAAAACCGTTATTATAGTTGACGACGTGGTTACCACAGGATCTTCTATGGGAGGAGCAGCAATGCTCATACGAGGTCAGGGCGCAAAAAGAATTTACGGAGCAACCCTTGGTATAGCTTTCAAAGATAAGTACAAGCCGTTCAAACACATACCCTATCTCAAGTTAAAATAACAAACATATTCATTAACCGCTTTGTCATCAGAGCGGTTTTCTTTTTTGGTTTTACAATACCATATTTTTCTTTTTGGTAAAACAACATTATTAATAATACAATGAATTTTTTGTTTTAGAGATGGAAACCTATTATTAAACTATTATTAAAAATAAAACTAGAGGTATGAATGATATATAGTTTTTTAAGAAAAATAATTGTGCTTGCAATTTGCATGGGAATATTTTTTTCTTTTCCGGCAGCAAGTGCGGCAGAGTGTAAAACATGGTATATAAAAAGAAATGGAAATGAACCACCGTTTCCTCCGGGTGACGCGGCTATCTTAAAGGAATATAACGCATTTTATATTAATGACAATTTAGCAGATGGCGAAAAAAAGCTTTATCTAACATTCGATGCGGGATATGAAAATGGCAATATTGAAAGAATACTTGATGTTCTTTGCAAGGAAAAAATTGAAGCTGCATTTTTCATTTTGGATAACCTTGTAATTAAAAATACAGATCTGGTAGAGAGAATGGCAAGAGAAGGGCATCTAGTTTGTAATCATACAAAAAATCATAAAAATCTATCATTTGCAACTAAGGAGCAGATATGCAACGACCTATTGACACTGGAAAACATTTGCAAAGAAAAAGCAGGGGTAGAGATGGAAAAATACTTTAGATTTCCCGAAGGGAAGTATAGTGAAAATGCATTGAAGTGTGTTAATGAGCTAGGATACAAAACAGTATTTTGGAGCTTTGCCTATGCCGATTGGGATAATGAGAAGCAACCCAGCAGGGAATTTGCCATTAAAAAAATATTAGACAACACACATAACGGGGCAATCATTTTATTGCATCCAACGTCAAAGACTAACGCAGATATTCTACCTTGTCTTATATCAGAGTGGAGAAGACAGGGATATGAATTTGGCTCGCTAAAAGAGCTTTGAAAATCAGAAAGAGGTCGATTAAGGCCTCTTTTTTCATATTTTCCTGCCACAGATCGTATAATTATATATCTTAATAAAAGGAGAAAATAATGAACACCATAAAGCTCTTAACATCTACATTACTTATTATAAGCACGCTGATTACACCAACCACTGCATTATCAAAAGAAGATAACAATTTTTCAGATGAGCTCGCTGTAAACACATTAGATTTTAATCATGATGTACGTGGCGCTTATCTTATTGAAGCCTCTACGGCAACCCCTTTGTTTGCTAAAGATGAAACAGAAGAAAACTCTATTGCATCGGTTACCAAAGTTATGACATTACTACTTGTTATGGAGGCTTTGGATGCAAAGTATTTCAATCTCGAAGACAAGGTTATTATTAGCAAGAATGCTGCTTCTATGGGTGGCAGCCAGGTATTTTTAGAAGAAGGAGAAACTATTACAGTTGAAGAGCTTGTTAAATGTACTGTCATATCAAGCGCTAATGATGCCTCTGTTGCTTTGGCAGAGCTTGTATCAGGTAGCGAAGATGCGTTTGTGCAAAAAATGAACGAAAAAGCACAGCAGTTAGGGCTTGTAAACACTTTTTTTGAGAACACAACAGGTTTGGATGATACAACAGTTAACCATCACAGCTGTGCAAAGGATATTGCTGTAATTTCAAAAGAGCTTATAAAATATGATTTGATTTTGAAATATAGCTCGATTTGGCAGGATTCTATACGTAACGGTGATATGGTACTGACAAACACTAATAGACTTATTAGGTATTATGACGGCTGTAATGGCCTAAAAACCGGCTCGACGGATAAGGCTGGATTTTGTATTACCGTAACGGCGAAAAGGGGAAATATGCAGCTTATAGCAGTCATCTTAGGTGCAAAGACAAAGGATGAGAGAAATGCTGCCGCAAGAGAGCTTTTAGACTATGGATTTGCCAATTATTCTTTGTATGAATCAGGTGGTGACTTTTTAGAAAATGTGTCTGTGTATGGCTCTACAAGGGATACCTTGCCTTTATATACAAAAAAATTCAGCAAGGTAATCAACAAATCCGATCTAGGAAAAATAGAAGCTGTGTATGATATACCCGAATATATAACCGCGCCAGTGAAAGCAAATGACACCGTTGGCACTGTAAGCTATAAGATCGGTGATGAGATTATTGGAAAATCTGACATATATATAGACGAAGATGCTTATAAAATAAATCTATTTCGGGTCATAATAAGAATATTAGGGAAAATAATTGCAGGAAAGTAATAATTTAATTATAATAAAATACTTGAAAATTCATTTGTTTTAGTGTATAATATTAGCATGACAAACGAAAGTTTTTTGAAAGGACTATCAAAATGAGCTTAAAGTTAAAAACAGACTTTTTATCAGGATTTGTTTCAGATCATGAAATAGATTATATGCAGCCCTCTGCAAAGGTTGCTTACGATTTATTAAAATCAGGAAAGGGCCCCGGCAACGATTTCCACGGTTGGGTTGATCTTCCTGTTAATTATGACAAGGATGAATTTGCAAGAATCAAGGTTGCTTCAGAAAAAATCAAAAAGAACTCTGACATTCTTGTTGTTATCGGCATAGGTGGATCTTACCTTGGCGCAAGAGCAGCTATTGAATTCGTAAAGAGCCCTCTTTACAACAATCTTAAGAAGGATACACCTGACATATATTTTGCAGGTAATAATATCTCTACCACAGCCTTAACAGAGCTTCTCTCTATTTGTGAAGGCAAGGATATCTCTGTTAACGTTATTTCTAAATCAGGCACCACAACAGAGCCTGCTATTGCATTCAGAGTATTCAAATCACTTCTTATCAGCAAGTATGGCGAAGAAGGCGCGCGTGAACGTATTTTTGTTACTACAGATAAGGCACGCGGTACTCTTAAGAAGTTCTCTGATGAAGCAGGATACGAAACATTTGTAGTTCCGGATGATGTTGGTGGCAGATACTCCGTTCTTACAGCTGTAGGTCTTCTTCCTATTGCTTGTGCAGGTATTGACATTGACAAGATGATGCAGGGAGCTGCCGATGCAAGAGAGGCATATTCTAATGACGAAATAAATCACAACGATGCTCTTAAGTATGCAGTTATCAGAAACATTCTTATGAGAAAAGGAAAGTCTACCGAAATCCTCGTTGGTTATGAGCCATTTATGCTTATGTTTAATGAGTGGTGGAAGCAGCTTTATGGAGAGAGTGATGGAAAAGATAACAAGGGTCTATTCCCGGCATCCGTTATTTTCTCAACCGACCTCCATTCTCTTGGTCAGTATATTCAGGAAGGACAGAGAGTTCTTTTTGAAACAGTAATTAACATCAAGGATTGCGGTGCAAGATTCGACATTCCTCATGATCCTCTCAATGTTGATGGACTCAACTTCATTGCAGGAAAAGAGCTTGACTTTGTTAACAAAACAGCTATGCTTGCAACATTAATGGCTCATAAGGATGGCGGAGTTCCAAACCTTCTTATCGAGGTTGAGGATAAGAGTGCTTATTCGTTTGGATATATGGTTTATTTCTTCGAGTTTGCATGCGCTATGTCCGGATATTTAATGGGCGTTAATCCATTTGATCAGCCCGGCGTTGAAGCTTATAAAAAGAATATGTTTGCACTTCTCGGAAAGCCCGGTTACGAGGAACTCAAGGCTGAACTTGAAGCACAGCTCGCAAAGAACTAATATTGATATAAAAATTTATATTTTTTGTTAATATTTTAAAAAAACTATTGCTTTTTTACATTTTTTAGTGTAATATATATGTAAGAGAGTTATATCTCAAAACACAGGAGGAATTTTAACATGATAAAATTATTTATTGGCGGCAAAGGCTCAGGAAAAACCAAGACTCTCATCGATATGGTTAATAATGCGGTAACTGCTTCTAACGGTAACGTTATTTGCATTGAGAAGGGTGAAAAGCTCCGCCACGAAGTTACATATAATGCAAGACTTATCAATACAGATGCTTATGCAGTAAATGATGCTATTGATCTTTATGGCTTCATCGCAGGTATCCTTGCTTCCAACTCTGATATCACTGACATATTCGTTGACTCCGCTCTCAAGATCTGCGGCAATGATACTGTTGCTTTTGAAAACTTACTTGCTAGACTTAAGGGTATCACAAACGATATCAATCTCGTTATGACTTCTTCTATCACAGTTGAAGAATGTCCCGAAGGCATCAAGGCTTACATCTGATTATAAATATATATGTAAAAAACGGCATAATGATTTTATGCCGTTTTTTGTTTTTATTAGCATTTTTTATAATTTTGCATAAACTGCTAGCAAGTATGGACATATTAGCGTCTATACTTCAATTATGCATAAGGAATGGTTATAACAATGCAAGAAAACAGAAATACACCCTTTTCTCTGTCCGGTGACAGCAGGGGAGTGGTTTGTATTAATACAAATCGTGTTCTTGACGCCTGCCGCGACAGAGATTGTTTTGAAAACGCTAGAGTTTACCTAACTACCTGTGGCCAGGAAATACTTGCCAACTCAAGTAATATAAGAACTCGATGCGCAAAAATACTTTCCGCCTTTGTAGGCGTTGAAGAAGTACCGTTTAATAACGGATTTTATCAGATATCTGTTAGGTACTATATTGAACTGGAATTTGAAGCTTGTATGGGAGTGGGTAAAAGCCACAGCTTCAAAGGTCTTGCCATACTGGAAAAAGAAGTAATCCTTTATGGTGGCGAGGGAAGAGCATACAGCTTTACATCTGATAATAATGGAAGCTTCTGCGACATTGATTGCAAAAACAGAGGAACCAATGATCCCGTTGCTGTAGTTCAAACTGTTGAGCCGATTGTTCTTGCAACAAAAGTAAGCGAATGCGGTTGCCCTTGCCCCTGTACAGAGCTTATCGATATCCCTGACTCGGTAAGAAACATGTGTAATAACGGCGACTTTGTGATTAATACTACCGGGCCAAGAATATACGTTTCATTTGGTCTATTCTCAGTAATAATCGTACAGCGTCCAACACAGCTTTTGGTGCAGGGAACAGATTACAGCGTGCCTGACAAGGAATGCTCACCAAGAGGCAATGATGACGATCCTTGTTCGCTTTTCAGGACTATTGCATTCCCAACATCCCAGTTCAGAGGAACAGAATACAGACCCGATAATACACAGCCCTCCAGAGGCTCAGGCTGCGGTTGTGGTGGCAAAAACAACTGACAAATATAAAAACTGCCCATTATATTTGGGCAGTTTTGCTTTTATTGGAGGTTTTGGCGCATTATTTCATACGCAAACATCGTGGTTGCAGAAGCAGCAGAAAGGGAAGCCTTGAATTCCCTTGCATAATTAATTTTAACAAGCTTGTCCGCCATATCAACTAATGCACGGGATATACCTCTTTTTTCGCCTCCGACAATAAGTAATATCGGAGTTTTAAGTTCACAGTTGCCGAGAACATTTTCGGTGCGTTCATCAGCACAAACTATGCTAAAACCTTTGTTTTTAAATATTTTTGCAGCCTCGAGTGGATCGCATTTATATATCTCAAAAAGTTCAGATGCGCCTGCGGAGCTTCTAGCAACTACGCCGGCAGCACTCATCCAATTTCTTTCAGGCAAAATAATTCCGGAACATCCGGTAGCGTAAAGAGAACGCAGAGAATATCCAAAATTATATGGATCCTCGATCCCTTGAATCATAGCGTAAAAACCATTTTCTTTTAACGCGACCGATTCATCTAAAAGGGGAAGTGTTCTATCACCTGCAATAGCAACTATGCCACCATGAGATGCACCGAGAGTTATTTTGTCCAGCTCCTCGGAATTACTCTCTAAAATATCATACCCATATTTTTCGGCAACTGCTCGTAAATACCCGATTTCTTTATGTATCTTTGCTAATCTTTCTTTATCAAATAAAATTTTTTCAATTTTTCTATCGTTAGTGCCTGCATCTATTGATCTTAGCATGGCTCTGATTGATGTCATTCCTTCAAAGACCACAGAATCTAAAAATTTTATATCTTCTTTTTGCATTTTGAAAACAAACCTTTCATATAGTTAATTAGCGAAGAAATATCTTTCATGAGGGATAAATTTATGATAAACAATTTGGGAAAAGAAAGAGCTGAATTGATTGGTGAATACGTTCTTGAAACTTCAGCAACAGTAAGAGCTACAGCAAATGTTTTTGGAATTAGCAAAAGCACAGTGCACAAGGATCTAACCGAAAAACTAAAACGTATAAATCCTAATATGTATGATAAAGTAAAATACGTTTTAGAAAGAAACAAAAACGAAAGACATATTAGAGGCGGAGAAGCTACTAGGCAAAAATACATACTTAAAAAGCAAAGGAGAAACAGGGAATAGAACTTCCCTCTTTTTCTTGTGTTATAATTCTGCCTTGATTTAATTACACAAAACTGCATTAGTGGTAAATTACAGCATAAATATGTTGTATAGATAAAAACTAAATCAACATAATGATTATTGAAAAATATATTATATAAGTACATTATATTTATTGATAAATTAAAAACATATGATTTAATATAATATAGTTATTTATATAAAAAATATAAATTATTATAAAAGCTGATATATTTACAAAAAAAGCCAAAATAAGTCCGAAAACAAGAAAAACCATCAAAAAATGCTATAATTACTACCCTAAATTATACAAAATTTTCATTTTGTATAATTGTTATTATCTTTACATAGTGCTCTATTTTAGTGTTTTATTAAAAATCAAGCTAATACAAGAGGTGTCAAAGCAACGGTTCTCTGCCACTTTTCAAATCAATGGGAACGAGAATATTATTTGCTCGCTCCCACTTTTGCTCTATTTTACAAATTCTGTGTATATTGCTTTAATTGCATTTACATAATCATTTGAATCGATACCGATTATTATGCTAAGCTCGCTCGAGCCTTGATCGATCATGCGCACATTTATGTTTGCGTTTGCAAGGGACGTAAATACTCTTGCAGCTGTTCCCTTTGCTTTGATCATACATCTACCTACTACTGCGATAAGAGCAAGATTATCCTCCACAAAAATATTGTCAGGATTAACGTTACGACATATTCCTGCAAGTACGTCTGCTCTGCTCTTCTCCAGCGCCTTTGTAGATACTATAATTGTCATAGTATCAATACCTGATGGAAAATGCTCAAACGGAATACCGTTATCTTCAATAACCTGCAAGGTTTTTCTTGCAAATCCCAAATCGGAGTTCATCATATCCTTCTCTATCGTAATACTAGAAAAGCCTGTTTTGCCTGATATTCCTGTTATGGTGTATGGGCACGGTTCATCGGTAGATGGCACGATATATGTTCCCTTGTCTGCCGGATTGTTTGTATTACGAATGTTGATTGGAATCTTTGAGCATCTAACAGGCGAGATTGCCTCCTCATGAAGAACTGTTGCCCCCATATATGACATTTCGCGAAGCTCCTTATAAGTAACAACGGTTATGGGCACAGGATTTTCAACTACTCGTGGATCTGCCATAAGCGCGCCGGAAACATCGGTCCAGTTTTCATAAAGAGATGCAGACAACGCCCTGGCAAGTATAGAACCTGTGATATCCGAGCCGCCTCTGGTAAAGGTTTTTATAGTTCCGTTAGGCATAGAGCCATAAAACCCGGGAATTACTGCGTTTTCACATCTGGATAGATATTCTCTTATCACATCGTTTGTCTTCTCTGCATTAAATGTTCCGTCTTCATTAAAGAAGATGATTTTTTTTGCATCTATGAAGGGATACCCGATATACTTTGCAAAAATCATTGCATTAAGGTATTCACCTCTTGAAGCGATGTAATCACGGCCGGAGCTATGAAGAAGCGAGGCTCTTATTTTTTCGAAATATTCTGTTAAATCAATGTCAATTCCAAGCTCCGAAATAATGGAGTTATATCTATCTTTGATCTCGTCAAATACTTCGCTTATATCCCCATCTTCTAAAGCTATTGAATAACATCTATATAACAGGTCGGTAACCTTGCTATCACTTAAAAAGCGCTTTCCGGGTGCAGAAACAACAATATATCTTCTTGTGGGATCGCTTTTTATTATCTCTGCTACTTTGCGAAAATGATCCGCATCACATAGCGAGGTTCCTCCAAATTTTAATACCTTAAGATCCATTTCTGTGAAATCTCCTAAAAATATAAATATTACCTATATTATATGAAATTTGTAAAAGAATGTCAACATTTATTTATTATAAAACTGAACATTTTAAAAAAATATAAAAAAATGTAAATATTTTTCAAAATACTATTGACTTTTATCATCAATTCTGCTATAATATAACAGTCGCAAGGAGAGATGGCCGAGTTGGTCTAAGGCGCACGACTGGAAATCGTGTAAACCCTAATACGGTTTCAAGGGTTCGAATCCCTTTCTCTCCGCCAGAAAAAAGACTCAGGAAATTCCTGAGTCTTTTTCAATTAAATCCGTCTTTTTCGGTTTCAATATTGCTTTTTAGCGAGATTTATGCTATACTTATACCGAAGGATGATAATCGTGGCAAGATGCGCTATTTAAGTTTATATATGATAGCAGCAAATCATCGGAGGTATTACTTATGCAAGAAATACGATTAGAAAGAATAAATGACGACAATTTTTACGCTATAACCAAGCTAAGCTTAAGAAAAGATCAAAAGAATTATGTTGCATCTAATACATATAGCCTTGTTCATGCATATTTAGCTTTGATAAACCAGAAACCTGTTTTTCCATTTGGCATATTTGTTGGAGAAAAGCCTGTAGGATTTTTGATGATCGGTTATGACACTATGTCTGAAGCTGTTAAAGAAGATCCTCATTGCGGATGGTTTATTAAAGACAGTTATACAATTTGGCGTTTGATGATAGATAGAAGATATCAAGGCCGAGGATACGGAAAAGCCGCTATGAAGCTGGCAATGGACTTTGTGCGCACACTTCCCTGCGGTCCTGCAAAATACTGTTGGCTCTCTTACGACAATGAAAATGAAGCAGCAAGACAATTATACCGCTCTTTTGGGTTTGTAGAAGTTCCCGAGGCTTATTATGAGGGCGGAGAAATGCCTGCTATTTTAGAACTGTAATTATTGCGTTTATAATAAAAAAGCACATTTGCGATTTACAAATGTGCTTTTTTTATTTATGAGTATTCCCTACCGGCGAATTACTTTTCAAGAGATTCGTCGATGATTTCAGCATCAACTGCGTTTACAGAAACACTCTTCATTCCGTTAAGGCAACCGCTCTTGGATTTGTAGCCCTCCTCGCAGATTGCGATACTTTCACCGTTAGATGCGATGAGTCTATAACGATAAAGTCCTGCCTTATCGAAATATACCTCGAACTTTGGACAAGTTTTTGCTACAGGTGTCTTGAGAGTCTGGTCTTCGATTCTGCCTTCCTCAATACATCTTACTGCGTGCTTACCTACGCTTGCCATACCTGCTTTGCAAGAAGCCTTTGTAGTATAAACCTGTGACGCTACTGCAATTTTCTCCTTGTTTGCTGCCAAAAGGCTAAAGTTATATCCACCGCTTGGTGTCTTTTTAATAATAAATGTTCCCATTGTTTTTCCTCCTAAGTTTGTTATATTAACATTATATCAAATAAAAGTAAAAAAGTAAATAGCCTTTTGACTAAAATCACATTTTAAAATAAAAAAAGTACAGCGATCACTCGTTGTACTTTTTATGCCAGATTACTTATACTTACGCTTTCTAGCTGCCTCAGCCTTCTTCTTACGCTTAACGCTGGGCTTTTCGTAGTGCTCTCTCTTACGAAGCTCGGTCAAAATGCCGGACTTAACGCACTGTCTCTTGAAACGACGAAGCGCGTTGTCAAGAGTTTCATTTTCTTTTACTCTGATTTCTGCCATTTTCAATTCCCTCCCTTCGCTGTGCAAAGAGTTAATCACATAATTTTACTTTATTATTATAAAC
>JAZKZW010000013.1:0-11518 GCA_045612865.1 Eubacteriales bacterium
ACGTGGCACTCGCCGGAGTAGATACCCCAACGGGCAGTAAAGGTAACGGATTTTGCCGTTTCCACGTTCAGCGTGAAGGTCAGCGTTTGGTCGTTATCGTTATTTCCTTGCAGATAGTCCGAATAATATTCCTGACCGCCTACGGTTAAAACGAGATAGCCCGACGAGCTTTCCTTCGGGAGCGTGAGCGTTACGGTGTACGTTCCTTCACATTCAAGCGTTACGGGATTTTCCGTGTTAACGGTTGCGAGAGATCCTTCTGTGCCGTCCTTGTAAACCGACACAGAGAGCAGACACTCATCCGCTGCTTTGAAGTTACCACCATCCACCTGCACACTACCCATAAACCACGCATAAGTGGTCGAGCAAAGACAGATGATGCAAACCAAAATGCCGAGGATAGAGGTTAAGGCAAGGCGTGCAAACGCTTTGTCCGACAGCTTTCTGTTATTCTGTTGTTCCATAGCGTTTGCACCTCCTTCGCCAGTTTAATTTTTAGATATTCTTGTACGATAGAGAATTCAGACTTATTACTTTGTCAAGATAATCTCGAAAGTACCTGCTGTTGTGGTCTGAAGGTAAATGCCATCAGTGCCGATCAGATATCCACCGGTAGGCGCATAGTCGCCAGTGGACGCAGTCAAAGCAGTACCGTTTACATTCACACCCGATACGGAGTAACCGCCAGGGAAAGCTCCGAGCAGATTTACATAAACCCAAAGATATTCTCTAAGGTCAGTATTGATATAAGGATTGTATTTACCTTCCTTAATGGTCAATTCGTTGCCATTCTCATCCAGCACAGCCAAATCAAACGAAACCTTGTAAGAATTTTCGCTGATTGTCTGTTCTGCAACATTGCTAAAGCGGAAAGTAACTGCGTTTGCAATTCTATTCTCTCCATCGTAAACAGAGTAACCAGCAATTGACGGATTAACAGCCACAATATCTAAAGAGTCATTGCCTGTACTTACAGAGATCACACTATTTTTATTGTGTCCTCTATTGAGTGTTATTGTGTAATCCTTGTAAGCGTTATAAGAAACTGTAAACGGGCTGAACGAAGCGGTGTAGATCGTCAATTCACCTGTAGCTGCATCGTAAGTCCAAGTCTGATCTGCGCCAGTGGTTGCCTTTGTCAAAGCATTTCCGTTGTGCGTAACCTCGT
Organism: Eubacteriales bacterium; assembly: GCA_045612865.1. Taxonomy (GTDB): domain Bacteria; phylum Bacillota; class Clostridia; order Oscillospirales; family CAG-272; genus UBA1740. The sequence goes on from JAZKZW010000013.1 coordinate 1,169, forward strand.
TAATAAACAGACCTGCGCCAACGTTCTTTGTAATTGCATAGACCGTGGTGCCGCTAACCTTTTCATTGTTCTTATACATGGTAAGGTCAAAAGCAACGGTGGTCTCGCCGGTTGTAGCGTCGGTTTCGGTTGTTTCGTTGCTTACAGCAATCTTATAGTCGTCGCCAGCCTGAGCAGTAGCGCTGGGAACAACGACCTTAACGGTTTCGGTGCTGAGTACAACATCCTCTGTGTTGTTTTCAGGAACGGTAACGGTGCTTACTACTGGATACTTAGCATCTGCATCATACTGATTGCCGAAGCTATCGGACTCAGAAGCAAGCTGAGTTGCAACAACGGTAAGGTTGAAGCTGATCTCGCCACCCTGATACTCGTCGCCTGCAAGCTCATCCATATGGATAACGAGAGCGAAGTAATATGTATCGCCGGATTCCAAAGTCTTGTCTTCGAGAACAGACTGAGTGCCAACTGCTACGCCTTCGCCGCCATTCCAAGCAGTTACTTTATTGTTTGCATCTGCATCGGGAACGATGGCATATTCCATAACCTCGTAGAGATCCTTGCTTACGTTCTGTACGTTAAGACCAACGGTGTACTTGAGATCAAGGCTACCGTTATTCTTGATTGCAAGGTAAGCAACCTGAGTTCTGCCGGGCTCCCAAATAGTATCAGCGCTAAAGATAGGAGAAGTGCTATCGCTGATATCGTCGTAAGTGCCATTAACGTCAGCATCCATCAAAAGCTGAACGTTAAGAGTACCGGACTGAATGATATTTCCGCTTGAAGTTACAGAGTCTGTAAACCAAGCGAATGTTGTTCCAAGCAACATTGTGAAGCAAATGAGAAGTGCGATAACACTGCTAAACAATGCTCTCTTAGTGGTATTAAAGTTCGTCATTTTGTTTTTACCTCCTGTAAAATTATTTTTTTGTGACGAATATATCTAAACGCCTATTGCGCAAAGACCTTAGTTTGTTTCTAGCCATCCTCGGGGGAGTTTCTGATGATGCATATATGGTGCAACATAACGCCTATTATGTATTCAAATAATTACTATGTGTCCATGTATCAATTATTAAGCGTGTAAATTATATCACATCTTTTATGATTTTGCAATAGCTTTTATTACATATTTTACATTTTTTTCTTTTTAATCCACATTTTAGCATAACAATAAAGCCTTTTCGTACATTTTTTTCAAAAAACTCAGAGAAAAGGCTTCTTTTGTTATGCTTTTTTTATTTTTTACTCCTGAAGGATAATGAGACGATAAAACTTTACAACATAATAGGCGTTATGTGATGGGATCGGCAGGAGTCGGTCTTTTTTATTTACATAATTAGTCGCATATTTTCCATTTTACGCTTATGTTCGGTGGCTGTGGTGACGATATAAATTCTCGTTGTGTTAATGCTCGTATGACCGAGAATGTCAGCGAGCTTGGCGATATCCTTTTCAATACCGTAAAATGTCCTTGCAAATAAATGGCGAAGATTATGGGGAAATACCTTAGATGGCAAAACGCCTGCATCCTTACAAAGCGCTTTCATATCTCTCCAGATATTGTGTCGGCTTATCGGCTTTCCGTTTTTTGTTACAAACACCGCTCCCGATTTTATATCCTGTGTTTTAATGTATTTTAATAGCTTTTTCTTTAACTCCGCAACGATAAAGATACGTCGATTTTTGCTCTTACAGTTTACAAACGCCTCACCACGCTTGACCGCCTCCACCGTGATATATTGTAATTCACTCACTCTGATACCGCTGCCGCAGATCGTCTGTATAATTAGATTCAGCCGCTCGTTACCCTTACGCTTTGCCGTTTCGATTAGGCGTATATATTCCGCTTTTGTCAGCTCCTTTTCTTCGGGGCAGAAGGCGGATTTTTGTATTTTATATTGCTTTACGCATAGCTCGTACCATCCAAGATAGCGAAAAAAGGCATTTATCGCCGCAATCATTGAGTTTGCGCTCGTAACTGCATATTTAGTTAAAAGTGTTCTTTTGTACTCCAAAACCGCCGCTTTTGTCAGTTTCTTTCCGTCCATAAAAGCGAAGAATATCCGTAGGTCGTGTAGGTATTTTTCTACAGTTGCCGCGCTTCGTTCCTCGCTTAATAGATATGCTTCGAATTTACGTATTTTTTCTTGATTTAACTGTCGTTCCATTTCAATCCTCCGTTTACGGTTTTATATAATTATTTTACAATAAACGATTTTTGATACTATAGAACCAGAAAATTTACATACGTAGTGACTTTTTAGAAAAATTGTGTTATAATATATAAAAAAACAAAAGCAGGTGCGTGATTATGTATATTTGGACGGCAATTAATGTCGAAGAACAATTATGTGAACTAAAGAAAAAAGTTAAAGAGGTAGAAAGCAATGTAGGCATAATAGACTCTGTTGTGAACCTACCTTTACACATTTCATTAAAAATTTCCTTCAGTATAGATCCCTCTATGCAAGAGCGCGTAATAGATGAAATATCAAAATATTATTCGTCTATATCCCTGTTTGATATACCCGTTTGTAATATTGAAAGAATGGGAAAAATAGTTTGGATTCGTATGAAGGAAAATGAAATACTATCTCGCATCCATTCGGATCTCGATAAAGTAATGCTGGAAAAGTTTGGAGTATCACCCCACGAATTTGACCTGGATTATAAATTCCACGCAACCCTGTTTATGGAGTCTGACGAGGTTAAAGTATCGAGCGCTTATAACAAAATTAAAAACGAAATCCTCCCCGAGAGGCTGGTTGCAAACCATTTTGTGATCGGATCATCCGAAACAGGCGCACCTGGTACATACAAAGTTACGCATAATATCAAAATTTAAAAAACAAAATGAAAATCCTCGGCAGAACCGAGGATTTTTTTAATATCATAACTTATAAATTGTGAGCAGTTGTCCTATTTGTTCGTAGCCGATTTTCTTGTAGCAGTCATTTGATGCACTGTAATTTCCATCGGTATAAAGCGTGGGAACAAGTCCTTTTTCAAGGATGATTTTTGTCACCTCGGAAACAAGATTTATGGCATATCCGCGTCGGCGATATTTGGATAAGGTATAAACTCCTGCCACCTTTCCAAAGCTTCCAAGAATCCCATAGTTTGCCGTAGCAACTATCTCATCATTATCATTTTTCCAAACAAGCAGTCGCTCATCTTCGATCTGGTCCCTCACACTGCTTCTGCAATGTTCAAGGTCAAATTCAAACCCCTCCATCTCAAAAGCCATGTCCTGCCATATCTTCGCTAGAGCCTCAAGCTCCGTAATATCAGCTGTCTCCATTCGTCCGTCGCAAGGAGCATCAACACTTTCAATCTTTGTTAACTTATAGGATAGCAAATCCACCTTGATGTCAATATCCTTGAAGTACTCGTCAACCTTGGCTAACTCACCCAGAGTATCTTTTGAAATAGTAACCTCAAACTTATCAAGCGGGAAATTTTCCTTAATGCACTTCGCGATGATCTTTATACATTCTTCATCCGTATTGCTTTTGCACCAAACCCAAACAGGGTAGGGAGGATTTGAGTGGCAAATTATAAAGCTCTCGCCGTCAGAAAAAATATGATCACATTCGTATTCAAGTATTTTGTAAAGCACCGTGTATGAAACATCGCCCTCAACCCACTTTTGAAGTATCGGACAATCGGCGTTCTCTAAATGCAAAAGTTTTTTCATAGCAAAGCTCCTTTTTTTAAGAGAATTCTAACATAAATAAGGTTATATGTCAATAAAAATTGTCAAAAACATAAACATAAAAAACTTTCCAAAAACTTTTGAAAAATGTATTGACAAAACGAAAAATATATAGTATAATATCATACGTTCGCGGGAGTGGCGGAATCGGCAGACGCGCACGTTTGAGGGGCGTGTGTATTCCTACGTACGGGTTCAAGTCCCGTCTCCCGCACCAGGGTAAGGGCTAAGTTAATTCTTAGCTCTTATTTTTTATTTTAAATGCCCTTACCCCATAGGGAGACAGGGACAGACCTCATACACAGTCTTCGGTCTTCGCACTAAAAACGATTATGAATCGTTTTTTTACGTCGAGACATCTCCCGCACCAGATCAAATGCGGATATCAAGCTTTAACCCTATTTGGCATAAAAGAAGCGAGCTTTTGAGCTCGCTTTTAGTTCAGTTATTCGCAATACTGATTTTTATGTTGCCGGTACTAGTTGTGATTTCACATTTTCCACCGGTTGCTGTTGTTGGAACATTAACTTTACCGGTGTTGGTTTTTGTTATAAAGACTTTTTCGGAGAGCAGAGTGCCTGTTACATCACCTGTGTTTGTTTCTACGATAATTTCACCGGCATCTGATCTATCAAATTTTACATCGCCTGTACTTCTTTCAATATAAATCTTTTCTGTCACAATAACGTTTTTGAGCGATACATCACCTGTGCTTCCTGTAGATATAAGATTCTGACACATGATATTAGATAAAATTGTATCTCCCGTGGAAACAGAAACATCAAGAGAGGTGGCAGATATTCCATCTACGTGAATGTTACCTGTTGTAGCTGCGATTTTAGCAGATTCCGCTACAGAAGCGTAGCAGTTAACATCTCCTGTATGAACCGAAACGTTCATATTATTAAACTTGAAATCCTGTGGTATCTCAATATTACCTGTATCGCCATTTACAACAAGAGAATTATATTCGGCATTAGGTAAATAAACTATTATTTTAGGTGAACTGAAATTAAAACCTATGTAATCATACCAGGATTTTTCGTTATCGACGTTGATAGTAAGTGTATTTGATTCAACACTAACAGTATGTGGCATCTTTACGTCTTCATAGCATACCACTCTGCATTTTTCATCGTTGGAAACAGCAAATACAACATCTGCAGTGTCTATTTCTGCATTTATATCATTAAATTCTTCGCTTATTTCATATTCATTGGTTTCAAATTTAGCAGTTGACAGTTTTGTAAAGTCCCATCCCAATGCACTCATCATAACTCCAAAGATAACAAGACCAACTAATATAGCACATATCGCGAGTATAAGACATATCTTCAATGATCTATTCATTATATCTTCTCCTTTTTCGAGCAAAGTTTCTTTAGTCCTAACATAATTTTTTTAGTGAGCAGTAAAGCGCCCTTTGTTGCGGTCTTGCATCCAATATACATAAAAATGGTAAGTCCTGCACAAACAAGTGCTGCACATAGCCCAATAATCCCCACAGTACTGTTACCGGAAGCAATAAAGACAACAGACATTACTACAGAAGCGAGCGCGGATACACCAAGCGACACAAACACAGCCCACAAAGAGATAATCACTGACCACAGTGTAGCATAAAGAGATAATACAACTGCAAATGCTGAGGCAATTAACGAGATCCATATAGGAGATCCCAGTACCAAAAGCAAAATTTCCCATGCCTTAAATCGTTTTTTAGGCAAAAACTCATTATAAGTAATCTTTGTAATAGGAGTGTTGGTTATAATTTGAGATGCTATTTTACCTACAGAGCCAATATCCGAAACAGCTTGCTCCTCTGTGCGTCCTTCTTCCATTCGATCGTCTATCATTTCGCTGTAAAAAGCGATTCTATCTTCAATGTCTTGCTTTGGGAGACCATATAATTTTTCCCTTAGCGTGTCTAAAAACACCTTTTTCGTCATTTTTAAGAATCCTCCTTTGTAACAAACCTATAGATGGACATAACCTCGCGCCATTCGCTCTTAAAGTCCTCAATGCGTTTAAGCCCTGCCCTTGTAATGCGATAATATTTACGTAATCTTCCGTCATGCTCGGAACTATATACTGTTAACATTCCCGAAAGCTCAAGGCGTTTCAGTATTGTATATAATGTAGATTCTGACATCTCTATATACGGCTTCATATCCTTGATTATTTTATATCCGTATGAATCGCCGTTTTTTATGGCAGCTAACACACATACATCCAGCAGACCTCTTTTCAACTGTATATCCACAATATACCTCCCTTCACATAATACATCATAACACGAAGTATTGTTCTTGTCAAGTGGTTTTATCAAAAAAATGATTTTTGTGTAAATTTTTTCGTTAAAGATCAGCTTCTTTTATCAGGGAAGTGTAACAGCGTTAGCCAACATTGATTTACGTATAGGGGCGTTTCCATATATTACATTTGATTTTCGTGTCGTTTTATGCTATAATATTTTCGTAGCTCGGCGGTGTCGTCATCGCCGTTTTTTGTTTTCAAAGGAGGCAAAAGCAAATGAAAAAGCTAATAACTTTTATTTTGACATTCGCCGTACTTTCAGCATCGTTAATACTCAGCGCATCTGCCGCAACAACCCACCAAGTTGTCCGTGGTGACACTATGTGGAAGATTGCCGTTAAATACCAGGTAGGCCTTAGTGAAATTAAGGGTGCAAATCCAAATATCAAAAATCCCGACCTGATATATCCCGGACAAATACTGACAATTCCGACAACTGATGACTCTATTACTGCTTATGAAAGGGAAGTTGTCCGTCTTGTAAACGAGCATAGACGTGCCAAGGGCCTTTCCGACTTATCGTATGACTGGGAGCTTTCCCGTGTTGCTCGCATTAAGTCACAGGATATGAAGGATGAAGGATATTTTGCACATAACAGCCCAACATACGGTTCGCCATTCAATATGATGAAAAGCTTTGGCATCAAATATAGAAGCGCAGCAGAAAACATAGCACGAGGTTATGCTACACCAAAAGCAGTCGTAGATGGTTGGATGAATTCTTCAGGTCATCGCGCAAATATACTTAACCCTGAATTTACACATATTGGTGTAGGATACGTTTCGAGTGGAAATTATTGGACTCAGATGTTCATATCAAAGTAATTTTATTGTGTTTTTTAAACAAACAAAAGTGGTATAAAAAAACGTATTTTGATTGATTTTACTACATTTAAAAATATTCAAAAAAAATTCAATTTACCCCTTGCAAAATGTAAAGTTTTGTGTTATAATAGGCAAGTATTTTTACGTATTTACTTCGTAAGAGGTAAGTAATCTAAAATTTAATGGAGGTATGGAATAATGCAGAAGATCATTTGCAAGAAGATGTATGACACAGAAACATCTACAATCGTAAAGAAGAACACATACGGTTACTACGGCGAAGCTTGCGGTTATGAAGAAACTCTCTACGTTACTGCTGAGGGTAACTACTTCATATACACCAATGGCGGTGCAGAGTCTAAGTATCAGGGCGAAAGCATCAAGCGCGTATCCGAGAAGAACGCAAAGGCTTGGCTTGAGCAGAACTAATTCTGGTACAAACCAAAAACAAAAAAGAGTCGGGAAAAACCCGACTCTTTTTATATGTAAATTATTTATCGTGATGGAGATATGTCTTTTCGATCATAGCATTAGAGCATGATTTGATAACACTCTCGATACCTTTCTTACAGTTCATCTTGGTTGTATATCCCTGAGAGTGAGCAACAGAGCTACCGTTTGCAGCATAAAGAATGAAGCCATACTTGTCGCTGTTATCAAGGTAAATAACCCACTTAGGGAATGAGAGAATCTCCACCTTCTTAAGGGTCTGATCCTGAATGGGAGCCTTAGCAGCATTGTTGATAACGCTGTTAATGCCTCTCATCGCCGCAGAAATAGAGGAATATGTCTGCGATGTGGCAATAACGGCGTGGTTGGGAGCTAAGAGATTGAACATAAGCTTCTTTGAGTCCATAGCTCTTTCAATCTCGAATTTACCTGTAATTTCACCCTTTGGAATAATATCTCCCGAAGACTTAGCTACTTGTAAAATCTCTGTGTTTTTAAGTTCCTCATAAGCTTTGAGAAGTCTTTTAAGAGCAAGCTTAAAATAGTAGGATCTGTCCCTTTTTGTTGTTTTTTTCTCGTTCTTTGCCATAAATATAATCCTTCCAAAAAAATATTTACATCTACATTTTAACATAAAAAATGTAAACTTACAAGAGCAAAATGCAAAAAAATACGAAAAAACAACAAAAAATTCTATTTTTTTACTATCAAAAATAAAACATCTGGCACAAATGGTTAGATTTGCTTTTTAATTTCCTTGTAGAGGTAGGCTATGGCTTCCTTAATACCACCAATCTCATCGATAATTCCACACTTGCACGCCTCATATCCGTTCAGGATACTTCCTATGTCATTAGCCAGCATTTTTGTTTCCGCCATAAGTGACCTAAAATATTCTTCTTTAACGTTAGAGTGGTCAACTACAAATTTAACGATCCTATCCTGCATTTTAACAAGATAATCAAAGGCTTGTGGAACACCAAGAACCAATCCACTTGTTCTGACAGGATGTATAGTCATAGTCGCGCTTGGTACTATAAAGGATCTTTTTCCGCTTACCGCAAGCGGAACGCCTATTGAATGTCCACCTCCCAGAACAATAGTTGCCGTGGGCTTGGAAAGACTTGCAATAACTTCTGCAATAGCCAATCCCGCTTCAACATCGCCACCAAGAGTGTTTATCAGTATAAGAATACCTCCAACCTTCTTGTTGTCCTCTAAAGCAACTAAAGCCGGAATGATATGATCGTATTTTGTAGTCTTCTGATTTTGCTCCAATGTATAATGTCCCTCAATTTGTCCAATTATCGATAGACAGTAAAGGGCAGACTCGTCATAAGGTATGCATATATCCTTGTTAATCAGATTTTTTTCGAGTGGTTCGCTCATTTTTGCGTTTTCTTCCATTATATTCTCCCTATGCTGTTTTATTTTACGAAAATAAAAACTTTTTATTATTTTTTTCAATATTCTTTTGATTTATACATTGATTTTCAAAAAAAAGTGTGCTATAATATAAAATGGATTTGTATGTACAGGTCCCAAACTGAAATATAAACAAAATCTAAATAAAGGAGTTTTTCTGAAATGAAGAAAATTTTAGTAGAAACATCTGCAAGACACATTCATCTTTCCAGAGAAGCGGTTGACGCACTCTTCGGCGCAGGCTATGAGCTTACAAAGAAGAAGGATCTCAGCCAGCCTGGTCAGTATGCTTGTGCAGAGAAGCTTACAGTTGTAGGTCCTAAGGGCAGCATCAAGGCATCTATTCTTGGCCCCACTCGTCCTGCAAGCCAGGTAGAGCTTTCTCTTACTGATGCTCGTTCCATCGGCGTTAACGCTCTTATTCGTGAGAGTGGCGACATCGCAGGAACACAGGGCTGCAAGCTTGTAAACCCTGAAACAGGCGCAGAGTACGTTCTTACAGAGGGCGTTATCGCTGCAAAGCGCCACATCCACATCACACCCGATGCTGCAGCAGAGCTTGGCGTATCTGATAAGGAGATCGTTTCCGTTAAGATCGATTCCGAGCGTTCTGCAATCCTTGGCGACGTTGTTATCAGAGTAAGCGATAAGTTTGCTACTGCAATGCACATCGATACTGATGAAGCAAACGCTGCTTGTGCATTCGGTGAAATTTACGGTGAAATCGTAAAGTAATTTTTACATTAATCTAAGGAGAAAATAAAAATGAGCAAAGTTAGTGAATGCCCATACGCACAGAGCCTTGAGGTTCAGCACATGTGCGTAGTAACAAAGGGCTGCGATCATGGTCCTGCTCCCATTCCAGAAGAAGGTAAGTGGGTACAGGCTAAGCAGATTACAGATATTTCCGCATACACCCACGGTGTGGGCTGGTGCGCACCCCAGCAGGGAGCTTGTAAGCTTTCCCTCAACGTAAAGAACGGTATCATCGAGGAAGCTCTCGTTGAAACCATCGGTTGCTCCGGTATGACACACTCTGCAGCTATGGCAGCAGAAATCCTTCCCGGTAAGACTCTTCTTGAGGCTCTCAACACAGACCTTGTTTGTGACGCTATTAACACAGCAATGAGAGAGCTCTTCCTCCAAATCGTTTACGGTCGTTCCCAGTCTGCATTCTCTGAGGGCGGTCTTGTAATCGGCGCAGGTATGGAAGACCTTGGTAAGGGTGAGCGCTCAATGGTAGGTACTATGTACGGTACAAAGGAAAAGGGCGTAAGATACCTTGAAATGACAGAGGGCTACTGCACAAGAATGGCTCTTGATGAAAACAATGAAGTAATTGGCTATGAGTTCGTTTCTCTCGGCAAGATGACCGACTTTATCAAGAAGGGCATGGAGCCTAACGAAGCATACGAAAAGGCTAAAGGCACATACGGTAGATTCAATGATGCTGCAAAGTACATTGACCCCCGTAAAGAGTAATTGAAGGAGGTAATGTATAATGGCTAAATTTGAAGGTTACGAGAGAAGAGAAGCGAAAATTCTCGCCGCTCTCAAGGAATATGGTATTAACTCCATCGACGAGTGTAAGGAAATCTGCGATAGCTATGGCATTG
>JAZKZW010000014.1:0-19958 GCA_045612865.1 Eubacteriales bacterium
AAGAAGTTGAATATCTTACGGAAAAGAAGTCTTTTCTTGGAAAGTGCATAGGCACCAAGAATTGCTACAAACATTGCCCAGAGTGTACCATAGAAGGTGATGAAGAGGGTGTTTGTATAAGCATTCCAGAACATATTGTCCTTGAACATATCCTCGAAGGCAAGGAACTGTACATCCTGAGGAAGCAGGATAATTGCACCAGATTCTACAGCTTCTGCACTACTGATTGCAGAGGATATAGCATAAAGGAAGGGGTAAAGACAACAAATTGAGAATACTGTAAGGAAAAGATAGCTTATAACCTTAAATATAAGCTCAGATATTTCGAGTTTTCTTTTCATAGCTAAATTCCTTCCTTATAATTAATAAAGTGAAACGTCAGATGCTTTACGTGAAATTGTATTAGCTCCGACAACCAATAGCATTCCGACAACGTTATTAAGCATTTCGGCGGCAGATGCAATACCTGTTCTACCATCTATAATACCGTAACGCTGGGCAAGTGTTGAAACAACGTCTGCAGTTACCATTGTTCCGTCTGTGTAAAGAAGCATTACCTTTTCATATCCTACGTTAAGGAGAGAACCGATACGGGTAATAAGCATAATTACGATGGTGGAGAGGATAGATGGGAGTACAACGTATCTCATCTGTGCTATCTTGCCTGCACCGTCGATCTGCGCCGCTTCATAGCTTGTTGGTGAAATTGCAATTATCGCTGCAAAGAATACGATAGAGTCATAACCTGCAGTTTCCCAAATACCCGTTAGCTGATACATAGCTCGGAAGTACTCCGGGAAGTTGAAAACGCCCTTGTAGGCCATTTCTTCTGTAACGATATTAAGATTTACAAGAAGCTGGGAAATTACACCATACTGTAGGCCTGTGGTTGATGAACCTGCACGGAGAAGCATGAGCACGAGAGATGTCATTACAACCGTGGACATAAACTTTGGGAGGTATGTAAGAACCTGGAATACGCTTCTTGCTATATTAGAACGAATCTCGTTGAAGAAGAGTGCAATAATAATTGGGGTTGGGAAACCAAAGAGCAATCCGTAGAACGAAAGAAGAAATGTGTTACGGAATGCACGCCAGAACTCGATAGAGATCTTTGTTTCACCTGCAAAGAGTTCCTTGAAGTAGGAGAAGCCTGCATAAAGCTGCTGTGCAACAGGAATATTTGAGTCATTTACCTTGAAGCATCCGAGGAGCTCGTACATTGGGAAGTATCTCCAGAAAAGGAACACGAGAAGCATAGGAACAAGCATCAGATAAAGACGCCAATCCTTGACTATTGTTCTTACAACGTTGAGCCAATAATGTTTTTCAACGTCATCGCGAACGACCTGCTCCGGATCCTCGCTATACTTTTTTGTGGCTTTGTCATATACTAAATAATCTGTAGCCAATCTTTTCATATCTTGTCCTCCGCTAAATTAATTCATCATTGATTTCGTTTTGGGGTGTGAGATCATCATCTCCTGTATTTTCATCGCTGTACTCTGCGCTCGGCTCTTCACCGCATTCATCGTACTCGTCGTTACATTCGATATCTGTGGATTCTGTTTCAGATTCGTAATCAGCTTCGCTGTTCTCTGTCATATACTCATCTTCGTACTCTGTATCAGATTCTTCATCAAAATCGTCGTATTCTGCATCATACTCGTCGTCATCCATCATTCCGTAATAGCCTCTTGCTTGTTCATTGGCTAATTTCTCTGCCTCTGCCTTTTTCTCTCTATCAAGTCTTAAGAGATAGGCTTTCTGATCCTCAAGCATGCCGTCGCTTTTACGGAGAGCGATAAGACCAACAATGGCAACTATCAGCGCTATCAAGTCGGTTGTTAAATATGTAAGAATTGTGGTAAAGCTTGGTAAGAATATGAGCGACACCAGCCATCTGCCCACCGCCATAAATACGTATGTGGCAAGCACAATTAATACAAGGGTTGATATTTTTTCTCTTACCTTCTCTTTTCCGATTTTGCGAATAATTAATATGGTAAAGAGTCCGAAGAGATTTCCGATACAATATATGAGGTATTGCTGATAATTTCCACCGTTGGAAAGACAGGATGCCACACCGCCCACTATAGCAGGAACGAAAGCAAATATATCCCAACGCATCATCACAACCAATACAACCAGCAGTGTGAGAGAGATAGACATGGCAAAGGGTAAGATCGCCACACCATTCTCTATCGTACCGTCATCGCCCAGGTATTGATAGTTCTGTATCTTAACAAAAAAGTCGTTTGACTTGAATATCCAGACACCCAAAGCCTCAAATACAAAGAGCAAAGCTGACAATATTGATATGTCAATTGCCTTATATTGTTTAAAGGTAATTTGTTTCATTGAATTTTCCGTTTTTCTTATTTTATTATAATATGTGTACATTATCCACACTACAATTCTACACTATTTATAAGCATATTTCCTTGATTTTTTTGACAGATAAAGTTAAAAACTTTGTTTTTTTGATATGTTTTTAGTCAAGTTAAATTAAATTTTTTTTGGCATTTTTTTCTTTTTGTAAGTGTTGCACAAAACCATGCTTACAATTCTGTCTAAAAAGACTAAAACGCAAATTGCGAACAAAATTTTAGGGATAAGCCAAGGCGTGGCAGAAGAAGCGCCGTTGAAGACAAAAACACGATGAGTCAGCATACACGAAAGCATACTTAAGGTGGCGGGAATGACGAGAGAGGCCACTATTCTCGGGCGGAGTGTTACCCTTGTTGACAGCCGAGCAGCAGACATAATAAAATTGAAGGCTTCCATTATGATAATAACTACGGCATAGCCTATAATTCCCATTTTCGGCAGGAGAAAATATACCAGCAAAAGGGACAGGCAGGAGTCGGCAATATTGACCCACATTGAATAGACCTGCTCTCCTATTCCCTTAAGTATCTGGTCGGTAACGTGGTCAAGGTACATTATAGGAATAACAAAGGATAAAATGCGCAGATAGTAGCCTGCCTCAAAGGAATTATATAGGGCATATCCCAGCTCGTCTGAAAAGAAAAAGATGAATACTGCCACGGCTGTGGCATAAACGAGGGTTGAATTAATCGCCTGCGATGTAAGGCGGGACATACGATTATCATTGCCCTTTGCCTGATCCTCTGCAAACTCCGGCACAAGCAGCCCCGAAAAGGAGGAAAGCGGTGACATTGGAAATAAAACCGCAGGCAATGCCATTCCGTGAAGGACTCCGTATTGAGCTAGGGCATCAGAATTATTTGCCCCTCCATAGGTCAGGCGGCGAGGTATTAAAATATGCTCCCATGAAAGAAGCAGGGAGCGCACATATTGAGAAAATGCCAGGGGCATTGCTATATTGGCAATCTTTTTTATCCCGGTGGGAGATTTGTCCCTTGCAATATACTTTTTTGTGTCGGATATGTACTGGGCAAATATGAGCGCAAAGCAAAAAATTTCGGTAATTAAAATGCCCGTGCATATCAACTTGAGGGATAAAAAGGCATCTCCTTTACCAAAGGTAAGAACCAAGGCGGCGCTTACGATAACCCTGGATAATTGACCGAATGTCTGGACGGCGGCATTTGCCCTTACACGCTTTACTCCCATAAAATATCCGTTAAACGCCGCGCCCAGCGAAACCAGGATAAGAGATGGTGCAAGGATTCTCAAAAGCGGCGCAGCAATGGGCTCCGAAAGTATTTTAGCGGATATAGCCTCGGAGAAGAAAAATAATATCACCACCGCCAAAATGCCAAATATAGAGGAGTATATAAGAGACGCCCGCAGTATTCCCTTTCGCTTGCCGTAATTTGCCGCCACAAGACGTGTTACAGTTATGCCTATACCGGACACAGCAAAGGTCAAGGCAAAGGAATACACCGTCATTATCAATGTAAAAAGCCCCACCCCCACACTTCCTACACTTTTGGCTAAAAACGAGGAAAACAGCATTGAGACACTTCTTGAGCAAAGAGCTACCGCAGTTAGCATTGCACCATCACGGAAAAACCGTTTTTTATTTGACATACAAGACTCCTTGTGGATGAATTTTGGTTTAATATATGCCGATAATATTTTCAAAATACTGTTTTATATAGCAAATAACCTAAAAAAACACCCAAAAAGCAGTAAAAAAGGTGAAAAAGCATGACTTGGGAGAATTTTTTTGATTTTTTTAAAAAACCTCTTGCTTTTTTGCTTTTGATATGATATAATATCCCATGCTGATTTGTTTGTAACACAAAAAATATAATGACTCATACATTTGTATGGAATTTGGGAGGTAGAAAAATGGCTAAGTGCAGCATTTGCGGTAAGGGCGTTACATTCGGACACAACGTTTCCCACTCTAACCGTAAGACAAATAGAACCTGGAAGCCTAACATCCGTAAGGTTAAAGCGGTAGTTAACGGTAGTAACACTACTGTTGCGGTTTGCTCCCGTTGCCTTCGTTCCGGAAAGATCGAGCGCGCATAAGGTTCCAAAAAAACTCTGTCAGACGGACAGAGTTTTTTGTTTTTATTGAGGATTAAAAGTTTTTTGGAGGTATATGATGAGAGCTGTAATATGCGATGGACGCATTAGCCCCGATATGGAAAGAGGGCTTCAAAAATACGGTTATTACCTCATAAAATTACCACCGCTGTCTTCATTGCCCGAGGGTATATCCTCCCATCCCGACACACTTATCTTTAAGCTTGATAATATCTTTGTTACCACCTGTGATTATGCAGAGGGGGCGGCGTATGTTTTCTCGGATATTAGAGAGTTTTGCACCAACTCACAACTGTTTTTTGTAGATGAGATGCTGGGAAAGTCATACCCTACCGATGCACTCTTGAATGCCGTAAATTTTGGAAAACACTTGATAGCTAACCAAAAAACCGTTTCAAAGAAAATTTTAGAAATTGCGAAAAATCAAGGCTTAACCGTCAAAAATGTAAACCAAGGTTATCCAAATTGCAGTATTTTGAAGCTAAATGACGAAAATGCCATTACATCGGATGCGGGAATTTATCGCGCATTAGTTGACATAGGAGTTAATGCTTTGCTCATCAAGCCGGGCAATATTTCTCTCCCACCTTACGCATACGGATTTATCGGTGGCGCATCGGGAGTTGATGGGGACAAGGCCTTCTTCCTTGGAGATTTAGGCTCTCACCCGGAGGGAGAAAAAATCAAGGAATTTATTGAAGAGCTCGGTATGAAGGCTATATCTTTGTCGGGCGAACCACTGGCAGACCTTGGCGGACTTATATTCATTTAATCACCCTCTAGAACCTTTATTACTACTGTAAAAACAGGGATAAGTAACAGCCCACTTACGCCGAAAATTGATACCGAAGCATATATCAGCACCAGAGTGATTATTGGATGCATATTTAAGTTTTTTCCCAGTATTTTCGGCTCGGAGAACTGACGTATAAGCTCGTTTACGATAAACAGGACTGCAAGGCCTATTCCGCGCGCTGTATTGCCGATGATTATTTCTATTACAGCCCAGGGGATAAGCACCGTTCCAACACCTATTACGGGAAAAATATCAAAAAAGGCTATAACTGCCGCCAAAAGGGCAGGATGCTTAACACGCAGGAGCAAAAAGCCTAAAAGAACTACCACAAAGGTGATTCCCATTATCAGTAAATACGAATAAACATACTTTACACCTATCGATAAGAACTTTTCTCGTATTTTGACGATGTACTTCCCCACCTTTTCGGGCAGAATAGATTTTATCTTTTCGTTTATAAGCTCAAGGTCAAGGGCGAAATACACAAGGGAAATAAGTGTTATCACCAAGAAGAGGAACATTTTGGGGAGGAATGACACCACCGACCTTAAAGCACCGCCAAAGGATGAGAGCAAGGAGGACATCAGCTGTAGCAAGGCATCGGTTATCTCCGACTGTAGCTCGTCGGGCATCATATCGCCCAGGACTGCCTCGATGGGATTGAGAATTTTGCTGATAAGCAATCCTACAGAATCTCCCTCCAAGACCTCGGTAGCAAGCTTCCAAAGTGTGATACCTGCATATTTGCATATAAAAAAGAGAGCAACAGACAGGGCAACAAGGGATACAAGAGATATTAGAAGTCTTATACGCCGACGTGGCTGACCAAGCTTTTTTTCAAGATATATTGCAGGGGCGGTTGTCAGGCAGGCTATAGCATAGGAGATCAAAAAAGGAAGCAAAACGGGAAAAAGAAATTTCAGCAATATCATTCCCACGGCTATGGCGGCAAGCGCTGCTAGGAGTATATAAAAGGCGTTCTTGATTTTCTCTATGTTCATAAAATCCCCCTATAATTCAGATAGATTATTATAATCAAAAAGACATAAAACTATACTAAAAAAAGGAGAATAAAAATGGTTATTATTGAAATGGAAAACGGCGGCAAAATCGAGCTTGAGCTTTATCCCGAGCACGCACCAAAGACCGTTGCAAACTTTGAAAAACTTGTAAAGGCGGGCTTCTATGATGGACTCATCTTCCACAGAGTTATCAGAGGCTTTATGATTCAGGGCGGCGATCCACAGGGCACCGGTATGGGTGGCGCAAAGGAAAAGATCGTTGGCGAATTCAGAGCTAACGGACACAACAACACCTTAAAGCACGAGCGCGGAGTTATCTCTATGGCAAGAGCCTTTGACCCTAATTCTGCTTCCTCACAGTTCTTCATTATGCATGATGATGCACCCCACCTTGACGGTCAGTACGCGGCATTTGGTAAGGTTGTTTCGGGTATGGATGTTGTTGATGAGATTGCATCAATTCCCGTTGGCCCAAGCGATCGCCCACGCATTGCAATGAGAATGAAAAAGGTTTATATCAAGTAATTTTCCAAGAAGATAAATACAAAAGAAAAAGGCGGTTTTGTGTAAAACCGCCTTAAAATGTAAACAAATGATAGCAAAACCAAGTTTTTTTGGGAGATGCTATCTTTTTTATTATTCAGATGTTTTTTTGATAAATTATTTAGCTTTTTTCTTAAAGATAGATACTACTTTTTCGCCGAAAGCATCAAGCTTTGCTATCTTCATTTTTCCAAACCACTTAAATGTCATAGGCCAAAGAACTCCGGCAAAGATAACGATGAGGAAGTAGCGAACTATACGCGCTGCATAAGAATTTCCGGCAAACAAAGCTGTAAGGGGAGCGGAGAGACCGGACTTAATAGCAAGTACAACCAAGAGTCCGATTACTACCTTAATGATCTGCGCGTACCAGGGAGCCTTGGTTTCAAACTTGGTAAACTTTCTGTCAACTATGTAAGCGGGGATAAGGCCAAGGGTGCATCCAAGGAGAGTGCATGAATTTTTAAGACCGCTCTCAAAGTTATGAGGATCAAGAGTTTCATCGCCGGAGATGCAAAGAACAAACACGGTCAAGCCGATGGAGATAAGCACGCCTACAGCAACAACCCAGGGCATATATTTTTCATACTTTTCGTCGTTGGTAAATATAGGGCGAAGCACAAGCACAAGCACAAGAGCAAAGATGAGAGAAACGCCTACATCAAGAAGTGTGTGAACACCAAGATACATACGTGAGAACGCCACAAGAAGTATAAGAATTGTGCATATTACAGTTTTCTTTTTCGTAGGATTATATGCAACCACAGAGCCAAGAGTGCCTGCGGTATTCTGTGTATGACCGGAGGGGAAGGAATAGCCTGTTGCCGCAACCTTAGCATCGCCTACAACCTCAATAGTAGGATCATAAACCCAAGGGCGGGGGATGCGGAATGCAAGCTTTGCCGCCTGGTTAACTACTGTACCGAAAAGACCTGTAATAAGAACAAAATATCCTTCTCTCTTATTAACGCACCAGAAGAAGAAAATTGCTACAGCGAGGAAGAAAATCTCCTCACCCATTCTGGTGATGATTTGAAAAAGGAAATCAAAAACGGGATTTCTGATCTCTGCTATACCGTGAAGTATATCCATTAAAAATTCCATAAAACCTTCGTATGATAAACATACACTCCTATAATATTTGCGTTTTTGATAAAGATATATTTCCCGATGCACAAAACGCATAATGTGCGACATTTTCTTTGGAATATACTATATTTTGACATAGTGCGACAAAAAAGTCAATACTTTTTGATAATATTATAGTTTTTTGGCTCTATTTGGAATTTTTTTGTCGAATATTTCGGATTTTAACCGTCGGCACTTGACTACAACCTGAAAATATTTTATAATATGGAGATGACACATGATAAATCAGCTTCTTGAATACACATCGAACAGATCTGTAGGCTTTTTTGGCATTGGAAAATCAAATTGCTCCCTGATAAGCGAAATTGCAAGGGGGAGCGCCAAAATCACCCTGCGCTCGGATGAGAAAATAGACAGAGGCACGCTTCCCTGCGCTCGCATATTTGAGGGTGAGAACAGCTGTCGTGATATTGACGAGGATGTTATATTCTTTTCTCCATCTGTCAGGCGGGATCGGCGAGAGCTGCTTTGTGCCTTGGGGCGTGGAGTTGAATTTACCTCGGACATTGAGTTTTTCTTAAAGCATAATAAGCTACCCCTCTTTGTTGTTACGGGCAGCGACGGAAAGACTACAACCACCTTTCTCGGGGCAAAGATGTTAGACAGAAGCGACCTTCCCACCATGGCTATAGGAAATATCGGTGAGCCTGCCTCCCTACATCTGGGGACAGAAAAAGGGGCGTTTGTAATGGAGGCATCAAGCTTTATGCTGGAGTATGCAAGTCCAAGGTCAAAAAGGGCGGCAATAACATCCCTCACACCCGAGCATTTGTCCTGGCATTATGGCTACGACAGCTACAAAATGGCGAAAAAGCGAGCCATCGACAATGCGGATGAGGCTGTGATCTCTGCCGATTGCGATGACCTTGTAAAAATGTTTGCCGACCGTCAGCTTTTTGCGGTTACGGGTGTAAATATGAGCCCATCGCAGATGAAAAGCAAATTCCGCGCTAAATATTATTTTGGTGTGGAGGACGGATATATCACCGAAAACGGAAGAAGGCTTATAGCTACTTGCCGGCTGAAAAAGCAGGAGATTTATAACATAAAAAGCTATTTATCTGCCCTGGCGCTGACAAAGGAATATACCGATGAGGACAAGGCGCTTTCTATCATATCCACATTTTCGGGCATAGAGCATAGGGGCGAGATATTCCTTGAGAGGCACGGGGTTCGCTTTATAAATTCATCCATTGACACCTCTCCGACAAGGACAGCGCAAACTCTCTCGGATATAATGGGCAATATAATTTTATTGCTCGGAGGACGCAGCAAGGGCCTGGATTATGCTCCACTGAAAAAGGCTGTTAATAGCTCGAAAATCAAGAAGATAATATGCTTTGGCGAGGCAGGGGGAGAGATATATTCTGCCCTTGGGAAAAATGGCGTTTTGGTAGAAAAAAGCCTTGGCGATGCTATAAACATGGCACTTGAGTCAGCAGAGGTGGGTGATACTGTTTTGCTTTCTCCTGCCTGCGCAAGCTATGATGAGTTTTCAAGTTTTGAAGAACGAGGACTATTCTTTAAGAGCCGAGTTTTAAGCGATTTTTGACAACATTTATTTACATTTTTGCATATTTTATAAACAAAGGATATATACAATGAAAAAGGAAGTTTATCTTGACAACAGTGCAACTACCAGAATTTCAGAAGAGGCACTCAACAAATACATTCAGGTTTCAAGAGATGTTTGGGGCAACCCTTCATCACTTCACGGAATGGGCTTTTCTGCAGAGCAGGAGCTGAAAATGGCGAGAGAAAGCCTTACAAAATCCCTTGGCGCTGTGGGCTCAACGGTAGTATTCTGCGCCTCCGGAAGCGAGGCAAACAACCTTGCAATCATAGGTAGGGCAATGTCTAAAGAGAGATACAAAAATGGGGGCAAAATTATTACCACAAGCGGTGAGCATGCTTCGGTTTCTGAACCACTATCATACCTTGAAAAGCAGGGCTTCAAAATTGCCAGAATACCTACAGTTAACGGCGAGATCGATATGACTGTCCTTGAGCGCGAGATGACACGAGATGTTATTTTGGTTACAATGATGATGGTTAACAACGAAACGGGCGCATTATATGACATTAGCGCAGTTGGAAGACTGATGAGAATGAAATCCCCCGAGGCAGTGCTACACGTTGATGCAACACAAAGCTATATGAAGCTCCCCTTTACAAAGAGCAGTATCGGCGCAGATATGATTACCCTTTCATCACACAAGATTGAGGGCCCGAAGGGTGTTGGCGCTCTGGTTATTGACAAGGATATAATCAAGAAAAGAGGTCTTGCGCCTATGGTTCTTGGCGGTGGTCAGGAGGGCGGACTTCGCTCCGGCACAGAAAATGTACCTGCCGTTGCTGCCTTTGGCGAGGCTATACGAATTGGAGAGAGAGATCTGCGCAAAAACTTTGGCGAGGTCAGCGCACTTCGTGAATACCTGATAAACAGACTTTCGGAAGAAGCATTCTCTGCTGTCAGCATCACCAATCCGAAAAAACACGCGCCCCATATCCTAAACATAACTCTCCCCGCTATCAAAAGCGAAACGATGCTCCACTTCCTTTCATCCTACGGCGTATATGTTTCTTCCGGCTCTGCCTGCTCCTCTAACTCAAATCATACCTCATCTGCCCTTGTTGCATACGGAAGAAGTGCCGAGGAAGCAGATTATTCCATACGCATCAGCCTTTCTCATAAAAACAGCAGAGAGGACGTTGATACATTTATTGAGGCGCTTTCCATCGGACTTGAAAAACTCTCCAGAGTTAAATAACTACCATTATATAATATAAAGAGAAGTAAAAATGACGAATTTAACCATAATAAGCGTTGGCACTCTCAAGGAAAAATACCTTACGGAGGCTGTTAATGAGTATAAAAAAAGACTCTCACAATACGCGAGAGTTGAAGAAATAAATATTAAGGAAGAAAAAATCAACAACGAGGACGACAGCTCCGAGATAGAAAGAGCCCTTGCCTCCGAGGCGCAAAAGATACTGCAGGCTATGCCAAAGGATGCGATGAAAATTGCCCTTTGCGTTGAGGGAAAGGCTTATGACTCCCCCGCCCTTGCAAGGCTTATTGGAAAGATGGTTGATGAGCGCGGCAAAATCGCCCTTGTAATCGGCTCATCCCACGGACTTTCTGAGGAAGTAAAAAAGGAATGCCATGTACGCCTTTCTATTTCGGCGCTGACATTCCCTCATCAGCTGATGCGCGTTATTCTTATGGAGGCGCTATATCGCTCCTTCACTATCCTGGCAGGAAAAAGGTATCATAAATAACCATTACAAAGTGGGCTCCGGTGGAAAATCCTCTGCCATACCTGCATTGGAATATCTTTTTTCTCCTGTTACCTCATATAAAATCTTTATAAAAGCAGGAAGGCTAACCGATTCATCCTTATCCTCAAGCTCGGTTTCCATTATGCAAAAGTGCTCCCACCGGGGATAAACATCTATCTCTATTGTATGTCCCATATATTCAAATGTATGTCTGGTTTTGTTCACGGGAGATGTTCCCTCTTTTACTTCAGAGAGCATTGATGTATATTCATCCTCGGTTATATTGCGTTCATCCTCGCGGGAGGAAATGCTGTCAATGCGACGCTTAACCGTTTCGGTATATACGGTGTGGCTGTCAAACTCACGCTTTCTTACACGACGGGTGGTTCCCTCCTCGGACCTCAAATAGGTCTGAATAATCTTGCTTTTTGTATATCCTCGAAACGCAGATACAGATTCAATATCAGGCATAAAGATAATATATTTTCTTTCAATCTCAATTCCGTTTGGCATTTTAATCACCTCTATTGTTAACAACTGTGTATATTATACCACACTTTCAGTAGTTTTTCAAGTATTTTACATATTTTTCCATTTTTGCCAATAAAATATTAAAAATTCTTAAAAATTCTTAAGGTTTTCTATTGACTTATAGATTTTTTTGTGATACAATATACAATGAATTTGTATGCAAAGCAAATTTCCAATAAAATTTTCAGAAAGGATCATAAAAATGGCTAACTTCATGGAAAAGGTTAAAAACGTTTGGGGCAAGATCGTTGCTGGCTGCAAGAAGGCTTGGGATGCTGTTGTTGCATTCTGCAAGAAGGCTTGGACTGCTACCGTTGAATTCTGCAAGAAGGCTTGGGCTGCTACCGTTGAGTTCTTTAAGAACGTTTGGGGTAAGATCGTTTCTCTCTTTCAGAAGAAATAATTAAAAAAACAAATAAAAAATAAATTTTCAGAAAGGTGTATTCAAAATGGAAAAGTTCGTTGCAACTGTTAAGGAAGTTTGGGGCAAGATCGTTGCTGGCTGCAAGAAGGCTTGGGAAGCTGTTGTTGCTTTCTGCAAGAAGGCTTGGGCTGCTACTGTTGAGTTCTGCAAGAAGGCTTGGAACGCTACCGTTAACTTCTTCAAGACTGTTTGGGGCAAGATCGTTGCTCTCTTCAACAAGAAATAATTTTCTTACATAAGAAAAACCGCTTAAGTTAAGCAAAAAATAAAAACGCACCGGTATCTCTTCTCTATCTCAAGAGAGGTTATTTGATACGAATGGTGCGTTTTTATATTTTAAAATACTAAAATAAGGCATTAAAGATTTGAAGAAAAAAGTGACAGGCAGAGGGTTTTACTCTCTGCCTGTTTTTAGATATTGGAGAAGCTCTAAAAAAGAGCTTTATTATTTTTTTGAGCAAAACAGGGTTAATTGTTAAGCTTTGTTTACATTCATGCCTTTTCTTGTGAGGGCAATTCTGTGTTTCTTAACGTCAACGTCCTTGATTTTTACTTCAATTACATCACCTGTCTTGAAGAGCTCGGATGGATGCTTGATGTACTTATCGCTCATTTCGGAGATGTGAAGAAGTCCGTCGTGATGAACGCCGATGTCAACAAAGCAACCGAAGTCAACAACGTTACGAACTGTACCCTTAAGCTGCATATCGGGCTTGAGGTCATTGATGTCGAGAATATCGCTGGAGAGAACTGGAGCGGGTGCATCATCACGAATGTCGCGACCGGGCTTTTCAAGCTCATTGATAATATCCTCAAGAGTGGGCTCACCGCAACCAAGCTCACGGGCAAGCTTTGCAATACCGTACTGAGTAGCCTTGAACTTAAGGAGCTTGAGATTATTGCTTGCAACGTCCTCCATTGTGAAGCCGAACTGCTTAAGAACCATCTCTGCGATTGCGTAGGACTCGGGGTGAACGCCGGTTGTATCAAGAACGTTCTTTGCACCGGGAATACGAAGGAAGCCTGCACACTGCTGGAATGCCTTGTCACCAATCTTTGGAACCTTTTTGATCTGTGCTCTGCTCTTAAATTCACCGTACTCTTCTCTGAACTTAACGATGTTCTTTGCCGCTGTGGTATTGATACCTGCAACGTAAGAAAGGAGAGAGTAAGAAGCTGTGTTAATATCAACGCCAACGCCGTTTACGCAATCTTCAACAACACCGCCGAGGGCTTCTGTAAGTCTTGCCTGCTTCATATCGTGCTGATACTGACCAACGCCGATTGCCTTAGGCTCTATCTTTACAAGCTCTGCGAGGGGATCCTGTAGTCTTCTTGCGATAGAGATTGCACTTCTTTGCATTACGTCATAGTTGGGGAATTCCTCGGTAGCAACCTTGGATGCGGAGTAAACCGATGCGCCAGCCTCAGAAACGATTGTATATTTTGTGGTCTTTGGGCATGAGGGATCGTGGAGAACGTGCTCAACGATGAACTGCTCGGACTCACGGGATGCTGTACCATTACCGATAGCGATTACGTCAACACCGTATTTTCTAACGAGATTAAGAACGATGGGCTTGGATCTTGCAATGTCCTTTCTGGGCTCAACGGGATAGATAACCGCTGTATCAAGAACCTTACCTGTCTTATCAACAACTGCAAGCTTACAGCCGTGGGCATAACCGGGGTCGTAGCCAAGAACTGTCTTACCCTTGATAGGAGAAACGAGAAGAAGGTTACGGAGGTTCTCGGAGAATACCTTAAGTGCGCCCTCGCAAGCATCGTCAAAGAGGGTTGTACGAACTTCCCTCTCGATTGCGGGATAAAGAAGACGCTGATAAGAGTCGGTGATAGTTGCTACGAGGTATGGAAGTGCGGGAGACTTCTTGTTTGTGATAACCTTGGACATGATCTGTGCGATACCGTCGTCCTGATTGAGGGTTACTGCAACCTTAAGGAATTCTTCCTTCTCACCTCTGTTGATAGCAAGGACTCTGTGACCCTTGAGCTTCTTGATAGGCTCGGAGAAGTCGTAGTAATTTTCATAAACAGAGCTTTCCTCTGTTGTTGCCTTTGTTGTAAGAGAGCCGTTCTGAACTGTGAACTCACGAAGAAGCTTTCTGATCTCTGCATTGTTGGAAATATCCTCTGCGATAATATCGGATGCGCCTGCTAAAGCTGCCTTTGCGTCGGGAACCTCCTTGCCCTCCTCTGCGGAGATAAACTGCTCTGCATATACCTCGATTGCAACATCGTACGCATCTCTCTGCTCGAGAATGTAGTTTGCAAGAGGCTCAAGTCCCTTATCGCGGGCAACAGATGCACGGGTCTTACGCTTAGGTCTGAAGGGAAGGTAGATATCTTCAAGCTCTACGAGAGTTTTTGCATTATTAAGTGCAAAGGTGATCTCGGGAGTGAGCTTTTCCTGCGCTTCAATAAGAGAGGAAATTTCCTCGCGGCGCTCCTCCATCTTGCGAAGGTAGTTAAGTCTGTCGTTAAGGTCACGGAGAGTTGCATCGTCAAGTCCGCCGGTAACTTCCTTACGGTATCTTGAAATGAAGGGGATTGTATTACCCTCATCGATAAGAGCTACGGTTTCATTTACCTGCTCCTCTTTAATGCCAAACTCTGTGGCCAGTGTCTTTAATATATCCATTTATTACTCCAATCTGCACCTTGTGGGTGCAAAAAAAATATACTTCTTTAAGCTCTTGATTCAAGGAGGGCGATCTCCTCTGCGGTGAGGTATCTCCACTGTCCGCGCTCGAGGCTTCTATCAAGGGTGATGCCTCCAAATGAAATTCGCTCAAGGCTCATAACTCGGTTATCCGATGCGGCAACCATACGCTTGATCTGATGATATTTACCTTCGGTAAGGGTGATAATTCCACCCATTCTATCATTATCAAGCACTATTTTTGCGCTCTTACATTCATATCCGTCGGCAAGGGTAACTCCATCGCGGAAATATTCCTCAACTCCCTCTCGCATTGGCACCTTTGCGGTGAAATAATAGTCCTTTTCAACATGGCGCTTTGGTGATAAGAGGCTGTGGGCAAGCTGACCGTTATTAGTAAGAATCATAAGTCCTACAGTGTCCTTATCAAGTCTGCCAACAGGGAAAAGATCTCTCTTTCGAAGCTCATCGGGTAGCAGCTCTGTTACAAAGGGCAGGTGGGGATCGTCTGTTGCGCTTACGTAGCCCTCGGGCTTATTTAGCATAACGTATATGAACTTTTTATACTCCACACGTCTGCCAAGGTATATCACATCTGCAAGGTCGGGATCAATGTGGGTAGAAAGGTCCTTTACGGCAACGCCGTTTATTAAAACTCCTCCGCTCTTTGCAGCTTTTGCGGCTTCCTTACGGCTGGCAATTCCCTGCTCGGAGAGAAATTTATCTATTCTCATCGGCGTCCTCCTACTAAAAAATTCACATCAAAAGGCTTTCCAATAAAAAAGCCGAGATATATTATATCACAACAAGACTTCTTTGTAAATAGGAATTGAAAAACTTTAACATTTTTTATTTTTTTGGGGTGCAGTTTTTGTATTTTAATTGCCATATCACTAATTTTCACGTTTTATAAATATTTTTCATTTTTTCACGTATTGTCTATTAAATAAAAATCTTACGCGGGATATGAACAAATATTTTAGGAATGCTTGACATTCCAGCGCGCATATTGTATAATATTGTTGTCACTTGTTAAATAAATATCAAGACAAGAAAGGAAATTCTATTATGTCTAACATGGACCAAAAGTACGAAGCCCTGTTTACCCCTTGGAAAATAGGTAACGTAGAAATCAAGAACCGTATCGTTCTCTGTCCCACAGGCGGAACCTCCCTTTTCGGTTGGTTTGAGCTTACAGGCTGTCATTTTGACAAGGAGGCTGCTAACCACTTCCTTAAGAGAGCACAGAACAACGTAGGTCTTATCATTCCCGGCATCGCTCCCGTAAGAGATACATTCTGGGGTAAATGGCTCTGGCAGAATGAAAAAATGTTCAAGGATCTCAAGGTTTACATGGACGAGATTCACAAGACCGGCGCAAAGCTCTTTGTTCAGCTTACAGCTGGTATGGGTCGTTCATGGGCTATTACAGAGCTTGTTGCTCCCCTTCATAAAAATAAATTCACTCGCACACTCATCAAGCCTATTCTCGACACAGAGCATGAGCTTGCATCTCCCAGCCCTCAAAAATCCAGATGGGCACACGATATTGAGTGTCCCGAGCTTTCAAAGCACCATATCCACGAGATCATAGAGGCATTTGCAAAGACTGCAAAGCTTTGTAAGGAAGCCGGAGTTGACGGTGTTGAGGTTCACGCTGTTCACGAGGGCTATCTTCTCGACCAGTTTGCAATCGAGTTCTTCAACAAGCGTACAGACGAGTACGGCGGAAGCTTTGAGAACCGCTATCGCTTCGCTGCGGAGATCGTTAAGGCTATCAAGGAGGCTTGTGGCAACGACTATCCCGTTTCTCTCCGTTACTCTGTAGAATCCAAGCTTAAGGACTTCTGCTACGGCGCTATGCCCGGCGAGGACTACGTTGAGGTTGGCCGTAATATGGAAGAATCTGAAAAGGCTGCAAAGTACCTTCAGGACGCAGGCTACGATATGCTTAACGCGGACAACGGTACATACGACTCCTGGTACTGGGCTCATCCACCAATGTACATGCCTCAAAACTGTAACCTTGAGGACGTTGCTCACATCAAGAAATTCGTTGATATTCCTGTTGTTTGTGCAGGTAGAATGGATCCCGAAACAGGCGCAAAGGCTGTTGCAGAGGGTAGAATCGACGGTGTTGGTATTGCACGTCAGTTCCTTGTTGACGAGGCTTGGGTAACAAAGCTTATTGAAGACAGACTTGAGGACATTAAGCCCTGTATCTGCTGCCATAGCGGATGCTTCAACTTCTCTTCCTCAAAGGGTCACGCAAATACACAGGATCTTACAGACACAATGGGTCTTTCCCGCTGCGCTCTTAACCCCGAAACAATGCAGTCCAAGAAGTATAACCTCAAGCCCGCAAAGAAGGCAAAGAAGGTTGCAGTTATCGGTGGTGGTATAGGCGGTATGGAGGCTGCTATCGTTCTCGCTAAACGCGGACACAAGGTAACTCTTTACGAAAAGACCGACAAGCTCGGTGGCGTATTTATTGCAGCTGCTACACCTTCCTTCAAGGAAAAGGACAGAGATCTTATCGCTTGGTACAGACGTGAGATCACAAGATATCCTATCGAAATCAAGATGAACACAGAGGTTACCGATGTTAAGTCCCTCGGCGCAGATGAAGTTATTATCGCAACAGGCGCTACAGCAAAGAGAATTCCTATTCCCGGTGTTGAAAAGTCTATTGAAGCAGTTGACTTCCTTCTTGGCAACAGAGAGGTTGGCGAAAACGTTGTTGTAGTTGGTGGTGGTCTTACAGGCTGTGAGATTGCTTACGAGCTTTACCTCCAGGGCAAGAAGCCTCAGATCGTTGAGATGATGGACGACCTTATCGTTACAAAGGGTATCTGCCTTGCTAACACAAGCTTCCTTCGTGACTTCTTCAAGACCAACAATGTTCCCGTTCACCTCGAGCACAGAACTATGGAAATCAAGGACGGTGAGGTTATCATCTCTGATATGGAAGGCAACACAAAGTCTATTCCTGCAGACAGCGTAATTATGTCCGTTGGTTACAACCCTGCTCCTCTGGCAAAGAAATCTATGCACGTTCACGTTATTGGTGATGCCAAGGCAGTTGGTAACCTCAGAACAGTTATCTGGGGCGCTTGGGACGTTGCAATGAAGATCTAATCCCGAAAAGAAAAAACATAACGAAACAACACTTTGGTGGCGAAAAACCATTGAAATGCTAACTAATATTTACAAAAATCCTAGAAAAGGAGAAAAAATATATGCAATTAACCGAAAAGCAACAGCAGATACTTGACGGCGCACAGGGCGAAACTATGGCCAAGGTTATGAAGACCATGGTTATGTATGGCGAAGCCTTCGGCGCAGAAAAGCTCGTACCTATCACATCTAAATATAACCACCTTGTAACTTCATTCGGCCTTAAGGTTATGTCTCCTGTTTACGACCTTATGCAGAGACTCCTTGACGATGGCGTAATGTCCGGCCAGAAGTTCTCCGTTGACCCAAGACCTCTTGACAGAAACGTTCCTGCAAACTTCCTTCAGAACTTCGTATTTGAAAAGTTCATGTACACAAAGCAGGCATTCTACGAGGAACAGCTTCACAAGCTCGGACTTATAGATGACAACGCTTTCACATGCGCATGCTATCTTGACGAGGTTGGTAACAAGCCCCAGAAGGGCGACGTTCTCTCCTGGGCAGAATCAAGCGCGGTTGTTTATGCAAACTCCGTTCTTGGTGCAAGATGTAACCGTAACTCCGGTATCCTTGACATCATGGGCTCTATCGTTGGTTATGTTCCTTACTTTGGACTTCTTACAGACGAAGGCAGAAAGGCTACATGGGTAATCAGAATCAACACTACAAAGAAGCCCGAGGCACAGCTCCTTGGTTCTGCAATCGGTATGAAGGTTATGGAAGACGTTCCCTACGTTGTAGGTCTTGACAAGTGGCTCGGCACAGAGCTTAACGACTCTGCCTGCACATACCTCAAGGACTTTGGCGCAGCTACAGCTTCTAATGGTGCAGTTGGTCTTTACCACATTGCAAACCTTACCCCCGAGGCAGTTGAACTTGGCGAATCTCTCATCGCAGAGGGCGCACGCGAGTACGTTATCGACGATGCAGAGCTCGAGAGAGTTAAGAACGAATATCCCGTTATCTGGAAGAATCCCGATGCTAAGCCAAAACTCTGCTTTATGGGTTGTCCCCACATGAGCCGTCAGCAGCTTAAGGACTGGACAGATAAGGTTGAAGCCTCCCTCAAGGAGCACGGCAACGAAAAGGTTCTCATCCCCACAGTATTCACCGCTCCCAAGGCAGTTCTCGCAGAGTTTGAGAAGACCGATTACGCTCCCCGTCTTAAGGCATGCGGCGTTATCACCTCTTACATCTGCCCTCTTATGTACATGAATAACCCACTTTGCAAGACTATGCCCGTTATCACATCATCTAACAAGCTTCGTACATACACAAGCGCGAGATACTACACCGATGACGAAATCTTGCTTGCTATCACAAAGGGAGGTAAATAATTATGAAACAGTTTAAAGGTAGAGTTGTTACTCCCGGCACATGCACTGCAGAAGCAGTAGTTACCACACAGGGCTTTAACACCCTTGCATCTCTCCAGATGGCGCTCCAGTTTGGCGACAAGAAGGTTAAGTGCGGCGACCAGAATAACGCAGAGCTTAACGGCAAGCCCCTCATTAACAAGGCTCTCTGTCTTCCCCAGACTATCGGCTCCACCACAGGCGGACTTGTTCTCTACTGTGCTTGCGCACTTCACAAGAATCCTGCTTGTATGCTCTTTGCTAACCATATCGACTCTCTCGCTGCTGCAGGCGCAGTTCTTGCAGACGTTTGGGTTGACGGCGTTACAATGCCCGTTGTTGATTGCCTTGGCGACGAGTTCCTGAGCTACGTAAAGGACGGCATGATCATCCACGTTCGCGAGGATGGTGTTGTTGAGGTTGAGGGTTAATCCAAAACACACGAACTAAAAACGTTTTTACAGAGCAATCCTTCGGGGTTGCTCTTGTTTTTTTGAAATATTGACAAATC
>JAZKZW010000015.1:0-13238 GCA_045612865.1 Eubacteriales bacterium
AAATCCCTGATATTAACACATTCAATCTCAATTTTACCCGACTCCTGCGCCCTGCCCATAATACTCTCAGAAAGCACGGTGTTCACCATATCGGGAAAAAGAGTCATAACACTAAACTTCATCGCCATCATCAAAGAAGCCGGGGATAGGAAGCACCTTCATTCCGCCCTCCTCGCTTATCTCCTTTACAAATTCCGAAACTCCGGGAAGAAGAACAACTCCCCTCTCGGTCTTAATGGAATAGAGCCTGCCCGCGCGGGTGTCATCAACGTCGGAAATATGTCCGAGAAGCTCACCGCTCTCCACGTGGTAAACAGGAAGCCCCACCATATCGGCAATAAGCATCGCGCCCTTGGAAACGGGAATGGCATCTCTATGAAGATAAAGCACCACACCACGCATAGCCTGTGCATCCTCGCGGCTCTCAACACCTGCAAGTGTGAGAATAACGAACTGCGCCGCCTCGGAAGCAGAAAGCACCTCTCTCTCTATATATGATCCGTCACGATTTTTGATATAAACGGACTTCTGCTTTGTAAGCACCTTAGCCGAGTCGCACCAATGCTCCACCTTCAGCTGACCGCGAACGCCGTGCGCCGTGCAGATCCTTCCACATTCTATGTAAGTCTTTTTCATAAGATTTTACCTCTAAAAATATTGCTTTCCTTATATTTTACCATATATTCAAGATAAAATCAAGAAAAAAATGAAATCTCCTAAAACACAGAGCAAAACAGTGCCGAAAATACATAAAATTTTATCCCAAAGCAGCCGAAAACAATAAAAAACCACATCAAAGTAGCTGAAAACAATAAAAAACCGCCTCAATACAGACGAAAACACTCGAAAAATCACCTCAAAACAGATCAAAAAAGTCTTTTTACCAAAAAAATGAGAGAGCCGGTCGCCCAGCTCCCTCTTTGAGAGTTTATTTTGTTTTTGATTTCTATGCCTATTGTTTTTGATTAGTAATCTATTACCACTTCTGCATAATAACCAACGTATCCGTTATTGGTGCTTCCCTTTTCAATAAGAAGATCACTGTAGTTATGTACCTCGCGAAGATTATAGCAATACTGGAACGCCCATCCACCAATAGAAGTAACGCTATCGGGTATCACCACGCTGGTAAGGCTAGAGCAATTATAGAACGCATAACCACCAATAGAAGTAACGCTATTACCAATCACCACGCTGGTTAGGCTAGAGCAATAAGCGAACGCATATGATTTGATTTGTGTAACGTCATCCGGAATTACAAGATTGGTTACAAGCTCGCCGTTAAGATAAAGATTATCTGCATAATAAAAAGGATTGCTGTCTAAATCGTTAAACGCAATATTACACCAATTGCTCAAATTCGTGATATAAACACCGGTTAGGCTATCGCAACCATAGAACGCAGCATCACCAATATAAGTAACGCTATCACCTATCACCACGCTGGTAAGGCTAGAGCAATCACGGAACGCCCTCTCACCAATAGAAGTAACGCTATCACCTATCACCACGCTGGTTAGGCTAGAGCAATCAAAGAACGCATAAGAACCAATAGAAGTAACGCTATCAGGAATAGTAACGCTGGTAAGGCTAAAGCAATTATAGAACGCATGACCACCAATAGAAGTAACGCTATCAGGGATAACGATGCTCTGGAGCTTATTGCAATCATATGCCATAGAAGAGGGAATAGTCTTTATTCCATTACCAAGATTCAGTTCTGTAAGGCTTATACATCCGGAGAATGCAAAACTACCAATAGAAGTTACGCTATTGGGAACAGTAATACTTGTGATTCTCTGCTTATTCTTGAAAGCATTAGCTGCTATCTCTTTAACAGGGATTCCATCTACACTACTTGGAATAACAATAACTGTGTCGCTTCCGTCATAACCTGTTACGATGTAATACGCTCCATTATTTGAAAGCTGATATGTAATACCATTGGTTGTAGAGAGCCATTTTGCGTAATATGTCTTGTTTCCAATCTCACCTGCAGAAATAGAGGTCACTTTTTCGCCACTAAAGTCCGCATTTTCATACCAACCTTCAAAGAGGTAGAGGGAACGAGTGGGTGTAGGAAGGGTTACAGATGTTTCTACGTTATATTCGCTAACAAATGTCGCAGGCATTGTGCCACCGTTTGCGTTATAGGTAATTGTGTACTTTGTAGGCGCGTACTGTGCCACAAAATCTATATCAGCAGTTACAACGTAGGGGAATTCTGCCTTAACACCATCTACATACCAACCGAGGAAATCATAATGCTCCTTTGTGGGAGTAACGGGCTCGGCAACAGTCTTTTTATATCTTACTGTCTGTGATTCAATCTCGCCTACGCCACCGTTAACATCAAATGTAACTGTATAATCCTTGTCGTTAAGAAATTCCTGAATTTGCTCCTCAAGAGCTTTTATTTGTAAATCAAGCTTTGCATTTTCCGCCTCAAGAGTTTCAATTTCAGCATCGTATTCAGCCTTAAGTGCTTCAATGGCATTAATGTTTTCTGCTTTTTCGTCATTAAGCTCTTTCACCTTTGTGTTGTACGCGTACTCAAGTTCAGCAATATCCTCCTCAAGGCTTTTTACTTCTGCCTTATGTGCTACTTCAAGTGCCGCAAGCGCCTCTGCGTTAGCTTGTTTGTTTGCTTCAAGCTCTGTTGCCTTTGCATCATATTTCGCCTGAAGTTCTGCAATGTCGCCTTCAAGCTTTTCTACTTCTGCTTTGTGGGATGCTTCGAGCTTCGCAAGTGCCTCTGCGTTAGCTTGTTTGTTTGCTTCAAGCTCTGCTACCTTTGCTGCATAATCTGCCTCAAGAGCTGCTATTTTGTTTTTGTTTTCAGCATCTTTAGATTTAAGTGTCGCAATCTCTGCCTGGAGGGATGAAATCTGATTTTTCAAGGTTGAGATCTCGTTTTTAAGGCCAGAAATTTCTTCGTCTTTTTCCTCAAGAGCTGCATCCTTTTCCTTGATTTCTTCGTCTTTTTCCTCAAGTTCTTTTTGTAATTCTTCCACTAGTGACTGATCAATGCTTCCCAGAACTTTGTCAACAATCTCATCGCAAGAGGTGAGCGCCAATACAGCAACCAGAAGAATAATTACTAATGATATTAACCGTTTTTTCATTTTTTCTCTCCTTTTTGCAAAATGCTTTGTTTTTGCTTATGTACATTGTACCACTAGGTGAAAAAATTGTCAAGCGAATTTATTTTTTATATTTTTTAAATACTTTCATTTTTCTATTGCATTTTCTAACTCTATATGCTATAATATCAGCCGAAAATAATAAAAAGGATAGAAAAAACGGAAAAAATATGGGTTTTATTAAGAAATTTAAGAAAAAGTTTATAGGAACAAAGGAGTTCTACGCAGGCGTTCTTGCAATCGTTATACCTATGATCATTCAGAACGGTATCTCAAACTTCGTTAACCTGCTTGACAACATTATGGTTGGCTCTCTCGGCACCGAGCAGATGAGCGGCGTTGCTATCGTAAACCAGTTCACCTTTGTATTTATGCTTCTCGTTTTTGGCGCAGTTTCTGCCGCAGGTATCTTTACAGCACAGTATCACGGTCACGGTGACGTTGACGGCGTTCGCCATACATTCAGAGCAAAGCTTATTATTAACACCATCGTTGGCATCATCGGCGTTGTTGTTTTCTCCATTTTCAGCGAGCAGTTCATAGGCCTTTTCCTCCACGAGAGCGATTCCACAGGCGACCTTGCTCTTACAATGGAGTGTGGTAAAGAATATCTCAAATGGATAGTTATCGGTCTTATTCCCTTCGCCCTTTCCCAGGTTTATGCTTCAACTCTCCGTGAAACAGGTAACACCGTTGTTCCTATGATCGCAAGTATCAGCGCGGTTGTAACAAACCTCATTCTCAACGCTCTCCTTATCTACGGTATCTGGTTCTTCCCCGAGCTTGGCGTTGCAGGTGCGGCTATCGCTACCACTATCTCAAGATTTGTTGAATTAGCAATCCTGGTTGTATATACTCACGTAAATTCCGGCAAATGCACATTTATCAAGGGCGCGTTCAATAGCTTCTATATTCCAAGTGAGCTTATGCAGAAAATCGCTGTTAAGGGTCTTCCCATTATGGCAAACGAGTTCCTCTGGTCACTCTCTGTAACTATCAGAAATCAGAGCTACGCTACCCGCGGTCTTGACGTTGTTGCTGCTGTAAATATTGCTTTCACTATCATCAACCTTATGAACGTTGTGTTCCTCTCTCTCGGTTCTTCAATTGCCATTATCGTTGGTAACAAGCTTGGTGCCGGAAAGATTGAGGAGGCAAAGGACTCTGCTTACAAGCTTATCGCATTCTCTATCTTCGGTGCAGCCTGCATGGGACTTTTACAGATAGCAATCGCACCATTCTTCCCCATGATCTATGAAACCAGCGACAATGTTAAGCACCTTGCAACCTTCGTAATCATTGCCTCTGCCTGTGCAGTTCCATTTAACGCCTTTTCCCACGCGTCCTACTTCACTCTCCGCTCCGGTGGTCGTGTTCTTGAGACCTTCCTCTTTGATGCGGGCTACGCTTGGGTAGCTGTTATTCCCACAGCATTTATTCTCGCAAACTTTACAAAGCTTACATTCCAGCAGATCTTCATTACTCTCCTTATCGTAGAGGCAGTTAAGTGCATTATGGGCTTTATAATTGTAAAGAGAGAAAAGTGGGCAAAGCAGCTCACGGTCAAGGAAGAAGTCTGATTTTTTCAAATAATTATTTACATTTCACTATAGTTTGCAGGCAAAAAGACATATTTTATATTTTGACACTTAAAGCGAATCTTCTTAAAACTACGGTAGCCAGGGGTTCGCTTTTTGTTTTGCTAAAGCTTAAAAAAACTTAAAAATTTAACGAATGTTATTAATTTAATGTATAATTGTTCATATTTTTGTTGTATAATTACAATGGAAAAATATTTAAGAAATACATAGAAGTTAAGGAAGAAAAAGATGTTAGAATTAAAGAACATTAAAAAAGATTACGTCACAGCATCCGAAACCGTGCATGCGCTAAAGGGCGTAAACATCACCTTCAGGGATAGAGAGTTTGTTTCAATTCTTGGCCCATCCGGCTGTGGAAAAACTACACTCCTCAACATCATCGGCGGTCTTGACCACTATACGTCAGGCGACCTTATCATCAGTGGCAGAAGCACAAAGGACTACAAGGATCGCGACTGGGACGTTTACAGAAACCACAGAGTAGGCTTTATTTTCCAGAGCTACAACCTCATTCCTCACCAGACAATTCTCGGCAACGTTGAGCTTGCACTTACCATCGCGGGAATGAGCAAGAGAGAGAGAATTAAAAAGGCTAAAAACGCTCTTGACAGAGTAGGTCTTCGCGGTCAGTATTACAAGCGCCCAAATCAGCTTTCTGGTGGTCAGTGCCAGAGAGTTGCTATTGCAAGAGCCCTTGTTAACGACCCCGAGATCCTCCTTGCAGACGAGCCAACCGGCGCACTTGATACCGTAACCTCAAGACAGATCATGGACCTCATCCGCGAGATCTCCGGCGAGCGTCTTGTTATCATGGTAACACACAACCCCGAGCTTGCAGATAAGTATTCCACAAGAATCATCAACCTCCTTGACGGTAACGTTGTTCGCGATACACACCCCGTTAGAGACAGAGAAATCGAACAGGCGTATTCCAAAAAGAATATCAAGAAAATGCAAAGAGCAGAGAAAAAGAGCCGCTCCGAAAAGGCAAAAATGTCGCTCTGGACAGCATTTAAGCTCTCTGCAAAAAACCTTATCTCCAAAAAAGGCAGAACCACTATGGTAGGCTTCGCAGGCTCTATAGGTATTATCGGCATTGCCTTGGTTCTTTCCTTCTCCACAGGTATTAAGGGCTATATTGCATCTATGCAGGACGATATGCTCTCCGGTAACCCCATTCAGATCAGCGAGTCAACCTACGACCTTGAGGCTATTACAGGTATGATGAATGATAAGATGAATGAGGAGATCAAGACCGAGGCAGGCAAGGTATTTATCAACTCGCTTATCAAGTACATCTTCGAAACCAGCTCACAGATGGATAGCTTCGTTATAAAAAACGACATCTCCGATGATTACATCGCCTACCTTGATGCTATGCCAAAGGAATACTACGCCGCAATGGTTAAGGACTATGGCATCAATATGCTCTACAGCATCTACACCGATTTCAAGGAAAATGCAAGCAGCGAGCCATCTACTATTTCCGTTGAGGCGCTTACAAGCCGTTATACCTCAATTCTTAACGAAACCGAATTCAAGAGCTATTCCTCTTATATCACAACGATAGTTCCATCCTTTAAGCAGGCGCCAAACAATGCAGATTATATTGCAAAGCAGTATGACGTTGTCGGCAAGATTGCTACCGAAAAGGATGAGGTAATGCTTGTTCTTGATACTAACGACCGTCTCTCTGACGTTCTCCTTGCAAGACTTGGTTACTACACCGAGGAGGAGTTCTTCAACATCATTAACGAGACCGAAGGCAAGCTTGAGGAAGGCGCTCCATACAGAGATTACTTCACATACGACGAGCTTCTGGGCAAAACCTTTACCTGGTACGCAAACGACCAGATATTTACAGCATCCGAGAACCCCTACAAGACCGTTCCCTTCGATTATCAGCACGACGCTGCGAAGATTGAGGGCGAGGGACTTGAGCTTAAGGTATCAGGTATTCTTCTCGTAAACGAAACAACCACATACGGCTGTCTTAAATCGGGTATCTATTATACAGAGGCTCTTACAAATCACGTTCTCGAGAAAAACAAGGATTCGAGCATTTCAAAATACCTTGGCGAGCTTGGTGGCGAGCTTCAGTATATCGCAGGCCCAATGCAGGGTATTTCATACACATATAGCTACACCTATGAGGGGGAGGTTAAATCCGCAACCGCTTATATTGGCGACGGCCTCGGCATGGAGGACATGATGGGCGCCATGGGCGGAATGGGCGGTGGCATGCCCGGAGGTAGTACAGGTGGCAGCACAGGTGGCACAACAGGTGGTTATCCCGGAGGAACTACCGGCGGCACTACAGGTGGAACTACCGGTGGTACAACAGGTGGCACAACCGGCGGAATGGGAGGCATGGGTGGTCTTGGCGCACTTACAACCTCGCTGAAAACACTCTCTCTTTCAAGCCTTGGTGGCAGCTCCCTTGCAAAGGACATCTCCATCTACCCCGTAAGCTTTGACGACAAGGATCTTGTTACAGATTATCTCGATAAGTGGAACGACGACAGCATCGAAATCGAGATAAACGGCAAGGTGCTTAAGGGCGCGGAACGCTCCGACATCAAGTATATGGACGCCCTCGAGCTTGTAATCATGGTAATCAACACTATGATCGACGTTATTTCTTACGCGCTTATCGCATTCACCTCAATCTCCCTTGTTGTTTCTACCGTAATGATTGGTATTATCACCTACGTTTCGGTTGTTGAGAGAATCAAGGAGATTGGTGTTATCCGTTCTCTTGGTGGTCGTAAAAAGGACGTTAGCCATCTCTTCAATGCAGAAACCTTTATTATCGGTCTTCTCTCGGGCTCTATCGGAATTGCAATCAGCTACGGCATCTCCTATATTGCAAGTCAGATCGTATGGCATCTTGCAAGCGTACCAAACATTGCAACCCTCGATCCCAAGCACGCAATTCTCCTCATCTGCCTCAGCATAGTTCTTACGCTCATTTCGGGACTTATTCCTTCCAGAAGTGCTGCAAACAAGGATCCTGTTGACGCATTGAGAACAGAATAATCATTTCAGTATTTTAATAAAATTCAAAATAAAAACCGTCAATTTGTCAACATTACTTGGCATTTTGGCGGTTAATTTTTATTTATTTGCTTTTTGGTCTGCGACACAGATAACGAATAATTGCCTTGCCGTCAAAGGGAATCAGGGGATAAAGGTAGCCCCGTGACGAGGGTATAGTGCTGTTTTTAGTTACCAGTAAAATAAATATGACCATGCCCGAAACAAAGCCCCATATACCAAAGAGCCACACTAAAAGCAAGGTAATCATTCGCACAAACTTAAAGGCGTATCCAAGCTCATAATTCTGCTGGGCAAAGTTGGCAATAGCCACAAACGCCATATAAAGTATCACGTCCTCCGACAGCCACCCAACGCTTACTGCAAAGTCACCGAGAATCAGCGCACCTACAACAGACAGGGAGTTTGACAGAATATCGGGCGTGTTCATTGAGGCTATTTTTAAACCGTCTATAGCTATCTCTGCCAAAAACAACTGCAGGATTATAGGCAACGCCCCGGGGTCATCGGGTATTAAAAAATCCAGGGTATCGGGCAGAGCTGCATCGTATTTTATGGCAAGATACCACAGCGGAGTTATCACCACGGAAAGCAATAGGATAGCAGTCCTCACAAGCCTGAGATAAGTGCCCGTCAGAGGTGGAAAATAGAAATCGCCGCTCTCCTCTAAATAATCAAATATGGAGGTTGGCAATATCATAGCCAGGGGCGAGGTGTCGCAGAGAACGATTATACTCCCCTCAAGCAGCTGTGCCGATGCCGTATCCGGACGCTCTGTTGTTCTTATTTTAGGAAACGGATTAAACCACCCCTTGCCGATAAGCAGCTCTGCCAGGCTCTGGTAGCCAAGGGTCAAGGACTTGGGCTTTGCCGACAAAATCCGCTTTTTTATTTCTCCAACATCCCTATCGTCTGCCATCCCCTTTACATAGCACATAACCACGTCTGTATCGGATGAGCCACCCATAGAAAAATGCTCCATCGTAAGATTTGGATCTCTGATCCTTCGCCGTATCAGCGCCGTGTTCATAACAAGGGTTTCAACAAAGCCATCTCTCGCCCCCTGCATAACTCTATCGCTCTCAGGCTCGGCAGTATCTCTGGCAGGATAGGTTCGCAGATCAAGTAGTATAGCCTCTGCACCAAAGCTATCGCACAAAAGCGCACTCTGACCCGAAAGCACGGCGCGAACCACCTTGTCAAAGCTGTCGGTAACCTCAACCTCAACATACGGAAGCCTACGCTCAAGCTCCTCTGCCCCACCTATCTTCTTTTCCGAGAGCAAAAATTGCATTATACGAAGCATCTCCCCGTCCTTTACAAAGCCGTCAATATAGAAAAAGCAGGCCTCGGCTCCACCGAGATCAAGATGGCGCTCAATCAGGTCAAAATTCTCCTCCACCCGTAGCCTTTTTCTTAAAACACGAGTGTTAATTTCATAGCTTTTTACAAGTCTTTCCATAATCCTCTCCCAAAACTTCTTTTTTTGATTTTTGACCGCAAGGGAGAGTTATAATCAAGAAAAAAGAGCGACCCGAAAAAAATGGATCGCCCCGTATGTAGGATATTCAGTTATTCGTCACTTTTCACAGCAGCACGCTCTGCACGTTCTGCCTTTTTCAGTCTATGCTCCTCGGAAACTATCTTATAAAGCTCCTCCTGTGCCAAACGAATCTTTGCAACAACGTCGCCCTCGCACTTTGGGAAGAGATAGTAAAGCATATCGTTATTACCAACCACAACAACGTCGCCAAGCTCGTAGAAATAGAAGTCAGCACAGAGGCTGTAGGACTTAAGAGGCTTTTGCTCATAATGAAGCTCGCCGTTTACACCGTCAAGAACAAATCCCTCGCGATTGTGGATAAGGCGTCCCTCTCCTATGTGATACATATTCTTCGTATCCTTGGAGCAACAGATGTCAACGGGAATGTCTAAGTTATATTCGCCTGATTCAAGCTGTTTTTTGATTTCCGAGCGCTGCCAAGCGTACCAGTGTGGTATATGGTCGAATTTGGTTTCGCCATCGTCGTTTTTAAGATAGCCAAGCTCGTCAAGTGTATAGGTAGC
This sequence comes from Eubacteriales bacterium, assembly GCA_045612865.1. GTDB lineage: Bacteria > Bacillota > Clostridia > Oscillospirales > CAG-272 > UBA1740. The sequence goes on from JAZKZW010000015.1 coordinate 9,869, forward strand.
ACCGCAATCCTTGCATCTAAGCTGTGTGCCGCGGCCCTCCATATTACCCTCCTTCATGCAGTGGGGGCACTTAAAGAGAACACGGTTGAGATAATCTGCACGGAAGGGCTCGTCAATAACCACCTTATTTTCCTTCTGCCACTGGAAATAGTCAAAGACAAATTCTCGCTTTACAATATCATTGATTTCATCTGCACTCATCTCTGCGATCTCGGCGGGAGAAAGGAGATATTTTACGGTTGCAGAGGTCTTAACCTTCTTTCTTATCTGAAGATTGTTATAGAGAGGGTCGCGAAGATATACGCCCTCAGCCTTTATCATAACGAGAGGTACACCGATCATTTTCAATAGCTTTCCCATACCTTCACCGATAGATGTTGCAGAGCCGTCCATACTGTATCCCGCCTCGGGGAAGATAGCAACAGATGTATTCTGATTTTTAACAGCGTGAACGATGTCACGGACAAGGCCAAGGTCATGAACATACTTCTTTGTGGGAATACATCCAATCTGACGCATAAGCCAGCTCTTGCCGAAGAATGCATCGGTTGAAGCAACTATGTTTATAGGTCTTGGGTAAAGAACGCTTGTAAGAATTTCGAGATCAAGAAATGCCGAGTGATTCATAAGGATGATGCATGCTTCCTTTTTGCCAAGCTTCTCCATTCCCTCATACTTGCAGGTAAAGCCCGACTTGATAAGATCAGGAAGACCAACCAGCTTAAGAAGGGTTCTGAAAAGTATGTTGGGACGCACGGGATTCTGGTGCTTTTCCTTTTCTATGGCAAGGACTTCCTTGTATGGCATCTCCGTAATTTTTGTTTTCATAGCTATCGCCTCTCGTTATCGATTTTTTGTTTTGATAGAACGTTTTGTCGATTTTTTTCTAATAATTTTCATATATGCGCATTATAATAGTAGCACTAGTAACTTAAATTAACCTTAACGCGCAAACAAATGGTAGCATTTACACCGATTATCAAAAATTCAAAAACAAAAAAACGCCCCCGAAGTATGACAAAATTGCCACAGGAAGCGTTTGTTTTTTCAGTTTTAGTGACTCAGGTCTTGGCAATATCCTTTATAACCTCGCCTGCAATTATGAGCCCTGCAACTCCGGGAACAAAGGACACGCTGGCAGGTGGTGTACGCTCGCCGCTCTCCGATGTTATGGCAGGCTCCTCCTCTGAATACACAACCTTGAGGTGATTTATCCCCACCTTGCGAAGTCTTGTTCTTACCGCCCTGGCAAGAGGGCAGCCCTTGGTCTTTGAAATATCCGAAACGCGAAAGGCTGTGGGGTCAAGCTTGTTACCTGTACCCATTGAGGAAATGATCGGAACGCCCGCCTCTTTTGCACACTCTACAAGAAGCACCTTTGAGGAAACGGAGTCTATTGCATCAACGATATATTGGTATTTTGTAAACTCTATTTTACTTTTTGTGTCATTTTCAAAGAAGATATCAAACTTCTCAACGGTAATGTCAGGCGAGATTTCGTGTATTCTTTCCTCGATAACATCTACCTTTCTTCTACCTACGCTCGCCTTCGTTGCTATGATCTGGCGATTGATATTTGACTCCGAAACCGAATCTGCATCCACCACTGCAATATGACCAACTCCCGCCCTTGCAAGAGCCTCTACAGTATATCCGCCAACTCCGCCAACTCCGAAAACGATGACTGCCGAGCCCTTTAGCTTTTCCACTCCCTCGTCACCGAGCAGCCTTGCCGTTCTGGTATAACGATCCTCCATTAAGCTTTCCTCCATACATTTTTTCTACGTCTATTATACCCCCGATAAGATAAAAAGTCAATAGCGAAAGTATTCCATTAAATAGGATGCCCGAAAGACTTAACAAAGATGCTTGACATATGCGCGTATAAAGTGCTATAATGATTAAAAGATTTGTTTTTCAGGAGGACACTATGCTATCAAAGGTTTATAGCTCGGGAGTAATAGGCATCGATGGTTTTGAGGTAACCGTTGAATGCAGCGCGTGGAACAGATTGCCTCGTTTTGAGCTGGTAGGTCTGCCCGATGCCGCGGTTAAGGAAGCCAAAAACAGAGTTCAGTCCGCATCGGAAAACTCCGGCATAAAATTCCCCAGCCTTGACATAATGATAAATCTTGCTCCTGCAGATGTTAAAAAGATGGGCTCTGCCCTTGACCTTGCAATTCTGCTTTCCATATATCAGGCAGACGGCATTATACCCTTTGACTACGATTTTTCCGACAAGTGCGTTATAGGCGAGCTTTCGCTCTCGGGTGAGGTTCGTGCCATCGGCGGTGTTTTACCAATGACTATCTCTGCCAGAGATTCGGGAAAAAAGGAAATTTTTGTTCCAAAGGAAAACGCAGGTGAGGCATCTGTTGTTGAGGGAATTTCCGTTTACGGCGTATCTAGTGTTCGCGAGCTTCTCGCCCATATCAAGGGGGAGAGAGAGATAGAAAAAATGGAGTTTGACTCCTCCCTCTTCGACCTCAGCTCACATTCCAGCGCCCCTGATTTTTCGGAGGTGAGAGGACAGTTGAAGGCAAAGCGCGCCCTTGAAATTGCGGCGGCAGGCGGACACAACGTGCTTATGATAGGCCCTCCCGGTGCAGGAAAATCTATGCTGGCAAAGCGCCTTGGCGGAATCCTTCCCGATATGAGCTTTGATGAGGCGGTGGAAACTACAAAGATCCAGTCGGTCACAAGAACGCTTACATCCAACCTGGTAACAGAGCGCCCATTTCGTTCTCCCCATCATACAGTTACCGTTCCCGGCTTAGTCGGTGGTGGTTCAAATCCTCGTCCGGGTGAAATTTCCCTGGCGCACAACGGAGTTTTGTTCCTCGACGAGCTACCGGAGTTTTCAAGATCCGTAACAGACTCTCTGCGCCAGCCAATGGAGGACGGCAAGGTTACTGTCACCCGTGCTACGGCAAAGATCACATACCCCTCGTCCTTTATGCTTGTTTGCGCCATGAACCCCTGTAAATGCGGATACTTTGGCGACCCTGCCAGAGAGTGTACCTGCTCACCATCGGCGAGAACAAAATACCTTGAGAGAGTAAGCGGCCCCCTCCTTGACAGAATTGATATACAGATAGAGCTACCCTCGGTTTCCTATGATGAAATATCCGGCAAAAGCGCCGCAGGCGAGCCTTCAAGGAGCATTAGAGAGCGAGTTAACGCATCAAGACAATTCACCGACCAGCGCTTAAAAAATGCAGGCGATGCCCCCGGAACATTGAATGCCAATATGAGCGTTGCCCTGCTCCACAAGCACTGTAAACCCACCCCCGAGGGAGAGGCGCTTATGAAAGAGGCATTCGAATCTCTCGGCCTTTCTGCAAGGGGACATGACAGAGTGCTTCGAGTA
>JAZKZW010000016.1:0-20463 GCA_045612865.1 Eubacteriales bacterium
GATTGATATTGATATGGCAAACGAGCGCATCGTTAAGGAATACGTGGACGGAAAAACCGTTGATAGATTGGTTATCGAAACCGACGGAAATATCGGAGACGAGCTACTCTCACAGGCTCGAGCTATGGCAGATCTGGCAAAGGCGGCAGGGCTTAATATCGACTACTTCCCCACCAACTTTATCCTCGAGGATGACAAGCTCTACTACATCGACTATGAGTGCAATCCCTATATGGACGAATGGAATTTTGAAAACTGGGGTATCAAATATTGGTCAAAAACCGAAGAATTCTGTGCTCATTTCATTAAAAAGCAGTTTTTATCCCATTAATTTAGCCTTTAACGCCGTTTTTCCTTGATTTTGTCAGCTTTTTTTGGGCAAACTAGCCGATGGGTGGAAAAAATAATTACAATTTATTAAAAAACCTTAAAAAAAGGGCTTGACAAACGGCAGAAAACTTGATATAATGATATGGCAAGTTTATAAAAACGGCTTTACCATGGAGAAGTACTCAAGTGGTGAAGAGGCGCCCCTGCTAAGGGTGTAGGTCGGGTAACCGGCGCGAAGGTTCAAATCCTTTCTTCTCCGCCAGAATACGGAATGTTCGTAAGAATGTTCCGTGTTTTTTTATTTTGGCGGGGGAGAGCGGATTTTTCCTTATTTACACAATATTTACACTTGCCCTATTGCAAAAAGCATTTTTATATGGTAAAATCTATTTAATATTTTTTAAGGAGATAGAAAATGAAACCAATATTTTGCACCGATATTACGGTGGATAAGAACAATCAGGTCATAAACGGCAGAGAATTTATTACTGCAGCTGCGTCTGAGGACATCCGTGAGGAGCTGGATAGAAAGGCAAATGACCTTGAGAACACCATAAAAACATCAAGAACTCCCTCCTGGATGGTAATGGTTAAAAACATTGCCGGCTTTGGCGCTTTGGTAATGGCTATGTCCCTCTTTAGCACTGCTATGCAAGCAGGTAGCATTGGCGCTATTTTTGCAGGTGGAAATCTTACAACAACTATCATCTGCCTTGGCGCTGTGGCAATCTGGGCATACCTCGGTCATGTTTCAAAGGAGCGCGACAAGGCTGTCAGAAACAGCGCGGACATTAAGACCAGATCCAATGAGCTTGAAAACGGAATTGCTATGCTGTATAGCTCTATGGGCGTTCCTGAAAATGCCGTTAGTGCTGACATCATTATGTTCCAGTATAAGATGAAGGATGGTCAGATCAATCCCGTTTCCCCCCTTATGATGCCAACTCCCTACTTCAACTTTGAATGTAAGGTTTATGCCGATGGCGATTGCCTCTGCATTGCTGACACAGAGAATGTTTTTTCCTTCAAAAAATGCGAGATTCTCGGCACTAGATTTATTGAGCAGAAGACATCATTTGTAAGCTGGAACAAAGCTGCAGGCCCAACCGATGCACCCTTTGCAGAATATGGACTTACCCTCGGCAAGCTAGGCACTATCGTTTGTAACGGCTATTATGCATTAGACCTCAAGCACGATGACGAGGTTTGCGAGATATACTTCCCTGTTTATGAGTTGCCTGTTTTTGAGGGTATTATCAACAGCTTAAAGGATGAAGAAGCTCTCCCCGAAGAAGACGCAAGCGATGAGTTAGCCCTTGATGCTCCTGCTACAGAGGAATGCGAAAACCAGACCTGTGAGCCTGATGAGGCTTGTGAGGAGAAGGAGGCTGATACCCCCGAAGCTGATGATTCTACCGACGCAGAGGACGGCACAAGCGAGGATGCAGAGGACGAATCCAATGACGAGGATTTAGCAGAAACCGAAGAAACCGACGAGGATGAATCCGAAGAAGAATCCGAGGAAATTACAGAATAAAGCAAACTTTTATTTACAAAAAGTTTTAGGGACGGCCCTTTTTGGAGCCGTCCCACTTTTTTATTATCAGCTTAGGTTAATAGATGCCGAAGCTTTTTTTATTGGTTTTTGCTAAAGAATTATTACTCCTTTGTTGCGAAGAGGCCCTTGAACCATTCAACGATCTGTGCAAAGAAATCAAGGATCATCTGCCAGATTGCATCAAAGCCTGTAGCAGGTGCTTCGGGAGTCACATCAGGTGTAGGATCTGGTGTAGGATCTGGTGTAGGCTCATCCTTGCCTGTAGGCTGAATTGGAACTCTTGTCATCTTGTAGCCACAATCTGTACATTCCTGATGTCTGTAACCAACCTCTGTTTCGGTAGGCTCTTTATCAATGATGTACTCGAAGTTGTGCTTTTCAACGCCGGATCTGTTACCACATTCACACTCGTACCAGTGATATTCGGGATCGAGGTTGTGGAGGTGATCAGGATATGTACATGTGAGATCCGATTTCAATGTTGTTTCAGGAGAAGGAGTAGATTCGCCTGTTGTACCAACGCCTGCGGGAACTGTGCCCTCTTTAATCTTGAGGAAGTCGCCAAGGTTGATTGTTCCATCTGCATTTCTGCTAACGCCCTTGAATTCAAGAGAAACGAAGATTGCAGCAGGATCAAGCTTGTTACCTACAGAGTTCATGCAAGTGCCGGAGAGCCAGTAATAGTTGTTTGCATTGATGTAATCGCTCTCAACCTGTGTGCCCTTACCCTTAAGCTGTTCATCTCCGCCATTGTTTGTCTTGAAGGAGATAATACCACTTGCCTTGAATGCGGTGTTAGCTACGTCGTTTGTATAGAATGCTACGTTATAACTACCGTTGTTGAAGGAGATACAGTTATATACCTCAATGTCAGGACAGGAGTTACAGTCAATACCCTTTGTAAGGTTGTTGAATGCGATAGAGTTGATGAGAACGTGGTGACCGGAGATAGAGGAACCGCCCATCTTAAAGCCGTTACCGTTACCGCCTGCTCTGCCGTCCTCAAGATAACCGTTGTTATATGCTACGCAGTTCTTAATTGTTACAGAACCGATAGGACCGGTCTCAACCTTTGCATAAAGATCCCAACCGTCGTCTGCATTGTTATAAGCTACGCAACCGTCAAATACGTTACCGGGACCACAAGTGAGCTTTGCCGCAAATCCGTCTGCATCTTCATAGCCTGCGTCTGCATTGTAGTAAGAATCACAGTTAAGAACGAGGTTGTAGGATGGCCAATGCTCGATTGTATAGTCTGTGCCGGAGTAACGGCTGATCTGAATACCTGTGTTACCATTGCGATAAGCGTGGATGTCAACGAGAGTGTTGTAGTTACCGGAGATCTGGAAGCCCTTTTGACCATTTGCAGAGCCTGTTACGTCAAAGCCCTCAAAGTACCAGTAGTTACCACCGTGTGTAATACCGTAGCCGTTGCCACCGAAGTCGATTACAGGACGTGTCTTTGCCTCGGGATCTGCGATAAGTCTGATAGGAGCGTCTGCAGTACCGTCAATACCGCGCTCGAACTTAAGAGTCTCACCCTCCTGTGCGAAGCGATATGTACCCTCCATAAGGATAATTGTCTGACCTGCAACTACATTTCTGATAGCTGTTCTAAGGTCGTATGGATTCTCTTTTGTACCATCACCGTACTCATTGCCGTTAGGAGCAACATAGATATTCATTCTGTGATAGTTACCGGGAGTGTATGTGAGAATAAACTCTTTGTTTACGTTATTGTTGTGTGCAAGCTTTGTATATTCGTTATCAAATTCCTGATCATCATCGGGATTGAGAATTACGTAATATTCATATTCGCCATAGCCCGCGGTAAGGGAGAGGTCAATATAAATTCTCTTTTCTCTCTCGATGCGAGTTTCGGGAACGATAACCTTATTGTGGTTATAATAGTCAACGATCTTGATAGTACCGTCAACGTTGGAGTTAAGAGCGAATGTATAATCGCTTGTGGTTGTGCTTGAAGCAGATGTGATTACAAGCTCTGGAGCAATGTATGTGATAGGTCTTTCTTCTGCGGGAGCGTCAAGAGCGGGATCAATTGTTGTAAATTCTACATTAGAGAATGTTGCTCTTGCGTTACGGGATGCGAAGAAGCCTGCATATACGAAGTCAGAATCGAGCTGATCGAGTGCTTCGGGATCATAGTTCTTAATTTCCTTTACGAGATTACCCTCGGTATCATAGTATCTGATAAAGTAACCTGTGTTGTTTCTCTGGATCTCAAGAACGAATGTTTCAAGAAGCGCTGAAAGGTTGCCCTCAAGAGAAGAGCCGTTAGTGCACTTTGCAATAGCGTTGTATGTACCGGGCTGGAAGCCTGCAGCACCTGTTTCAAGAGGAAGAATCTGGGACACGAAGTTCTTGTTGATAACCTCTGTATCCTGTGCATCGAAGCCTGCGAGATTATCCTTTGTGATACCTGTCTTTGCTACCATACCAAGGCCGAGCTTCATTGTGTACTTTGAGCCGCCCTGATAGCTTGTTTCGTAGAAGTACTCATTTCCGTCTTCATCATAGTCATACTTGTACTCGATCTTTGTGGTACCTGCCATGTACTGGTTGTTCCAGAAGTTGGATGTATCGCCTGCCTTACCAAGACGGTCTGTTACGAGAAGACCGAAGCCCTCCTGACCGTTGGAAAGAGTCCAAGAGTTAACGGTTACTGTTGCTCTCAATGTAAAGTTCTTATCTGTAGGAACCTTTGTGTAGTAGAATGCAACACCGTCTGTAGAAGAAAGCTGGATCTTACCCTTGCCGCCCTCGGAGTAAACGGTTACCTTGCCGTCCTCATTAAGATTTCCAACATAGCCGTTACCACCCTGGTTTGTGGATGGGCCGTAGTATGTGAAGCCCCATGTAGGCTTGGAATCTGTGGTAGCCTCTGCCTTAACAACGTTAGAAGCCTTGGATTCTTCACCACGGATTGCATGAACTGCAAAGCTGTAGTCTGTGCCGATTGTAAGGCCTGTTAAGAGATATGAGAGCTCCTCTGTCTCGCCAACAAGAACGTTGTTACAGTAGATTGCATACTTCTCTGCCTCGCGAACCTCGGTGTATTCGAGCTCTATCTTACCGTCGCCCTTGCTTGTTGCGCTGGAGATGTAAGGAGCCTTGAGAGGAAGAATATAGTCAACAAAGTATTCAGCAGAAACCTTATCCTCGCTTCCCTCTCTGGTGATTGTTGCAATTACAGCGTATGTGCCTGACCATTCGGGAGAGATCTCACAGTTGTATGTCTCGCCGTCAGAAACAGAGCTTGCCTTATATTCGCCATAAACATTACCACCTCTAACGGTAACGGTTACATCGTCTGCATAAATACCGTCAGAAAGCTTACCAACCTGTGCATTAACGCTGATCTGGAGAGCGCCGCCAATATCTGTTGCAGATGTTACAACAGGAACGCTAACTGTTGCCCAGTCAACGGGATTATTTGTGTTTACATAGTCGTGCTCTGTTACTTCAACTCTGAAGAGGTAGTTGCTACCGTCAGGAACGCCGATGTAATATGTTCCCGCTTCATCAACCTCAAGTGTGGAGATGCATGCATCGTTCTTTGCAAGAGTTGCGTTTGTTTCTGCAACGATAGAACCACTAGCATCATAAATAACCATTCTACGGTTATCGTCACCACCCTGTACCCACCGGAGCTTAACTGTAGCGGCGCTGGAGGTAGTGAATCCAACTGCAGCGCTTATCTTTGTTTCAGAAATAACTGTCTTTGTCTGGAAGTTAATTCTGCGGATTTTAGCAGCGGCGCTGTTGTAGCCATCGCTGAAGCTCTTTGAGCTTGTGTCAATTTTTGTTTTTGCGGCATAGTACATTGTAAAGTAGTTGTCTGTACCTGCCTTTTCGGATTCGCCGTCCTTTTTGGTATTCGCTGCTACATCGGGAAGATGCTCATGTGCGTCAAGTACAAAAGTCTTCTCAGTAGCGGCAGAAGCCACAAGGGACACTGTAAGAATTGGAACTAACATTATGACTGCCATCATAAATGCCAAAAGCTTTTTTGTAGAAATTCTCATGTTTTTTCTCCTTTGTTTTTAAGCAATGTTTGTATGCTTTGTATATATTATAACATTTTACTTAAATATTTGCAAGTTTTTTAGGCAAAATTGCCCCTCGGCAGTTTTTACAGATTATTCATTAACATTTTGAACAACTTGCACAAGATTCTGTAGTTTGGTAGAAAAAAAGCGCCTTTTTATCGGCGCTTTCTTAAATTATTTGATATTTTTAGATATTTTGAGGGGGAGTAGGATAAGCCTATGCTGCAGGATTATCTATACTCGGGGAAAACAAGCTTTGTTTCATTGGTTTTTGTGGCATACGCCTCGTCGAGAAGTGCCTCTACATCAAGCTTTGCAAGCTCTGCCATTACCTCATCAAGCTTTGGCTGGGTTTTAGGATGCTTTGGTGTAAATACGGTACAGCAGTCCTCGTATGGAAGAATGGATGTATCAAATGTGCCGTACTTTCTCGCATATATAACGATCTCGTTTTTATCAAGGCCGATGCAGGGACGGAATACGGGGATATTAACAAAGGAATCTGTAACCTTTATTGCCGCAAGAGTCTGGGACGCTACCTGACCAAGGCTTTCACCTGTGATGAGGGCATTACACTTATATTCGTTAGCCATTCTCTCGGAGAGCTTCATCATAAATACGCGTAAGAGGATTGTGAAATAGTCTTCCTTACATTTATCGCGCATTTCCTCCTGAATGTGGGTGAGGGATATTGTATGAACGTGGATACGAGAGCAGAACTCACACATTTCCTGGGCAAGCTGCATAACCTTTTCTCTCGCGCGCTCGGAGGTGTAGGGGAAGGACTCAAAGTGAAGTGCCTCAATTTCCATACCGCGCTTTGCCATCATACAGCCTGCAACGGGAGAATCAATACCACCGGAAAGGAGAAGAAGACCTCTGCCTGCACTTCTGATGGGAAGACCACCTGCGCCCGGCTCCTGACCTGCTCTGATATATGCGTATTCGTCACGGATCTCTACAGTAACTGTAACCTCGGGGTTGCGAACGTCAACCTTAATGCCCTTTACAGATGAAAGGATTACACCGCCAATTTCGGCAGAAATCTCGGGGGACTTAAGTGGGAAGCGCTTGTCCGAACGCTTTGCATCAACCTTAAATGTGCGCTTTCCGTAGAGCTTTTCGGGTAGATATTGGAGTGCCATTTCCTTGATAGCGTCCATATTCTTTTCACAAACTGCGGCGCGGTTTACACCTGCGATACCAAATACTTTTTTTGCAGTTTCATACATACCGTCCATATCGCAGAACTCATCCTGGGGCTCAACGTACACGGTGCTCTGGCTGAAATATATTTTGAAGATTCCGTGGGGGCAGGCTCTTCTGCGCAGCTCCTTTACAAGCTGAGACTCAAAGGTCTGGCGATTTGCACCCTTAAGAACTACCTCACCGAATTTACAGAGTATAACTTCACGAATTTCCATTTTTACCTCTTTTTCGCTATAGCGAGCTTTTTTCTCAAATTTATACTCGTATATTATATAGGATTCCGACCGAAATGTCAATACCTAGCGAAAAACTACATCTGCTATTCTCCGCGCTCTTTGGGCATCGCTCATGGTTGAGTAAAATACAATATCACCGTAAATAGCAATGAATGAGTGGTCCCCCGCGGGGTCAAGGAGGCTTATGCGCCTTTTGCAAAGGGAGATTATTTCACTGCGGTCGCCCCGAACCAAAAATGCTCCACACTCGGAGGCGTAGTCAAGATGGGTGTTCAAAAAGATAGCATAGGAGGGGGGCATATCCGTTGTTCCAAAAATGGTCCTTTCAATCTCGGGTGAGATATAGCCCTCCTGCCCCTCCTCAACATCTGTTGAATAAATAATGCCCTCTGCCCCGTAGGCTGAAACAAATTCGCCAAGAGATGCTGTGGGGTCACCTGCCTCGGAGCAGGATGAAAAAACAAAAAGACATAAAAAAAGCAATATCAAAACACGCTTCATAAGTCAACTCTCCTTTCCCTGAATGATATGAGAGAGGGGTGAGAATTATGAATGTCCGATATTGCTTTTTTGTCGAAAAATGTAATTTTTCAAAGACCGTTATGGTATTTTCCGCTATTTTTCGGTAGAATGTGGTGTATATTATTCCGCTCTGTACTCGGTCAGCTCTCCGCGAAGATTCTTTTCCATATACTCCTTTATAGAGTCGGAGGAAAGCCCGAGGCTGAAGAGGTAATAGAGCTTTGCAACGGCTGCCTCTGTGGTCATATCTCTGCCGCTTACTGCCCCTGCCTCCTTAAGAGATGAGCTGGTTTTATATGCGCCGAGGGTTACTGTGCCACCGGGACACTGGGAGCAAACCACAACAACCGAGCCTGATGCAAACGCCTTTTTGATAATAGGAATAAGCTTTCCGCCACCACCGGGAATGTTTCCAGCGCCAAAGGTTTCAAGAACGATGCCCGAGAGCTTATCTGTCATTATGGATTCAAAGAGGCTGAACTGTATGCCGGGGAAAACCTTTATAACTCCGATGGGAATTTCCGAGAGGGGTACAAAGGAAAGAGATGCCGCGTCCATAGGATTGATTACAGAATAATTGTATTTAACCGTGATGCCTGCCTCTGCAAGGGGCGGGAAGTTTGGTGATGCAAATGCTACAAGGTCATCGGCGCTCATCTTTGTTGCTCTGTTTCCGCGAAGAAGCTTACCGCTGAAGTAAAGTGCCACCTCACGAACAACGCCCTCACCTGCAATGAGAAGGGAGGTTATAAGATTATCTCTGCCGTCGCTTCTGATTTCCGATAGGGGGATTTGTGAGCCTGTCAGGATCACGGGCTTGTTTATGCCACGGAGTATGAAGGAGAGAGCAGATGCGGTATATGCCATTGTATCTGTGCCGTGGAGGATAACGAAGCCGTCGTAGCCGTGGTAGTTGTCATAAATTTTCTTGCCGATGGCATTCCACTCCTTAACTGTCATATCCGAGGAATCAAGAATAGGATCCATCTCACAGAGCTCCCACATAGGCATAGACGGAGAGTGAAGATCGGAGATGCCCTCAATAGCCTCGGCAAGATAACCTTTGGTAGGAACATACCCGCCCTCAGAGCGCTTCATACCAATAGTTCCGCCGGTATAGATAATAAGAATTTTCTTGTTCATATTTTACCTTCCGTTTCTCTCGCGGTCAAGATAGCTCTGTAAAATTATCTCAGCAGAGAGGGTATCAACGTTGTTCTTTCTTTTTTTGCCAAAGGTGCCAACCTCGCCCATATAACGATAAGCCATCATTGTTGTCATACGCTCGTCATAGAAGTCAATTTCAATTTTTGTATATTCACGCACAAGGTCTGCAAAGGCACGTATAACGTCTGTTCTCTGCCCCTCGCTACCGTCCATATTTTTTGGGAGTCCGATTATTATTTTTTTACAGGAGCGGCTCTCTGCCTCTCTCGCTACGCGCTCGGCAGTCTTTCTCATACCACCCTCAGAGATGGTTCCAATGCCGCTGGCAAGCATTCCTGAAATGTCACATTCTGCAAGACCTGTGCGCTTATCGCCGTAATCCACTCCCAGATATTTTCCGTGATTTAAGTTCATAAATCCACCTTTTTGTATAGTTTAGTTGTCATTTTTTGACTTTTTTGTGCAAATTTCTTGTTATCTATATTTTCCTGTTTGTGTTTTTTGTCGTATCTTTACTATATCTTTCTTATATCTTTCTGTAAACGAACACTCTGAAATCCACCACAGTTTCAAGACTTTCAAGCGCCTTTATTTTTTCTCTGTCAGCGGGCTTTGTTCTGTAGGCATAGGGCGTCATCATAAAGAGGTTCATTACCTTTTCATTTGAGTCAAGCTTTATTTGGTAGGTCAGGGGCTCGTCCTCTACAAGTTCAAATCCATCAAGCTTTGTGTCTGCAACCACGTTTTTGTAAGGGGTGTCATAGATAACGCTTTTCAGCCCAAAGAGGTGCATCTCGCCGGGGATTGCCATAATAAAGTGACCGCCGGTCTTAAGAACTCGTCTTGTTTCCTCAAGTGCCAGGGGTGAGAAGGTGTTTATCACCGTGTCAATGGAAGAATCGGCAATGGGCATGTGATACGATCCTGCAACTGCAAGGGAGATGCGAGGATTTTTCTTTGCGATTTCCCTTACTGCATCCTTGGAAATATCGAAAGCGGAAATATTGCTGCCGCCGTCACGCTCCGAGAGAGTCCGCTCAACAAAATCGGTATAATATCCCTCACCTGCTCCTGCATCAAGAACTGCTCCAAGGCGGGGTGTGTACTCCATAACCTGGAAGCTAAGATACCTTGCAAGAGGGGCGTAATACCCTTCGGAAAGAAAGGCTCTGCGAGCTAAAACCATGTCCTTGTTGTCGCCGTGTGTGCCACCCTTTTGGCTGAGAAGCAGATTGTAATATCCACCTCTTGCCCTGTCGTAGCTGTGACCGCTTTTGCAGATCGCCCTGCCGTCCTCTATATTCAGTTTTTCTTGACACTTCGGGCAAATAAATTTCATATTCCAAGTCCTTTGTATAGAAAAATCCTAGTTCTTGTAAATAATTGTTGTCTTTTAAGATGTTTTTTGTTTTCTAACGTTTTTATAAAATCTCAATCTCAAAAAAACAAGTAACAATTAATTTAGAAAATTTTTAGCAGAAATCTTCGTGTTCTACCCGATGGCGTATATAAATACGTCGAGTGGGAGAAGACGGAGATAGCGCCAGCGGTTATGCAAAAATTTGCAAATTAATTAACAAACATCGCGTCTCCAAATGAGAAGAATCGATAATTCTCTTCTACTGCTTCCTCATAAGCATCCATAACAAACTCTTTACCTGCGAGAGCGCTTACAAGCATTATGAGGGTGCTTTCGGGGAGGTGGAAGTTTGTTATAAGGGCGTCTATCGCCTTAAACTTATAGCCGGGATAGATGAAGATTCCTGTTTCGCCGGAAATTGCCTGCACTACGCCATCATCGGTAGTAACGCTCTCAAGAACACGACAGGAGGTTGTACCTACGGCTATGATTCTTCCACCATTTGCACGTCTGCGGTTAATTTCGTCTGCTACTTCCTTTTCAATGTGGAAATACTCACCGTGCATCTCGTGGTCGGCAAGCTTCTCTGCCTTTACAGGGCGGAATGTGCCAAGTCCAACGTGAAGTGTTACCTCTCCGTATCCAACGCCCTTTGCTTTAATGCGCTCGAGAAGCTCGTCTGTGAAATGAAGTCCCGCTGTAGGTGCTGCGGCAGAGCCCTCCTCCTTGGCATAAACGGTCTGGTAGTCACTCTTGTTTTCAAGCTTTTTTGTGATATATGGTGGCAGGGGCATATTGCCTATTTTATCAAGAACCTCGTAGATAGACTTGTATGCGTCGGTATCATATTCAAAGCGAACGATACGGTTTCCACCCTCAACCACGTCAACAACCTCGGCAAAGAGAATGTCCGAAAAGTTAAATCTTGCACCAACCTTTGCGCGCTTGCCTGGACGAACGAGGGTTTCCCAAGTGCCGTTATCAAGCATACGAAGAAGGAGCAGCTCCATGCCCGAGCCTGTTTTTTCGGTAACGCCAAGAAGTCTTGCGGGAATTACCTTTGATGAGTTTACCACAAGCATATCCTCGGGGCGTAGATATTCAATTATATCACGGAAGATTTTATGCTCAACCGTTTTTTTCTCTCTATTAAGTACCATAAGTCGGCATCCGTCGCGCTCGGCAGAGGGGTACTGGGCTATAAGCTCCTCGGGAAGATCGTAATAAAAATCCTTGGTTTCAAGATCGGTTTCGGGGCGCTGGTTTAATATCATACCATTGTTGTGCATGGTTTTTCCTTTCTTAGGGGCAAATGTTTTCTAAAGTCATAAGATATAATATATTCTCTAACATTTTATTTTATCATAAATAAGAGATTTTTGCAAGAGAATATGCTAATTTTTAGTTGACAAATAGAGTTTTGCTTATAGCGGAGGCAAAAAATATGAAAAAAACGGCATTTGAAGGGGTAGGAACGGCGCTGATAACTCCATTCTCAAGGGGCAAAATAGATTATGTGGCTCTCGGCGGGCTTATTGATATGCAGATAGATGCAAGGGTGGCGGCGCTGATAATCGGCGGAACTACGGGCGAGGCGGCTACCCTGTCTGACGATGAGCGATACGAGCTATACACCTTTGCAAAAGAGAAAATCAACGGCCGCTGCCGCCTGATACTTGGAACGGGCACAAACGACACCGAGGTCGCCATAAGGCACACGAGATTTGCAGAGAGCTTAGGCTGTGACGGAGTGCTTCTTGTTACGCCCTATTACAACAAGGGTACGGAGCGCGGGCTTGTTTATCATTACCGAAAAATCAGCGAGGCTACCACCCTTCCGATCATACTTTACAACGTGCCATCAAGGACGGGAGTTAATATGAGCCTCGGGACGCTGGGGTGCCTTTCGGAGGTGGAAAACATCGTTGGAATCAAGGAGGCGTCAGACTCTGCAGATAGGCTGGTTTCCATAGCTTCGATGGGTGAGGGGATGCGGCTCTATGCAGGAAATGACACCCAGTTTTATACCACACTTGCCCTTGGAGGCGCAGGAGTTATCTCGGTGGTTTCAAACATTGCGCCAAAGGAAATGGGGTATATCTACAGCGCCTTTCGGGCAGGAAAAATACATGAGGCAAGAGAGATGCAAATGAGACTGCTGCCCCTGATACACGCCCTTTTTGTTGATACCAATCCCGCCCCCGTAAAGCACGCAATGTTCAAGCTCGGACTATGCTCTCCCGAGATGCGACTGCCCCTATATGAGATATCAAGCGAGAACAAACGAATAGTGGAAATCGAGCTGGAGCGCTTTAGAATGTGAGTTTTTGTAAAATAATATTTACATTTTATGTGATTTTAGCGACACGGAGATAACCAAACTCAACCGGGTAAAATTTTGCGATATTTTGGCTTGTGGATTTTTTTAGATATAAAGGATCTTTTTTACAATTCTACTTGACAAAACTAAAATATTAATATATAATGTATGTGTATATTTATAAGAATTTTACCCTGAAAGGAATAATAAAATGACGTTAGGAAAGAAGCTTGCTCTCCAGAGGAAGGCAATAGGCTTATCCAGGGAAGAGGTTGCTCTGAAGATTAGAGTTACTCCCCAGACCCTTGCCGACTGGGAAAACAACATTGGTGAGCCCAGCATACAGAACCTTAAGGATTTTGCACAACTTTTTGAAATTTCCCTTGACGACCTTCTTGACACAGGTATGGGAGATGACGATGAAGCTATCGGCTTTTGCAAGAACTGCGGAATTGCCATAAACGAAAGAAACCTTGGTGAAAAAGCTCCTGTTGTGCTTTGCCGCAGATGCGTTGAGATCAGAAAGGCGCAGGAAAGACGTGCCGAGCTTGAGCAAAAGGCTATTGCAGAGCGCCAGGAAAAGGCAGGAAGAGCTAAGCGCCTTGCTGAATATAACGCACATCGCGACAGACAGAAAACCATCAAAAAGAAAAGAAATATCAGCTTCTTTGTAGCGGCGCTTCCTACAGCGCTTTGGGCTGCACTCCTTGTATATACCCTCAACCAGAGCTATAACCTTGCATGGCTTATTGCAGGATGCACTATCGCTTACTGTATCTTCTCTCTCGTTGCCCTTCTCTTCTATGATGGCACAGTACGCGACCTTCTTATGTATATGTTCACCGCATCCATCAAGTGGCCCGGACTTATGTACACCTTTGACTGGGACGGCTTCCTGTGGGTTATTATGATGAAGGCTCTGTTTGGAGTTCTCGGATTTATATTTGGTCTTATAGTTGGATTTATCGGACTTGTGCTTGGCCTTATCATCGCACCCTTCGTATTCCCCTATAAGCTCATTAAAATGCAGATCGACATCTACCACGGTGACGTTTCCGATTATATCTAATTTTTTATTAAAAGCACTTCTGTCTTCGGGAGTGCTTTTTTGTTTTGCCTGCTAAAACCCGTTTTTACAAACTTTAGTTTTCATTATATGAGAAAAGACTCCCTTAAATCGGGAGTCTTTTTATTTGGACACGGAGAGCACAGCCTACATCTTTTTCTATTGTTTTTTGAAAAAACGCGACCATTACTCTCTATTATTCACTTTTTTATCAGTACATTCCGCCCATATCAGGGGTAGTCTGTGTGGGTGTGGGCTCCTTTTTGTCGGACACTACCGCCTCGGTTGTGAGAACGGTGGAGGCAATGGATGCCGCATTCTGGAGAGCGGAGCGAGTAACCTTTGCAGGGTCAACAATGCCGGACTCTACCATGTCGCAGTACTGCTCCTTATAAGCATCAAAGCCATAGCCGATCTTGCCCGATTCACGAATCTTTGAAACAATTACAGATCCGTCAAGACCTGCGTTATCAGCAATCTGCTTCATAGGTGCTGTGAGAGCCTTTGCAACGATGTTTGCGCCTGTTTTTTCGTCACCGTCAAGGGTCTCAACAAAGCTTTCTACCGCAGAGAGAATGTTAACATAGGCAGTACCACCACCTGCAACAATACCTTCCTCCACAGCTGCCTTTGTAGCATTAAGGGCGTCCTCAATACGGAGCTTCTTTTCCTTCATTTCAACCTCGGGAGCTGCGCCAACCTTAATTACTGCAACACCACCTGCAAGCTTTGCAAGACGCTCCTGGAGCTTTTCCTTATCGAACTCAGAGGTTGAAACCTCAAGGGCAGAGCGAATCTGACCAACTCTGTCGGAGATAGCCTTTTTGTCACCAAAGCCGCCAACGATGATGGTATTTTCCTTTGTAACCTTAACCTGTCTTGCACGACCGAGCTGACCGAGAGATGCGTCCTTTAGATCAAGTCCAAGCTCGGATGTAATAACCTCGCCACCTGTGAGAGTTGCAATATCAACAAGCATTTCCTTGCGGCGATCGCCAAAGCCGGGAGCCTTTACTGCAATAACGGTAAATGTGCCACGGAGTTTGTTAAGCACAAGGGTGGTAAGAGCCTCGCCCTCAACGTCCTCGGCAATAATGAGAAGCTTTCTGCCAGCCTGAACTATCTGCTCGAGAAGGGGGAGAATCTCCTGGATATTTGAAATCTTTTTATCTGTAAGAAGGATGAGGCAATCGTCAATAACCGCTTCCATCTTTTCTGTGTCTGTTGCCATATAGGGAGAGAGGTAGCCACGATCAAACTGCATACCCTCAACAACCTCGCTATAGGTCTCTGCGCTACGGGATTCCTCAACAGTTATAACGCCGTCAGAGGTAACCTTTTCCATAGCGTCTGCAATAAGGCGGCCGATACCTTCATCACCTGCAGAAACTGCGCCAACGCGGGCAATATCCTCTGTGCCGGAAACGGTCTTTGACTGCTTTGCAAGCTCGGTGATAGCAACGTCGGTAGCCTTGAAGATACCCTTGCGAAGAATCATGGGATTTGCGCCTGCGGTAACATTTTTCATACCCTCGTGGATAAGAGTCTGGGCAAGGAGGGTGGCTGTTGTAGTTCCGTCGCCTGCGGCGTCGTTTGTCTTTGTTGCAACCTCACGAACGAGAGATGCGCCCATGTTTTCTGCTGCGTCCTCAAGCTCGATTTCCTTTGCAATGGTAACACCGTCATTGGTGATAAGAGGTGGGCCGAATTTCTTTTCGAGAACAACGTTTCTGCCCTTTGGGCCAAGGGTGATTTTAACTGTGTCTGCAAGCTTATCTACACCGCGAAGAAGTGCAGCTCTTGCATCTGCACCGTAAAGTATATTTTTTGACATTTATTAATGTTCCTTTCTGGGGTAATTAAAAACTTTTATGCTTTAATAAAGCGGATTTGAAAACAAAGTTCAAGTGAGTATTTTTGCGAGAGAATTTTGAGGGAAGACGAAGAAAATCAAGCGAGGGAAATGAGGGCGTAGATACCTACGTCGATTTGACCGAGTCGATGATTTCTCTGAAGTATTCACCAAAATTATAAAGCAAAAATTATTCCACAACCGCAAGAATATCGCTCAAAGATACAACATTATATTCAACGCCGTCAAGCTTAATCTCTGCCCCTGCATACTTTGCAAGAACAACCTTATCTCCTACGCTAACGGTCATTTCTACCTTTTCACCGTTTACCATTCCGCCGGGGCCAACTGCTACTACCTCAAAAATCTGGGGCTTTTCCTTTGCAGAGCCGGGAAGAAGAATTCCACCAACGGTTGTTTCTGCCATTTCGGCAGACTTTACTACTACTTTGTCAAGTAATGGTCTGAGTTTCATTTATTTCTCCATTCTTTTTTGGTAAATTTTTATTTAACTCTTTTAATTTTACTAAAATTTAGGAAAAAAATCAATAGCTTTTATAAATTTTCTTATATTTTTAATTTTTATCAGGACAAAAGAGTCCGCAGCCTCTCCATTATCTTCTTTTCCTCGCGGCTAACCTTAACCTGGGTGATGCCAAGGACCTTTGCCGTTTCTACCTGGGAAAGATCGCGGAAGTAGCGCAGAAGGACGATTTTTCGTTGCATTTCAGGAAGGTGGTCAACGGCGTCCTTTATGGCAAGCTTATCAAAGCTTCTTGCTTCCTCGTCCTCGTCATAAACCAGGTTTCCAAGGGTGAGATTTTCCTCGCCGGGAGCTGCCGCCTCGTCAAGTGAGCGAACTGCAGATTGAGAATATATAGCCCTTGCGGCATCCTGGGGGCTTACTCCAACTGCCTCGGCTAATGCGGCGATACGTGTGTCCTGTCCTGTGGCAAGTCTATAGTCGCGCTCGGCTAAAAGACGGGATGACAGGCGCTTTTCCTCTCTTGAAACCTTAATGATACCATCATCACGAAGAAAGCGGCGTATCTCGCCAAAAATCAGGGGCACGGCATAGGTGGAAAAGGCTGTTCCGTGAGAAAAATCAAAGGTGCGCATAGCCTTGACAAGACCGATAGTTCCACATTCCACAAGGTCGGACATTTCACCTCCTCGCATCGAAAGTCGGGTTGCCACCGAGTAAACCAAGGGCATGTTAATTTCTGCAAGGCGCTCGCCTGCCTCCTTATCCCCTTCTCTGTATCTTTTCAAGAGGTAAAGGTTCTCATCATAGGGCTTCTTTTTTAGCTTTACATTTTCCATTTTTCACCGAAGTCGGCTCAGGGCTTTAAGATTTTTCTCATCAAAACGCGAGTGCCTCGACCCGGGTGGGATTTAACCGTTACCTGATCCATAAAGCTCTCCATTACGAGAAAACCCATACCGCATCTCTCATCAGACGGGGCGGTGGTAAACATTGGCGTACGCGCCTTTTCTATATCTTCTATTCCGATGCCATTGTCCGACACCTCAACAGAAAGCTCGCGCCCGGTATAAAGTCTGATGGATATGTAGATCTGTGGATAAACCCACGCCGCGGCCTCGGGGTAGGCATGAACTATAGCATTTGTCACTGCCTCTGATACTGCACAGCGAACGTCTCCAATTTCCTCCACAGATGGGTTAAGCTCGGCTATAAAGGCAGATACTATGCTTCGCGCTACTGCCTCATTGGAGCTTATGGCCGGTAATCTTAACTTCATTTGATTGATTATCTTTTTCATTATGTTCCTCTTTTTTCACTAAAAACTTGGTGTTTTGTAAACTTAACTTTTCTTTTAGCGGCTATTTTCCTATATAAACGTTCTTGATTTTTTCTATACCCGAGAGGCTGATGAGCTTAAGCAGAGTTTTTGACAGACCCACAAGCCTTACACCCGACCCAAGAGCCTCGGCAACCTGACTGCGCCCTATAATAAGCCCTATGCCGGAGGAATCCATAAATCTGACATCGCTGAAATCCAGATATACTATCACCGGTCGGTGGGTAAAAATCTCCCTGTCTATCTTCTCTCTTATCTGCCTTGCTGTGTGGTGATCTATCTCGCATTTGAGCTTTACCCACAGGGCATCTTCATCTCTGGCAAAAACTACCTTCTCTTTCATTCTTCTCTTTTTCCTTTCCTTGGGCAGGGGTGCTCCCCACCTTGCTTTCACAGCTATTTTATCACATAGTGGGCAAGAAAATTGTCGCTTTTCGGTAGGCGGAAAATATTTTTTTAGAGGATTAGCTATTAATTTTTCAATGATCGGTATGGGGTGTTTTCCCCTTTTGCTTTATGATCAAAGGGACTGTTTTCCCCTTTATTTTATGATTGACAGGGGTGTGTTTTTCCCTTTGTTTTATGAATTATTCTGAAAATGTAATGGTGTAAATTCTAAAAACGGACTACTGAAAATCTTGTAAATCCAAAGTGTAAATTATGCTATAAGGTTTAGCACGCGGGCGATATTGTGCTTGCACTCACGCTTTCTTCTGTTATAGGTAGTCTCGGACATATAATACTCATCATACTGCTTAGAATAGCCTCTGCGGCTGCCTATGTCCGATATGTAGTGGATAGCCTCTCCCTCGCCAACGATCTCTGCCACAGCGTGGTAAATCTTCGTATTATAGTACTTATATTCCATAATAATTCTTGGTGGGAGCTCCTTTTTAGCTATTTCCTCTGCCCTCCTGCCATAATCGGCGCAAAGAGCCACTACAATCATTTCTATGGGCTTTCTATCTTCCATCATTCTTCATCAACCACCTTACTTGTTCTAATTCTTCCTCAAGGTATTCCATAGCGTCACGGAGTCTTTCCAGGTGGAAAATAGAACGCTCGGCATCCTCGATAACCTGATCCATAGATTCAATAAAGCCCTCATCAATAACCTCTTTTCCTGAGTCGATAATATCCGCAACAAGGTTGCGTACCGAGAGCTTTTCTTCAATTTCCCGGATTTTCTTTTCAACGATGTCCATATCCCGTCTGATTTCTGATGTGTGCCTGTATAATCCGGCAGGAATTCCCTCATCTCTAATTGATCTTATGTACAAAACGATGCTCCTTTCGTAAACGCCTATTAAAGCAAGCCTGTCCCTGTTTTTTTCACTCTCCTTGTTCGTTTTTTCCACCGAAGATAGCCGAGATATCAAATTTTTCCTCTTTTTTCTTGACTGTGGTTTTTGTGGGACAAAATTTTTCCTATTTCCTCCTCCTTTGATGGCCCTTCTAATTGTGGAGCGGGGCAAGAGCCTTCGTCCTCGGGGGATAGAATATAGATAAAATTGGCTTTTTTATTATAGAAAAAATAACTTAAAATGTTGCAGAAAAATCACTCATCGGGGCAAAAGTAACTTACTGCGTGACAATTATAGCACAAGATTTTCTACTTGTCAAGTGATTTTTTTGATGTGTTTTGATTTTTTTCGTGAAAACTATTGCATTTTAGGTGACAATGTGGTAGAATGTAAGCACCAGCCTGTTGGCTGAAAAAAAGTAAGTAAAAAATTTTTTTCTTTATAGTAGTAAGTAGTAGTAAGTAGTAAAAATAATCTTCTCTATAATTTACTATACTATACTATACTATACTTACCTAATCTAATCTATTTTAAACTAATCTTACCTATACTTACCTTACCTATACTGGGGTGCCGGTATGGTTGTCACTTGGTTGCCAGTATGGTTGCCATATACTTACCTACACTTACCTAACCTAACCTATTCTAAACTAACCTTACCTATACTTACCTTACCTGTGGATACAGTTTGTATACATTTTGGATACAGCTTGTATGCATTTTGGATACAGAGATTTTTTTGATAATTCGCTAAAACTCGGAGGACTGATTATGTTAGCAAATAACTTGAAGGCGCTACGAAAGAAAAAGAGATTAACCCTTGACGACCTGGCAGAGGCGCTGGGCACATCAAAACAAACCATACACCGCTACGAAAACGGCACAATAACCAATATCCCGCCCGAAAAGGTTGAAAGGCTTGCAGAGACACTCGGCACTACTCCATCGGCGCTTATGGGCTGGTCGGACGTTGATTTTGGCAGCTATGATAACCTCTCACCCATGGAGAATAAGCAGGTTCCAATGCTCGGAGAAATCGCCTGCGGACAACCTATATACGCCACCGAGGAACGAGGGGAATACGCAACTGCCCATAAGGAGCTTATAGCCGATTTTTGCCTCAGAGCTCATGGCGACTCTATGATTGGGGCAAGAATTTACGACGGAGATATAGTATTTATCCGCTCACAAAGCACGGTGGAAAATGGGGAGATTGCCGCAGTTATAATTGATGATGAAGCCACATTAAAAAGAGTGTATTACTACCCTGCAGAAGGAAAGCTTATCCTCTCACCCGAGAACCCAAGATACGCCCCCCTCGTTTATATCGGCGAGGATCTGGAGCATATAAAAATC
Source organism: Eubacteriales bacterium (assembly GCA_045612865.1). Classification (GTDB taxonomy): domain Bacteria; phylum Bacillota; class Clostridia; order Oscillospirales; family CAG-272; genus UBA1740. The sequence continues at coordinate 20,174 of JAZKZW010000016.1, forward strand.
CTCGGCAAGGCCGTTGCATTCCAGAGCAAAATTATGTAAAAAAGATTAAAATAATATCGAGAAATAACATAAACAACAGCCACAAAAAACAACAAAACAAAAAAATTAAGGCGTCGAATTACCGACGCCTTTTGTCATAAATTCCCATAAAATGAGAATATTTATTTACATTTTACAATGTTTTTACTATTGATCCCTACGCACTTTTTGAGCGAGGAAATTTTTATATAGTGAGGTATTGATTGGTGAGCAGAAATTCTGCAAGACGCGACGCGGGGAGAAACGGAGAT
>JAZKZW010000017.1:0-2734 GCA_045612865.1 Eubacteriales bacterium
AGTATGAAGCTCGCCTCGCTGATAAGCAAGGACGAGTAAAGCAAATGCGGTGTATAAAAATTACACCGCCTTAAACAAAGAATAAGGGGTACGGAAGAATGAAGAAAAACGGTGAACTCTCACTTGAACAATTAAGGCAAAGGCTACATATCAGCAAGCGCAAAGCAGCTTGGATGCTCAACAATGGTGTTATTCCCTGCAGAATAGTGAATACACCTACGCATCTGAGGTATTACGTGAGCGAAGAGGATTTGAGAGCTTATATGAAGCAAAGCGTAACCGAAAGCAAGAAGGAGTTCACCCGAGGACAATTCTCCTACCGTAACAAAAACGGTCCCGAGACAAACGAAGTCTCGGGAGACGAAACAAGCGTGTATTCCTACCTAAGCAAAAAGGAGAGAAACAGGTTCGAGCGTATGCTTGAAAAGAGACTAGCGATATACCCCGACGTGATGGACATAAAACGCATTGTGAGCATCATTGGCTACACCGACCGCACAATAAGGTGGCACATAGGCAAAGGGCGAATATTCGCCATAATTCAAGACCGTAAGTACCTTGTCTCCAAATACTCGCTCATTAAATTCCTCGCCAGCGACAAAGGATTTGCCATGCAGCCAAAGTCGGAATGGCACGAAAAAGCGATAAAGTGGTTTGTAGAGGTGATGTATAAACTCAAATAAAGACAAGCGAGTGTGCAACTATAAAGAAAAGCATCGATATACCGAATGGTATTAGTCCGTATATGCCTAATTTCAAAAACAAATGCTTTCTATTGCAAATTCGAGAATTAGCAAAAATTTGGTTGTCTATTATATTATCATTTTCGCAATGGCTTTTAAAGTTTTTATCAAAATCATCTTGACTCATTGTGCAGATATCTTTGTAGTAATTGATATTATTCTTTTCACCTCTATGTGAACGAGGAATAATTACTAAAACAAATGAAACAATCGAGAACAAAAACGATAAACAATACAATCCGAATGCTATGTAGCATAATTCCTTCAAGAAATAATTATCCGAACCAATAAAAGAACATTTCGAAAACACACCAAAGAAATCTAACGACAACCCGAAAACAATACCTAAAACTGATATAAGTAATCCCGCTTTGTTATCGAAGGAACCAATTTGCGAATAAATTCCATTTAAAATCTCTTTCTTTTCACTTCTTGTATCCATTACAGTTCCTCCTTCACCCAATCATTGAATGCGATATTTATTATATCCGCATGATAAACTGTTTTTCCTAAATCATAGGAATACTTGCTAGATATAAGTTCTCCATATTTATGTTCACTAGATGCATCCATATCCTTAATGTTGTTATAAAAACAATCATCCATAACGATAGGATCGAAATTGTTTTTGTTTGCTATACTAGACATATTTGAGGCATCAATGACTGCATCTCCTATCCATATCAAATCATTGATTCCAGAGCCTTGTTTACCAGCTTTAACAATCAAATCTTTACTAGCACCTATGCCTATTCCAAAAGAGAAAGTTGGAAAACCTTTTTTAGTGAGTATCTTAGTAAACATTTTTCTAAAAGTGTTTATATAAGCCGCATCACTCATTATACTCTTAATGTGAGCTAGAGTTGGACAAGAATAAATTGCGTAAACGCAATCGCCACGAATCCCAATTTGCCTATAGTTGTCATTTGCAGATAAAATCGTGATTATTTCACTGCAGAAAGCACGAATCACTCTTGCCACTGTATCAGGTTTGTTTTCAGTGAAATATTCAGAAGAATCTCTAATATCTACAAACAAAGCTCCAACCCACGCTTTGATACCATTTTCATAAGTAAATTCCTCATCGGATTTGGGTATATCTTCACTTTCTTCAATTTTTGTTTTTGAGTCCAGTATATTTATAATCCTCTGTTTTCCTTGAGCATAATCATAAAAACTCATACAATAACACCTCCTAAAAAATCATGTCGTTAGCAGTAATATTTTATCATATTTTGCTGTTTATGTCAATAAAATAAAAGCACCAACCGCAAGGATTGGTGCTTTATTTTTGGCGCAGGAAGAGGGATTCGAACCCCCGTGGCTTTTGGCCTAACGGTTTTCAAGACCGCCTCGTTGTGACCGCTTCGATATTCCTGCGTATTAATTAAATTTTAGATATTGTTTTAGATGTGCCTGTTTTTGCGATTTTCGGACTCACGAAAAAGTCAATGTTTTCAAGGCTTCTCGAGGTTTTATCGTCCGATAGACCGATAAATTTTCAAGACCGCCTCGTTGTGACCACTTCGATAAGCCTGCGTATTTTTTGAAATTTGTGTTTCGCATACTCGCCCGAGGCGAGTATCTTCGGCGAAGCCGAAATATTCCTATCGCAATGCAAAACTGTGCGATTATTTAATTATCCTGTCTCGTGAAACTCGTTTCATGAATCCGCTTCGCATATTATACCGCAGAACCGCATACAATATAGCATAGCCTGTATATGATACCACAAAAAGGCGTCGTTGTCAATATAAAATCAGGATTTTTTCAAAAAATCCTAAAAAAGGCTTGACATTTGTCTAACTCGGTGCTATAATAGTATAGCGATTAGGAAATCCAAGGTCGTTTTTGCCGGAATGGCGGAATTGGCAGACGCCCGGGACTTAAAATCCCGTGAGATTTATTTCTCGTACCGGTTCGACCCCGGCTTCCGGCACCAATATCGCGGAGTGGAGCAGTCTGGTAGCTCGTCGGGCTCATAACCCGAA
>JAZKZW010000018.1:0-34310 GCA_045612865.1 Eubacteriales bacterium
CCATAATTATTGATGGCTCTTGCAGCCTTTGCAGATTTGTTGCTTAAATATCACGCTCGATCACTTTTACATCAAGATAATCATAATAATCTTCGATGAGATCCATTAGCTGATAATAATAAGCCTGTATAAGACCTGAAACAGCGTACTGCTTCTTTTCATCCTTTTCATACTTGGGGAGCGCAGACTTAGCGATAAGTTTAATATCAGTAGTCTCTTCGTCAATGGTATAATTAACTGAAGAAGCATAAGAAACTTCAATAGCGTTAATTATAAGCATTGTCATACTGGATAAGGCTGAACAAAGAATATCTTCGCCCGACTCTGCATAACCGGTATGTCCCTGTTCTTCAAAACCGTAATAAAATCCGTCGGTCTTATAAAAAACAATTGTTGTCATAATTAAGATTAGCCCTCGATCTTAGCGATCTGAATCTTTGTGTAGTCCTGGCGATGACCGATTTTCTTCTTTTCGTTCTTCTTGGACTTGTAACGAATAACGTCGATCTTCTTGGACTTGCCATTCTTAACAACATTTGCAACTACAGTTGCACCTGCTACATAAGGAGTACCAACGGATAAAGTCTCACCATTGAGGCAAAGAACCTTATCAAATGTAACTGTCTCTCCTTCGGAAACGCCAAGCTTCTCTACGAAGATAACGTCACCCTCAGAAACCTTATACTGCTTTCCACCTGTTACAAAAATAGCGAACATGAAAAAGCACCTCACTTTCGTGTAAAATCGCTATCATAGGCGTTGAGAAAAACCCAAACTTTTCAGCCTATCAATAAGCGTCGTAATATTATAACACTATCGAGCTGAAATGTCAATAGTTTTTTAAAAATAATTATATATTATTTAAAATGTAACCAATTACTCTTCTTCGCAATCTGCGCAGCAGTTAGAACAATCACCGTCACAGAGTTCAATTCCAGTTACAAGTTCACCACATGCTGGACAAACAAGCTCGTCGTCCTCAAGTGTTTCATCAAAACAAACGATTTCTCCACAGGAAGGACACTCAATTTCATAATATTCTGAGTCTTCTTCGTCTTCTTCATCTTCATATTCATCATAATCATCTTCAAAATAGAGTTCTTCCTCAACTTCTCCAAGATCGTGATCAAGTTCTTCTACATACTCATGTAATTCTCTATTATCAGCTTTGAGTGCTAAAATCTCATCCGCCATATCAGCAATAAGAGTTAACATTTCAGAAATGATCTTACCCTCCTTGCTGGTTGAATCAAGCTCATAACCATCAAAAAGTCCTTTAATATAAGCCGCCTTCTCTGTAATTCCCATTATCTTTCTCCTTTGTTTAATAAGCAAAGTGCTCCCCGTATGGAGAGCACTCATTTGTACTATTTGCTTTAAGTAAAATTATGCTCTTTCGAGATATTCACCTGTTCTAGTGTCAATTCTAAGAACATCACCTTCATTAATGAAGATTGGAACCTTAACTACTGCGCCTGTTTCAAGAACTGCTTCTTTTGTTACGTTTGTAGCTGTATCACCACGAACGCCAGGTTCTGTTTCAGTAACTGCAAGCTCTACAAATGTAGGAGGCTCTACAGAGAATACAGATCCCTTCCAAGAAGAAATACGACACACAGTATTTTCCTTTACAAACTTGAAGTTATCACCGAGTTTGTCTGCGTTAAGAGGAATCTGCTCATAAGACTCCTGATCCATGAAGTAGTAAAGCTCGCCGTCGTTGTAAAGATACTCAAGATCTTTTCTCTCAATAACTGCGTTCTCGAACTTTGCTGTAGGGTTGAAAGAAGCTTCACGAATTGCGCCTGTAACAACGTCTCTATACTTTGTTCTTACAAAAGCTGCTCCTTTACCGGGCTTAACGTGCTGGAACTCGATTACCTGATAAACCTTACCTTCCATTTCGAAGGTAACGCCATTTTTAAAATCACCTGCTGTTAACATAAAATCTTTCCTTTTCTTGGCGAATTTTTGAATTTGGATTCGGGCATTTAAGGTCCGCCACAACCTAGAAACGTTTTATTAATAAAATGCCCATAGCATACATAGATATTTTACTATAAAATTATAAAAAAATCAATAGGTAAACGCAATTTTTTTTAGAAAATTGTAAAAATATTAAGTTTTTACTACAATTTAGAGAATTTCGATGAGTTCTTTTGTTGAGTGTGTGAAGTTTCTTACTCCATTTTCTTCTATCGCAACCATGTCTTCTATACGACAGCCATATTTTCCAAACAAATATATACCTGGTTCAACAGTAACAACATTACCTTTTTGGAGCTTTTCTCCAAATGACTTAAAGCTTACACGAGGTGCTTCATGAATAAAGAGACCAACTGAATGACCAAGGGAATGACCGAATGCTCCTTTATATTCAGGAACTGCATCTATGATATCCCTTGCTATCTTATCTGCTTCGCCGGCATCACATCCAGATCTAAGATATTCGATTGCATCCATCTGAGCTTTTAAGACTGTATTGTACAGTTTCTTAATTTCCGCATCAGCTTTTCCAATAACAACGGTTCTAGTCATATCAGAACAATAACCATCAAACTTTGCACCATAGTCCATAGTAAGGAAGCCGGACTTGAGCCTGGTATTTCTAGGAGTTCCGTGAGGAAGTGCTGATGCATCACCGGATACTGCTATTGTTTCAAATGCTAATGCGCTAGCACCGTTCTTTCGCATAATATACTCAAGTTCTGCTGCAACTTCAACTTCTGTCATATTGGGAGTTAACACATTAAGTATATGATTAAAAGCAAGGTCGGTAATATCCTGTGCCTTTTGCATTTTTTCAAGTTCTTCAGGAGTTTTAATCTGTCTTTGAAGCTCTATCATATTTTCTATATCAACAAATGTGAAATTAGGATGTCTTTCACAATATGCACGATATGTTTCATATGAAACAAAGCCACCTTCAAATCCCACAGTCTTTACTGAATCCTGGGAAAGCGCTTTATCTATAAATTCTCTTCTGTTTTCGGGCATAAGAATCTCAAAATCCTTACATGCGCCGTTGATAGCCATCTCATAATATCTAAAATCAGTTACGAGATATGCTTTATTCATGGTTATAAGCAAAAAACCGTCTGTAAATGCAAAATCTGATAGATAATGCTGATTGAGCTCATCAAGGACGATGATTGAATCAACCCCACGAGATTTCATATTATTTCTTAATCTTTGTAATTTAGTCATTTTTTCTTTTCTCCATATAATATTTTTTCATAAGCAATGCATCATCTGACTGCGTTCCTGCAGACTCACAAATTATTGTTGGTGTTAATTGATTTTCATATATAACATCAATTAATGGTTCAAATTCAGGACCGCATTCTCTATCAGAAAATGTTAAGTGTTTCTTTTCTCCGCTTTTACTCCATTCTATTTTAGAAAAATGGCAATGCAAATTACTTGCTATGTCAAATCCTAGTTGAGAATCTATTTTATCAAATACTTTAAGATAATCATCGGCAGATTTTAACGCCTCGCCCATTTCTCTGGCATTAATATGCCCAAAATCAACAACAGGTACTAATGTGGAGTCTATTTTACATAATTCTATAACTTCATCAAGTGTGCCAAGCTGATTGATCTTTCCCATGGTTTCAAGACCAATTTTAATCCCATAAGTATCAACTGTATTTAATGTTTTTGTCAATGTATCAGCCGCTAATCTCATAGCCTCTGTTCTCGTTATCTTGGCAGCAGATCCAGTATGAACAACTATGATTTTTGCACCAAGCGCATTGGCGGCTTCCAAGCTTTGAGAAATATATTTTATGCTGTTTAATCTTTTTTCTTCTATGATTCCAGATAAAGATATGAAGTATGGTGCATGATAAGAAAGCTTGATACCACACTCCTTTGCATTTTCGCCCATGGCCTTCAATGATTCAAGAGAGGCTGACAATCCATTACCCGCTTCATACTCATACGCATCCAAACCTATTTCTTTTATCCATGCAGGCGCATCTATAGTATATTTCTTTCCTGTTTGATAAAAAGCTTCACTATTACCTCCAGGACCAAAATAAGCTTTCATTTCCTCTTTGCTCTCCTAGTAAAAGCTTTGAGTATAGGTCGCTCTAATAATCTCTTAAATCTAGTTAGTAAATCTTTTTTATCATTTATAGGCGGTACTAAAATAGCTGGTATTCCCGCATTATGTGCAGCCCATACATCAGTGAAAACCTGATCCCCCATAAGGATGGCACTCTCTTTTTCTATTCCCATGTCAGAAATTGCGCGCAAGACATTTTTTTTGAATGGCTTACCTCCTCTTGAGTATGCCGGCATATTAAAATCTTCATTAAATTTTCTTACACGTTCTTCATTGTTATTTGAAACAATTGAAGTTTTTATTCCTACATTTTCCAAGGATTTTATCCATTTAATTACATGATCTCCAGCCTTTGGATGCTCATATGGTTCAAGTGTATTATCTATATCAAGCACTATACCTTTTATACCTTTTGACAAAAGAAAACCAGCATTTGCCTTATCAAAGGTCTCAAAATAATAATCAGGTATTAAATTAAACATACTCTCTCCTTTTGACCTCAAAATATAAATATATTATATAGTACTTTTCTCTTTAAGTCAATATTTTTCTGTAAATAAAGCTATAAAACAAAAAAACCTGTCACTAAGACAGGATTTCTCTGGCGCGCCCTGGAGGATTCGAACCTTCGACCTACCGGTTCGTAGCCGGGCACTCTATCCACTGAGCTAAGGGCGCATTTTTGGAGCGAGTGATGGGAATCGAACCCACGCGACCAGCTTGGAAGGCTGGAATTCTACCATTGAACTACACTCGCATTTGTTTTCAGCCCTTATATTATATCATTTTAGTTTTTATTTGTCAAGTGGTTTTAAAAAAGTTTTTTAAAAATATTTACAAATGAAAACGGGCTGACTATATAAAATCAACCCGCTATAAATATATATGTTATTTGTGCTGATGGAAAGTTATTTTACAACAATATTTATAATCTTGCCCGGAACAACGATTTCTTTAACAATTGTTTTTCCTACAATTGCAGCTTTTACCTTTTCATCAGCTTTTACGGTCGCAAGAACTTCATCTTTGGTTGCAGACTTTGGTAAAGTGATAATAGATCGCACTTTTCCGTTGATCTGGATTGGCATTTCAATTATATCGCTTTCACATTTACTTTCCTCATATTGAGGCCAAGACTCATAAGCAATCGTTTCATTGTGACCAAACAACTGCCATATTTCCTCGCAAACATGTGGTGCAATACAAGACAGCATCTTGATAAAGCCCTCTGCATATTCTCTGGGGCATGTACCGTTTTTATACACCTCATTAATAAATACCATCATCTGAGCGATTGCAGTATTAAATCCAAGAGTTTCAAAATCAGAAGTTACCTTTTTCACAGTCTGATGATAAAGCTTTGTGAGTTTGCCATCATCAGATTCTATAATATTATACGGTTCAGTAAAGAAATTCCAAACACGGTTGATGAACTTTCTTGCGCCTACAACTGCAGTAGAGCTCCATGGCTTGGAAACCTCAAGTGGGCCCATAAACATTTCATAAAGGCGAAGTGTGTCAGCGCCGTATTCACGAACAATATCGCTGGGATTTACAACAAACTCAGGAAAACGCTTACCCATCTTAATACCGTTCTCGCCAAGAATCATACCCTGGTGTACAAGCTTTTTAATGGGTTCTTTAACAGGTGAAATACCATTGTCATAAAGGAAGCGGTTCCAAATTCTTGCGTACATAAGGTGTCCTACTGCGTGCTCTGGACCACCAACGTAAAGGTCAACAGGAAGCCAATGCTCAAGAAGCTTAGGATCACACAGCGCATTGTCATTGTTAGGATCAATATATCGCATAAAGTACCAAGATGAGCCTGCTGAACCTGGCATAGTTGAGGTTTCACGTATGCCCTTAATTCCATTCTTGTTATACTGTTTCCATTCAATTGCATTCTCAAGAGGTGCTTTACCATTTTTGCCCTTATAATCTTCAAGCTCAGGAAGAATGAGAGGAAGCTCCTCGTCTGGAAGAAACACGGTTTCGCCATCATCTGTATAAACGCAAGGAACTGGCTCACCCCAGTAACGCTGACGTGCGAAAATCCACTCGCGGAAGTGATAATTAACTTTACGCCTAGCAACACCTACGGATTCAAGTTTGGCGGTGATTGCCTCCTTTGCTTCTTCAACGGTAATGCCAGTAAATTCCTCAGAATTAATAAGCTTACAACCTTTGCCGAGGTAATCCTGCTTCTCAAAGGCACATTCGGAAACATCGCGTCCATCGATAACCTGAATCATAGGAATATCATGGGATTTTGCGTATTCAAAGTCGCGCTGGTCGTGGCTGGGAACTGCCATAACTGCTCCAGTGCCGTAATTAGCAAGAACGAAATCGCCAATAAATACCGGAACTTCCTTGCCATTTACAGGGTTGATAGCATAAACGCCCTTAAGAGGACACCCAGTCTTTGTCTTGTTAAGCTCTGTTCTGTCCATATCACTCTTTTTGAGAGTTTCTGCTATATATTGTTTTACCTCGTCCTTATTTTCTACGCGATCCATAAGAGACTGAGTAATCTTTCCATCAGGGGCAAGAACCATAAATGTAATACCATATATAGTCTCAATACATGTAGTATATATAGAGAATTCGCCACCACCAACAAGGCGGAAGTCAACTTCGACACCTGTAGATTTTCCTATCCAGTTGCGCTGGATTTCCTTAGTAGACTCTGGCCAATCTATTTCATTAAGACCATCAAGAAGTTTCTCTGCAAAGGCTGGTTGGTCAATAACCCACTGCATCATCATTCGCTTCTCTACAGGGTATCCGCCACGCTCAGACTTACCATCTATAACTTCATCGTTAGAAAGAACGGTTCCAAGCGCTTCACACCAGTTAACAGGCATTTCAATACGCTTCGCATAACCTGCTTCATACAGTTTCTTAAATATCCACTGAGTCCACTTATAGAAAGATGGATCTGATGTTGCAATCATCTTTGACCAATCGTAGTCAAACCCAAGCTCCTTGAGCTGTTTAGAGAAGGTTTTGATGTTTTCTTGAGTAAAACCATTGGGGTGATTACCGGTGCTTACAGCATACTGTTCTGCGGGAAGACCAAATGAATCGTATCCCATAGGATGAAGAACATTATAGCCCTGCATACGCTTCATACGCGATACAATATCGGTAGCGGTATAACCTTCAGGATGACCTGCGTGAAGTCCAACACCTGATGGGTATGGAAACATATCAAGCACATAATACTTAGGCTTGGAGAAATCCCACACATTAGTCTTAAATGTATTGTTCTCCTCCCAATATTTTTGCCATTTGGCTTCAATATTTGAGTGTTCGTAATTCATCATCTATGCCCTCAATTCTTATTAATATTAAGTTTAGCATCAACTTCGGCAACAAGATCCGAAATATCTATTTCTCCTTCTGCAGGAAGAAGTCTATCAAAGCTATAAAATGTTCTAGATTCTTTATCGAATACATTGATAATAACGTCACCGTAATCAACAAGAATCCATCCGTTACCACGTTTTCCTTCTATGCGAAGTTCATTTCTTCCACGATTAGAAATCATTTCGCACAAATCGTCGGCCAATGATGCTACATGTGTAAAGGAGCGACCAGTAGCATTTACGTAGTAATCGGTTACACCAGTGCTCTCTTTAACATCAAATAATTTTATATCAATCGCTTTTTTTTCTATAAGTATTTTTGTGACTTCTTTTGCAAGAAGCTCCGAGGTAGCATTTTTAAGCTCATCGGTTTTAATAATTTCCATTTAACTTTTCCTTTCTATGAATTAGCTAAGAAGCATTGGTACTCTTGAAAGAAACGCATTTCTGGTTGCTACAGTTCTTTCATTTAAGCACTTACGATTTGTTATTAAATCAATCATAGTAAACTCCAATGCCATTATGGTCGCTGTGTGAAGATGAGCAATAGACTCTTCCACATCACAAGCCGAAGAGAAAGCTTCGTATAACTTTTCTCTAACCTTAACACAATTCAAATATATCCTATTATCTTCGATAAAATCAGCAACAAATATAATCTCATCAAACAAGGACATATCAGGAGATCCAGTAGTGTGATTAAAAACTGATGACACTATATTTGCTGTTGCAAATTTTTCAAAATCATGTGAAATAACATATGGAGCCGTGAATGAATGAAATATCGGTTCAGACATTAAATCTGTGTCTGTTAAAGCCACCCCAGACTTTTTCATCATATCAAATTGTTCTGCTGTAGAATATTCCTTTGATATATCATGAAGAAGTGCTGCCGCTACTATTTCAGATACATCACCATCATAACAGTATTTAGCAATTTTCTTTGCAGCATCACGAACTCCAATAGTGTGGATATACCTATGAGTAGACATTCTGCCTTTTATAGTATTTTCTAACTTTTCTAACTCTTCAACAGAAAACATCATAATCATATCCTCGCTATTAATTTACAATTAAATCTCAATTCTTTTCTTTTTTGTAGATTCTTTGTAAAGAACAAATCTGTTTCCTACGCAAGATACTACATCGCATTCTATTTCTTCTGAAATAATAGTGGCGGCTTCTTTAGCAGTATATCCACTGTTATCAAGCACACGTGCTTTGATAAGCTCTCTTGCTTCTAAGGAATTTGCAATCTGCTTACAAATTTCTTCCGTAATACCACCTTTTCCTATTTGAAAAATGGTATCTAAATGTTGAGCCATGCCACGAAGCTGCGCTCTTTGTTTACTTGTTATCATTATATTGTTCCTTAAGTTTTAGTTTGTTTCAAAAAGTGCCGATGCGAATTCTTTAGAATCAAAAGGCTTCATATCATCGATTTTTTCACCAACACCTATGAATTTAACAGGAATGCCTAATTCCTTTCGTATAGAAATAACTATACCACCCTTAGCAGTTCCATCAAGCTTTGTAAGTACAAGTCCCGTGATTTTGGAAGCTTCCTTGAATTCCTTAGCCTGGATAACTGCATTTTGCCCTGTTGTTGCATCAAGGACTAATAAAGTTTCTCTCGCAGCATCAGGAAGCTCTCTATTAATTACACGGTCTATTTTAGCAAGTTCATCCATAAGATTCTTCTTATTATGAAGTCTTCCTGCGGTATCAATAATAAGAACGTCAGCACCTCTGCTCTTTACAGCATTGATCGCATCAAACACAACAGAAGCCGGATCTGCACCTGCAGCTTGTTTTATAATATCAACACCAGCTCTTTCACACCAAACTGTAAGCTGTTCAGCGGCAGCAGCGCGGAATGTATCTGCAGCAGCAACCACCACTTTTTTTCCTGCGTGCTTAAGCTCGTTTGCTATCTTTCCTATTGAAGTAGTTTTACCAACTCCGTTAACACCAATGACAAGGATTACAGACGGTTTAGTTGAAAGGTTAAGAGCCTCGTGTTCACCAATCATGCGGCGCAAGATTTTAAACAACTCATTTTTAACTTCTGAAGGCTCTTTTATTCTGTTATCTTTTACTGTATCACGGAGTTCGTCTAAAATTTCCATAGTAGTATTAACACCTATGTCTGCAGAAATTAACAACTCCTCCAGTTCTTCAAATAGATCTTCATCTACACGAACAAACTTCTTAAAAAGACCGTCTATTTTATCTACAATTGCGTTTTTGGTCTTAAGTAATCCTTGTTTCAGCTTATCAAAGAAGCCCATCAAGTATTTCCTCCTGTCTTCCTTCTATTTCATTAACATTAAGTTCTATTGCCTGAGATATACCTCTCTGTGGCATTGTTACGCCATAAAGTCGGTCACCAATTTCCATAGTACCTCTGCGGTGCGTAATAAGGATAAACTGTGTTCCATCATCAAATTTCTTTATATACTCGCCGAATCTGTAAACGTTTACTTCATCAAGCGCAGCTTCAATCTCGTCGAGAATACAGAATGGTGTTGGATTAACCTTGAGTATTGCAAACAGCAAAGCAATTGCAACAAACGACTGCTCTCCACCAGAAAGCAATGAAAGGTTTTTGATGATTTTTCCTGGAGGCGCCGCTTTAATCTCAATACCGGATGTAAGGACGTCTTCTGGATCTGTCAGAAGCAATTCTGCACTACCTCCGCCAAACAATTCCTTAAAGGTTATACCGAAATGCTTGTTTATCGCATTAAATGCATCTACAAAGCTTGTTCTCATCTCAGACTCAAGTCTGGAAATAATTCCGATAAGCTCATCATAAGAATTTGTAAGATCCGTAAACTGGGTATTCATATCATCGTATTGAGTTTTAACCTGGGCGTATTCTTCAATAGCGCCAGGATTGAAGTTTCCTAAAGCACGAAGACGAGCACGGCAAGAAGACTGGAGATGCGCGATCTCTTCTCTGTTTTCTTCTGTTACAGGTGGATATTCTAATGCAAGAGCCTGCTCATAGGTGATTTCATAATCATCCCAAAGCTGAGAGCCAAGCTTATCCTGTCTTTCAAGGAGCTGAAGATGGCGGTTTTCGTTTTTAAGTTTAGATTCGTGTGCAATCTGACGTGAAGAGTTCTTTTCACGAAGCTTTACAGAAATATCTTTTCTTGCTCTCTCTACCTCATCATTTTCAGATTCCACTCCAGTTCTCTTCTGCCTTAAATTATCAATCTCTTTAAGAAGATTTTTGTACTCAGCCGAACTTTCAGTTTTTTCAGAATCGATGTTTTCTCTCTTTTTTTCGAGATCACTAATTCTAGAGGTTTGAATGCTTCTTTCAGTGTCTAGTTCGAAAATGCGATTATCTATTGTAGAAATAAGATTCTCAACACCTTCGATGTCTTTTCTCACCTCTGCAATAGTAATCTGCATCTCATTAATTTTACTTGTAAGCTCATCATTCTTTTCGTCGAGAACGCCCATTTCAAGACTACGTTTAGTACGATATTCACGAAGAGCAGCTATTCTTTCGAGATTTGCCTTGTGTTCAGATTCAAGAATCAAAATCTCTTCATCGGCTCTTGTCTGCTGACCAACGAGATTGTTGTAATCCACTACAAGCTTATCAATAATTTCCTGGTTTGCGTTAAACTTTGCAGTTGCATTATCCAGTGCTGCAAACTGCGAACGAGAAAGCGAGATGAGAAGATCTTTTTCTTGTTCTGCATTTTTATATCTTTCTTTAGAATCTGCAAGCTCGGAATCCACAATGGATAACTTCTGATTATTGTCATTAATTTCTTGGGTTAATTTCTCTGCTTGTTCTTTTAATTCATTAATGAATGTTAATCTTGTTAAAATTCCACTGTCACGCTTTGCGCTACCACCAGTAAACGATCCTCCAGCATTAATAATCTGTCCATCTAGAGTTACCAATCTTACTTTATATTTGAGTTTTTTTGCTGCAACAGAAGCGTTTTCAATGTTATCGAACACAACAACTCTAAGCAAAAGGTATTCTATGATGGAACGATAGTTTGCATCACTGTTCACTAATGTATCAGCTCGTCCAATATAACCCTCCATGCTCTTGGCTGCACGAATTTCATCTGTTTCTGTGCTAGGCTTGATAGCGCTGATTGGATAGAATGTAGCTCTACCGGCATTTGCACGCTTAAGAGCATACATAGCAGCTTTGGCAGTTTCTTCATTCTCTACAACTATATTCTGCAAGCTAGAGCCCAAAGCTGTTTCGATAGCGGTAATATATTTTTTATCCACATTGATCAAAGAAGATATAGGTCCATGTATTTTACCTGCACCCGAAATATTCCCCTGAGAATATTCCTTCATTACAAACTTGATGCTGTCGCCATATCCTTCAAAATGTTCGTTCATTCTTTGAAGAACGTCAGCTCTCTGCAGCGCTGTATCCTTTTTAAGCTTTAAGGTGTTTATTGCCTCGATAAGATTATCTCTTTCTTCTGTAAGCTCTGTGATCCTCAAGGAAGCGTCTGTAATGATTTCTTCTTTTTCGGATATACTCTTCTTAAATCCTGATGCATTTCTCTCGCATCTATCGGCCTCTTCCTTAAGAGTAATGCCTTCGGTGCGATATTTTTCAATTTCCTTTTCTACATCAAGCGACTTTGTTCCGTCACTCGCCTTTGAACTTTTTAGAACATCTATACGTATCTTAAGATTTACGCTTGTATTTTCTTCTACTGTTAATTCATCAAGCGCTTCTTGAACATCCTTGCTAGCAATATCAAACTCGTTCTTGATATTTTGCTGTTCAACAATAACTTCCAACTTTTCATCCATTTTAGACTTTAAGTTATCGTCAAATTTAGCTTTGCGTTCAATATATCCATCCCTTGTAATATTTAGATTAGCTTTGCTCTCATCAATTTCTTTGATTCTGATAACACACTGATTAATAAGCTCTGCAGAATGCTCGAAATTCGATTCCGCTACCTTAATGGCATTATCAAGCTCGTGAAGCTTATCGGAAGTTTCACGAATGTCATTAAACAAACGTTCAGAAAGAATTTTTCCTTCCTGAGTGCGCTGATAAAGATTCTCATCTTGGTTCTCAAGGTCGGAGATCATTTGATCAATAATCTCAAGCTCATGAGCAGATATCTTGAGTGCTTTTTCAGCCTCTTCTATGTCAACTCTAATCTTCTTAGTATCGAAAAGCCAAAGAGTAACGTCTGCACGCTTTTTTTCTTCATAAATAGCCAATCCGCGCTTTGCACGTTCAGCTTCCTTTTCAAGAGGCCCAACTCTCTCTTCAAGAACTGTAAGGATATCCTTGACACGATCGAGATTATCCTTTGTGTGCTTGAGCTTTCTTTCAGACTCTTCTTTTCTGTGACGATATTTGGAAATACCGGCCGCTTCTTCGAATATATTTCTTCTTTCATCACTCTTTTTAGAGATAATCTCTGCTATTTTACCTTGACCGATGATAGAATAACCTTCACGACCAACACCGGTATTCATGAAAAGCTCGTATATGTCACGAAGCCTTCTTGGTTGGCGGTTGATTAAATATTCGCTATCTCCTGTACGGAAGTATCTACGAGTAACTACAACTTCGTCAGCTTCGTTATCAAGTCTGTTTACCGGATCAGAGTTATCGAATGTAACCGATACTTCTGCAAATCCCATAGGTCTTCTATCGTCGGTTCCACCGAAAATTACATCTTCCATTCTCGTACCACGTATGTTACGGCTTGAAAGTTCTCCTAGAACCCATCTCATAGCATCGGAAATATTCGATTTACCACTACCGTTAGGACCAACTATTACAGTTGCACCTCTCTCAAACGAAAGCACTGTTCTGTTTGGGAAAGATTTGAAACCATGAAGTTCAAGTGATTTTAAGTACATTTTTATTTTTCCTCTCTACTACAATCGAAACCTCATATTTAGAAATATTACTTGATTCAAAAAACTTAACATCTCTTATATTGAAGTTTTGCATTAATAGAAATTTGTTTTTCTTATTCTGACCAATTGCCTTTGAAAGACAACCGCAAGCGACACCCACTCTAACTATGTCATCTGAAAAAAGTGAAATGCCATCTAGTTCTTTTTTTATGTTTTCAAGATAAATTTTGTTTTCAACCAGTTCTCCAATTGCCGGATGATTAGGACCTGCAAAATATGTATCTTTTGAAGATAAATTCTCTGAAGCGCATAGACCAATTCTAATAACATCTATCCCAGCCGAAAAAAACATCTTTAATACTTCAGCACTTCTATCAACAGCATCTTCAAGCGACAAAGGCAAATAGCAGCCACTTTCGGTTAATGATAAAAGCTCGGTATCCTTAAAGACTACTGTAGGATATATTCTGGCATATTTGGCACCGCAATCAATAATAAATTGCGCTGTATTTTTTTCGTCATCAAGCGTAGAGTCTGGAAGACCAATCATCATCTGACCTACAAGATCAAATCCATGTTCTACAATCATTCTACAGGCGGTCTTTTCCGATTCGAAATTATGACCTCTTTTTGTTGCTGTTAGAACAAAGTCAGACGAACTTTGTAATCCTAATTCAATTACTTTTACACCGTATTTTTTTAGAATATCAAGCACTTCTAAATCAATATAGTCGGGACGTGTCGAACATCTTATATGCGATACCCTTCCCTTTTCAATGTAAGAATAAGCGGTCTTTAGCAAATCGATCATTTGCAATCTGTCTATCCCCGTGAATGATCCACCAAAAAACGCGATCTCAATAATATAGTCGTCAGGTATTGTAAAAAGAGCATTGTCAATTATGCTTTTAAGCTTTTCAGGATCAAACTCTGCAACCCCGGATATTGATGTTTGATTGCAAAAAACGCATTGATTTGGGCAACCCAAATGGGGTATAAAAATCGGTATATTTACGTGCTTCATTTTATAATAACCCAAAAAGCTTGAGTGCCATTTTTGCAGCATTCATTTCAGCTTGTCTCTTTGTTTTACCTTTGCCCTCACCGACTTTATTATTGTTAATTAAGGCTGCGACGGTAAATATTTTATTATGCTCTGGCCCGATTTCATCAACAACTTTGTATTCAAGTATTGATGCACCATCCTGCTCGGCTAATTGCTGAAGCATTGTCTTGTAGTCAGACCTTTTGTTTACCGAATCAGACTGAAGCACACTTGAAAAAAGTTTTATAACAACATCACGAACAATTTCTTGTGACTGATCTTTTGAATCAAGATAAATTGCAGCAATCAAAGCCTCTAATGTATCAGCCAAAATCTTGGGTCTTTCACGGCAGTTTGTAAGTTCTTCACCATGCCCGAGATTGATATATTCACCCAAGCCTATTTCTGCCGCAATTTTTGAAAGAGTTTTCTCGCATACTATACGCTGACGCATTTTAGTTAAAGCGCCCTCGCGATGTTTACGATAATTATCATATAAGTATTCAGATATAATTATTTGGATAACTGCATCACCCAAAAACTCTAATCTTTCGTTAGAAACTACATTTATCCCTTTCAATCTTTGTTCATTTGTGTATGACAAATGTGTCATAGCACGTTCAAGGTATGACAGGTCGTGGAATTTATATTCGAGCTTTTTTTCTAGATCAAAAATGTTCTTTCCAATTCCCATGTCACACCTCCATAAAATTTATTTCTTTGTATATTTTTCTTTTATTATATTTATAGAACGTTCGGCATAAGCTTCGTTTCTATATTTTTTTCCACCTTTAACTTTTCTATCAAGTGGAGCAATAATTCCAAAATTAGCATTCATTGGTTGGAATGATGAACTTATTCCACCTTCACTTACATAATGTGCTAAAGCGCCTATCTCGGTTTCTTTAGGGAATATAACCTTATCTTTTCCGAGAGCAAGCATTGCTGCATTAATTCCTGCCACATAACCTGAAGATGTAGATTCTACATACCCCTCAACACCGGTCATTTGACCTGCAAAGAAAAGATTGGGTTTCTCTTTAACGGAATACGTTGCTGTTAAGAATCCCGGAGAATTAAGATAAGTATTTCTATGCATAACTCCATATCGGAAAAACTCTGCATTCTCAAGCCCTGGTATCATGCCGAATACTCTTTTTTGCTCTCCAAAGGTTAAATGAGTTTGGAAACCAACTATATTGTACATAGTTCCTTCCTTATTCTCTCGTCTAAGCTGAACGGTTGCAAAGGCATCTTCGCCAGTCCCAGGGAGAGGCAAACCAACGGGTTTCATGGGGCCGAATCTCAATGTATCATATCCTCTGGATGCCATAACTTCAACCGGCATGCAGCCTTCGAAAACAGTCAAATCCTCTTGAAGCTCTTTGTCGAAATCTTTAAGCGGTGCTGATTTTGCAGAAATTAATTCATTGTAGAAAGCATCATATTGCTCTTTTGTCATAGGACAATTCAAGTAATCTTCTGGATTACCTTTCCCATATCTTGATGCAAAGAAAGCAACATCTGTATTAATCGTCGAAAAATCTACAATTGGAGCTGCTGCATCAAAGAAATGCAGTTCCCCACCACCTGTCAAATCTGTTATAGCATCAGAGAGTGCAGGAGAGGTCAATGGTCCAGAGGCAATAATAGTAATATCATCACCGATGGAAGTAACTTCTTCTCTAACGACAGTTATATTAGGGTGATTGCAAATTTTTTCGGTTATATATTTGCTAAATTCATCGCGATTTACCGCTAATGCACTTCCTGCAGGAACTTCTGTGGCATATGCTGCTTCAATAATAAGAGAATCTAGCAACTTTAATTCTTCTTTTAATAGCCCAACCGCATTAGATAATTGATTTGATCTAAGAGAGTTTGAACAAACCAATTCTGCAAACCCATCACTATGATGGGCGGGAGAGAACTTATGTGGCTTCATTTCATAGATGATAACATTACATCCAAGATTTGCTGCCTGCCACGCGGCTTCACATCCTGCAAGGCCAGCGCCTACAACTTTTATAATAGGTTTATCAATCATCATTCAACCACCGTAATATCATCTTCTCTTCTGTAATTGCAATCTTTTGTCTTGCAGATTACAGATTTTCTGCTCTTTCTAAAGTATAGAATGCCACCACAATCGGGGCATTTATCAGACATAGGCATATCCCATGTGGAAAAATCGCATTCAGGATATTTTTCACAGCTGTAAAATAGCATCTTACCTCTTCCATGTCTTGCAACAATTTTAGAAGAACAATTAGGACAGCATACACCTGTATCTGTTATTTTTTGTTTTGTAAATGTGCAGGTAGGATAGTTAGAACAAGCATAAAATGTTCCATACTTTCCATTTCTCACTATCATATCAGCACCGCAAAGCTCACATTGGAAGCCAGCAAGCTTCGTCTCCTGAACTTCAGGTTCTGACACGTTACCATCTTTATCAATAGTTTTGGTGTTTTTACATTCCGGATAATTTGGACATGCTAAAAATTTTCCAAATCTTCCGTTTTTATATACCATAAGCGAACCGCACTTTTCACAGCGCACATCACTTTCCTCTAAAGTGGAGCTTAATGATATTTTTTTCTTTCCGTTGAGGGCATATTCCAATTCTGCTTCAAATTTTTTATAGAATTCGTCGAGGACACCCACAATTGTATTGTTTTTGTTCTCTATCGAATCTAATTTATCCTCCACTGATGCAGTAAATTCATAGTCAATGATCTCAGGGAAATATTCACGCATAAACTTTGTAATTACTTCTCCAAGCTTCGTTGCAACTAAAGTTTTTCCATCTCTCTTTACATATTCGCGAGAAATTACTATAGAAATAATTGGCGCATAAGTAGAAGGACGGCCTATTCCATTTTCCTCAAGGAACTTAATCAATGAAGCTTCTGTATATCTCGCAGGTGGCTCGGTAAAGTGTTGCTGCTTTTTAATGTCATCTATTGCAAGCACTTCTCCAACTTTTACATTAGGCAGCTTTGTAAGATTAATATTTTCAATATCAAGATCATCACGTTTTTCTTCTGCCGCGTTATAAAGAGTGAGATATCCTCTGGATTTTACAACATATCCTCCAGTCTTGAAAATATAGCCTGAATTCTCAATATCAACCGTTACAGTATCTAAAACAGCCGATTCCATCTGGCTAGCTACAAATCTTTCCCATATAAGCTTATATAGTCTATACTGTTCCGTTGTGAGAACCTTTCTCAAAGATTTGGGGCTTAAATACACATTTGAAGGACGTATTGCTTCATGTGCATCCTGTGAATTGTTATTACTCTTGTAATTTCGTTTGTATTTTGGTACATATTCCTCGCCAAACTTTTCGTTAATATACTTTGCTGCCACATCTTGAGCTGTGGGAGAAACTCTGGTAGAATCTGTACGCATATAAGTAATCAGACCTTGTACGCCGCCATGTTCGCTACCGATATTCAAACCGTCGTACAACTCCTGAGCTATTTTCATAATTTTTTGCGACTGGAAACCTAACTGTTTTGAAGCTTCCTGCTGTAATGTTGAAGTTGTAAATGGAGGTGCAGGTTGTTTCTGTTTTTCTTGATGCTTTACAGATACAACCTTGAAATCTCCATTTTTAAGCTTTTCTTCTACATCGTTTGTTTCATTTTGATTTGAAAGCTTGAGCTTTCCTTTTTTATTTCCAAAAAACTTTGCTACTAAAGTTTCGCCTTCTTGCGTCATCAAAGCAGCATCAATAGTCCAATATTCACCTGGAACAAATTCACGAATCTCATCTTCGCGTTCGGTTATAATACGAGTAACTACAGACTGAACTCGTCCTCCGGAAAGTCCACTTTTAATATTTTTCCAAAGAACTTCACTAAGCTTAAATCCAACCAAACGGTCAAGAATTCTTCTCGCTTGCTGAGAATTAACTAAATCTTCGTTAATAGTTCTTGGATTTTTAATAGATTCTTTTACGGCGTTTTTTGTTATTTCATTAAATGTTACACGGCATAAAGCATCTTTTGGAATGCCGAGCTGTTCTGCAATATGCCAAGATATAGCCTCTCCTTCACGGTCAGGGTCAGTTGCAAGGAAAATTTTTGAAGCCGACTGCGCCTCTTTTTTTAGCTCTTTGATAACATCCCCCTTACCTCTTATGTTAATATAATGAGGTTCAAAATTATTATCTATGTCGATGCCTAAAGTGCTTTTGGGCAAATCTCTAATATGACCTTTTGAAGCTATTACCTTATAATTAGAACCCAGATAACCTTTTATTGTATTTGCTTTAGCTGGTGATTCTACTATTACCAAGTTTGCCATCGTTTTACCTCTTACTTAACATTTTTTCTGGCTACTCTATCGCCGGGTAGCATAGTTATAAAATGACACATCTCTAATTTGAGAAGGCATCTCATAACCTCTCGAAGATTGGTTTGTTCACTTAACAACGATTCCACAGAACAATCTCCGTTTAGTGGAATTTTTTTATAAATTTCAAAAATTTTTGTATCAAATTTTGATTCTACAATCGAATCATTATTTTCCGTTTGTAGATTTGAAATTGTTTTTTCTTCAATTTCGGTAGTTGTTCTAGCTGTTTTTCTTCTAATTCTAACAGCTGGAAAAATATCGTCTCCAGACGATATAGCAACTACTGAATATTTTGAAAGAGTGTCCATGATATCTACAGGCAACCGCTCTTTGAGATTAAAGGGGTTAATGATCCCCTGATATTCATTTTGAAAATCTCTAACTAAATCATCGGCTGTTGTTATTATTTTTGCTCCGTTTTTAAGAAGCAAGTTGGATATCTCGCTATTTTCGGATTCTATATTTCCAGGCAAAGCATAAACTGCCCTGTTTTGCTCTTTAGCATATGCAGCGGTAATTCTAGCACCGCTTTTCTCTTTTCCCTCAATGACTACCGTTACAGATGAAAGTCCACTTATGATTCTGTTTCTTATAGGAAAGTTATTTTTTGCTGGAGGTGTATGTGGGGGAAATTCGGTAATTATACATCCGTTTTTCACTATATTTCGTGCCAAAGTTAAATGCTGAGCGGGATAACAAACATCTATTCCCGAACCCAATATCGCAATAGTTTTTCCTTCAGCCTCTAATGCTGCAGCATGAGAAATCCCATCTATTCCAATGGCCATTCCGGATACAATTGTTGCTCCTACACATGCTAAATCATAAGAAATTTTGAATGCATTTTTTCTGCCGTAATCACTGATAGCTCTGGTTCCTACCACAGAAACATAAAAGCCTTTATTAAAATCAGGCAGATTGCCTCGATAATACAGAAACACTGGAGGAGACTGGATTTCTCTCAACGCTTTAGGATACTCATCATCTCCGAAAGATACCATCCCGATACCTTTCTTTTTACAAAACTCAAAAATTTCGTTAGCCTTATCTAAATTTTTATCAGCTAATCTTTTTCTATCAGAGGAACGTGGATCTAAACATTTAATAATGTCTTTTATATCTGCATCATAAATGTCTTTTGCATCTTTATACTTTTCGATTAACCTTGGAAATGTTGCTGTTCCTGGTGTACAAGCAAGCGAAAGCCAAATCCACAATACATTTTTATGCATATTCCAGTCCTCCTACTTTTACATTACTTGTTTAGCTCCCACATAAATATTGCTGCCGCAACTGAAGCATTTAATGACTCGGTTTTTTTAGATATTGGTATATACACACTGCCACATGACTTATCAGAAATGTCCTTTGGTATGCCATGACCTTCATTTCCAATAATCATAATATCTTTTCTGTTCAATCCCGCTTCGTTTAATGATTTAGCACCATCAGATAGCTCTGCAGCAAAAACGCGTCTTCCGGAATATCTTGCCGCTTCAATAAAAGCTGAAAAGTCATTGACGATTGTAATCTTGGTTCGATAAAGACTGCCCATTGCGCTTCTAACGGTTTTAGGATTGTAAACATCTGCACAATCAGAGGTAAGTATTATGTGATCTACACCAAAAGCAACAGCGCTTCGAATAACAGATCCTAGATTTCCGGGATCTCTAACTGAATACAACGCTAATGCCATTTCGTCATCATCTAAAAAAAACTCTTCCTTATATATTATATCAATATTGTAGAAAAAGTCAAGAGATTTTATTACACTAATTACTCCTTGAGGTGCTTTTTCGGTGGAAATTTTTTCAAAAACATTATCAGATAAAACGTATATAGGTATGTTTTTGTAAGATTCCGACACCATAATCTTATTTAACTTATCTAAAATCTTTTCTTTTTTATTTTCACTAACAAAAATACTATGCAATGGCAATTTTGCTTCTATTGCTTCGTATGTAAGCTTCTCACCTTCTGCAATGAAACATTTTTCACGTTCTCGCCACTTTTTCTCCTGTAGCGAAGCCACCCATTTTACAGTTGTATTATTTCTGCTAGTTATAATATCTTTAACTAAATTCATAAAGATTTACTCCTTGTAAGTAATTCAAAAAAAGAATCCCGGTTCGCCTCTTTTGGAAAACCGGGTAAATCTTTATTAAAGAGCTGCTTTAGCCTTTTCGCAGATTGCAGCAAAAGCTTCCTTATCGGAAACTGCGATTTCTGCAAGCATCTTGCGGTTGAGATCAATACCAGCAACCTTGA
The DNA here is from genome assembly GCA_045612865.1 of Eubacteriales bacterium. Lineage (GTDB taxonomy): Bacteria > Bacillota > Clostridia > Oscillospirales > CAG-272 > UBA1740. The sequence goes on from JAZKZW010000018.1 coordinate 21,017, forward strand.
GACCGTGCATAAGTGTAGAATAATTCATACCACAAACCTTAGCCTGTGCAGAAATTCTTGTGATCCAGAGAGAACGGAAATCTCTCTTCTTAAGCTTACGTCCAACATAAGCATAGTTACCGCTCTTAAGAACGGCCTGCTTAGCCATCTTAAAATGCTTGGACTTAGCTCCCCAATAACCCTTAGCGGCTTTGAGAATGTTCTTTCTTCTTTTGCGCGTCATCATAGCGCCCTTAACTCTTGCCATATTATATCATCCTCCAAATTTTTCGTCGTTTGCCTTATTACTTCTGAATAAGGGTTCTGTAAGTAGGTGCAAAGCACTCGCTAAGGATTGCGCCCTTGCGAAGGCCTCTCTTACGTTTTGCGGTCTTGAGACCGAGCTTATGACGGTGGTTGTTGTGAGACATTTTGATTTTTCCGCTACCTGTAAGAGAGAATCTCTTAGCAGACGCCTTATGTGTCTTGATCTTTCCCATTGTATATACTCCTTTTCTGCCGGGGAATATCCCCATAAATTAACAAAAATTATTTTTTATCCTGCTTAACAGGTGATAAAATGATGGACATATAACGTCCCTCGAGTACTGGCTTTTTCTCAGCCACGCCTGCATCACGACAAGCTTCTTCAAATTTAAGTATAACTTCTTTACCAAGATCCATATGGGACATTTCTCTACCCTTGAATCTTACTACTGCCTTTACCTTGTTACCTTCAGCAAGGAACTTTTTAGCATGGTTAACACGAGTATCAAAATCATGTTGCTCAATACGACATGAAAGCTGAACTTCTTTAACCTTTACAACTACCTGCTTTTTCTTTGCTTCTTTTTCACGTTTGCCTCTTTCAAAGCAGAATTTACCGTAATCTATAGCGCGGCAAACAGGTGGAGTTGCGTTTGGAACAATCAATACCAAATCTACATTACTCTTATAAGCATAGTCTCTGGCATCATCAATCTTCATGATTCCTAACTGTTCGTTATCAGGACCGATCACTCTTACTTCAGGAGCTTTAATTTCCTCGTTGATTAGCAAGTCCTTATTATTGTTGTTAATGCTAATGGTTTCGTACCTCCAAAAAACAAAAATGCATACAGAAATTTCCGTACGCATACAACTACCCCGTTATCATAAGGACAAAAGTATTAACACATACGCACCCTTGTGGTATGGTGAGAACGAAAATTCTGCTTCAAATGAAGTTTTACTTCTGTAGCATTATATCACAGAGTTTATTGTTTGTCAAGTGGTTTTTAAAAAGTTTTTTCACATTTTTTGAATTTTTATTAGGAAGGGCACAAAAGGCCTCCCTGACATTATTAGTTGGTATCGTGTAAAGTATTATTTCAGTATTTTACTGCGCCTTCTCAAATAGTTTTTTTCGGATAATATATGTAACAAGCATTACTGCTAAGCTGATGAAACCTACACCTATCGTTTGATTGTAACTTAGCGGAATATGTAATATTTCAAGCAACTTACTTGTGTTTTCTGCACCAAATATCTCATGATATACTCCTAAAATACTATATGACACTAAAATCAACGATGAAACTACACATACTAACAATATAATAAAGTTAATAATCATTTTCATCGTAATAACTTTTTTCATTAGAACAACCTCACTTTATAAAAATATCTTAGCAACATATTCATGCGCAATTTTTCTTTTTTAAAAGAATTTTGAAAAACCTTTTATATTGAAAAAATTCATATTTTGCGTTTATGATAAACTGCGTTGTCACTATATCGAGTCCTAGTATTTTGGGATTTTATGTCAATTATAACATAGACACTATATAATGTCAAGTTAAAAACGACGGTGTTGAGAATTTTCAAAATAATTTTAAAAACCTATTGACATTTGATATTTTTTCTGCTATACTTGTAAAGTAATTTGCTTTACACCCTGGTTGGAGGTTTTTATATGTTTGAAAAAAATATGAAAATCGCATATCTTCTCGACTTCTATGCGGAGGTCCTTGACGAGCATACCAGAGATATTATGAGAGCTTATTACAATGATGATTTATCTTTGGCAGAGATTGCAGAGGATGAGGGAATATCAAGGCAAGGCATTCGCCACATAGTTAAAAAAGGTGAAGATCAGCTTATGTTCCTTGAATCCAAGCTTGGAATTGCTAAACAACACGAAGAGCTGGTTAATATAAATAACGCACTTACACGTGTTGTAACTAAATTGGAAGAAACCAATGCTCACACCGAATGTATTGATGCGCTAAAGGAATTATCTAAAAACCTTTTGAAAGGAAATTGAAATGTTTCAAAATTTAACTGAGAAACTTGCTAATGCCTTCAAAAAGTTCAGAAACAAAGGAAAACTTACAGAATCAGATGTAAAGGAAGGCATGCGAGAGGTAAAGCTTGCGTTGCTTGAAGCCGACGTAAACTTCAAAGTTGTTAAAGACTTTACAAAGTCGGTTACAGAACGAGCTGTCGGAACTGAAGTTCTTGAAAGTTTACTTCCTGCACAACAGATAGTTAAGATAGTTAACGAAGAACTTGTAAAGTTAATGGGTAGTGAAACACCTAAGATTAATATCAGCCCAAAGCCACCCACTATTATAATGATGGTTGGATTACAGGGTGCAGGTAAAACCACTCATACAGGTAAAATTGCCAATCTTTACAAACAAAAAAGCAAGAATCCATTGCTCGTTGCTTGTGACATCTACAGACCTGCTGCTGTTGATCAGCTTAAAATAGTCGGTCAATCTGTAAATATTCCAGTGTTCTCATTAGGAACTAAAATCTCTCCAGTAGAGATCGCCAAGGCAGGCATTGAACATGCTAAAAAGAATGGTCATGATATGGTTCTAATCGACACTGCAGGACGACTTCATATCGACGAAGAACTTATGAATGAGCTTCTAAATATAAAGAAATCTGTACAGCCTACCGAAATTTTGCTTGTAGTCGATGCTATGACCGGTCAGGATGCCGTGAATGTTGCAAAATCTTTCAACGATCTTTTAGACATCACAGGTGTTGTTATGACCAAGATGGACGGTGATACCCGAGGTGGTGCTGCACTATCCGTAAAATATATCACCGGCAAGCCAATTAAGTTTATTGGTACAGGCGAAAAGCTTGATGCTATCGAAGTATTCCATCCCGACAGAATGGCATCTCGAATTTTAGGAATGGGCGATATCCTTTCTCTTATCGAAAGAGCTGAAGCAGCATATGATGCGAAAAATGCTAAGGAAATGGAGAAAAAGATTCGCGAGCAAACATTCACACTTGATGACTTCCTTGATCAAATGAAACAGCTCAAAAAGATGGGTAACATCGATCAGCTTGTTGGAATGATGCCAGGCGTTAAGCCAGGAGCTCTTAAGGATGCTCAAATAGATGAAAACCAAATGGGAAGAATCGAAGCAATAATTCTTTCCATGACAAAGGCAGAACGTTTGAAACCAGAGATCATTAACGGCTCAAGAAGAAAACGAATAGCAAAAGGAAGCGGTACCTCTGTTGAAGAAGTTAACAAGCTTTTACGTCAGTTTGATCAGATGAAAAAGATGATGAAACAATTTGCAGGTATGGGTAAACGTCGCATGTTCGGCGGATTAAAGCTTCCATTCTAATTTCAATTTGATTTACAAAACAAAATAAAAAATATTCATTTTTGGAGGAAAAAGAAATGGCAGTAAAAATCAGACTTAAAAGAATTGGTGCAAAGAAGACCCCCTTCTACCGTGTAGTAGTTGCAGATGAGCGTTCTCCTCGCGACGGTAAGTTCATCGAAGAAATCGGTTACTACAACCCTCTTACCAATCCCGTTGATATCAAGATCGACGCTGAAAAGGCTACAAAGTGGATTAAGAACGGTGCACAGCCTACAGAGACAGTTCGTTCTCTTCTCAAGAAGAGCGAAATTATCTAATTGATCGGAGTAGGTATCTCATAATGAATTTTAAGGAAATACTTACTAACATAGCACGCGCTATTGTTGATGAACCCGATGCCGTGAACGTAACTGAAGTTATTGATGGTGATGATATTGAACTCACACTTACAGTTGCTGAAGGTGATACAGGAATGGTTATCGGACGCCACGGAAGAATAGCAAAAGCAATTCGTCAGATTATGAAGGCTGCTGCTAACACTTGTGGTAAGCATGTTACCGTAGAAATCAGATAAGCAAAGGGAGCATTTTACTGCTCCTTTTTGTTTTTAAATACAGTTTAGTTATTATTGACAAATCGAGAAAAATTTGTTATAATGATTTTGGTGAGATTTTATATTGATACTGGAGGCATTATATGAAAAAATACATTATGTCATTAGACCAAGGAACTACTAGCTCCCGCTGCATACTTTTTGAGAAAGACGGCACAATTGCAAGTGTAGTTCAGCGAGAGTTCCCACAAATTTTCCCTAATGAAGGATGGGTGGAACACAATCCTATGACTATATGGTCAACACAGATAGCAGCATGTACAGAAGCGCTTCTTAAAATCGGTGCAACATGGGATGAAGTACACGGTATAGGAATAACTAACCAAAGAGAAACTACTGTGGTTTGGGATAGAAAAACCGGAATACCTATTTATAATGCGATAGTATGGCAATGTCGTCGAACAGCTGATTTCTGCGAAGAACTGAAAGAAAAAGGATATGAAAAAACAATAAAGCAAAAGACAGGTCTTCTTGTTGACCCCTACTTCTCTGGTACTAAAATCAAGTGGATATTAGACAATGTTCCCGATGCACGTAAACGTGCTGAAAACGGCGAATTGTGCTTTGGTACGATAGATACCTGGCTTATTTGGAATCTAACAGGTGGAAAGGTTCACGCAACAGATTACTCCAATGCATCACGAACTATGCTATTTAACATAACAGATCTTAAATGGGATGATGAACTTTTATCGTTGCTTAATATACCTAAGTCCTTACTTCCAGAAGTAAAGCCATCTTCATCTATTTTTGGATATACAGATTCCAAAATACTTGGCGCTTCTCTTCCTATCGGTGGTGTTGCTGGTGACCAACAAGCCGCACTGTTTGGACAGTGTTGTTTTAAAGAGGGAGAACTGAAAAACACATACGGCACCGGTGGATTCTTACTTATGAATACTGGTAATGAACCTTATATGACAGATAACGGCCTTATCACTACAATCGGTTGGGCTATTGATGACAAGGTTACTTATGCTCTAGAAGGATCAGTGTTTGTGTGCGGTGCAGCAATTCAATGGCTCAGAGATGGACTAAAACTCATAGAGTCTGCCCAAGATAGTGAATATTATGCATCAAAAGTTCCAGATTCTGGTGGAGTGCTGGTTGTACCTGCCTTCCAAGGTCTTGGTGCCCCATGGTGGGATCCCTATGCAAGAGGAACTATCATAGGTATAACCAGAGCTACTACAAAATACCACATTATCAGAGCAACTATTGAATCCATGGCATATCAAACAGCTGATGTTATAAATCTTATGGAAAGTTCTACTTCTATGAAGATAGATAAGCTCTCTGTAGATGGTGGCGCAACATCCAATAATCTACTTTTATCATTCCAATCGGATATACTCGGAGTAAAAATAGAACGCCCTGAATGCATTGAAACAACGGCTTTAGGTGCTGCTTATCTAGCAGGATTATCAATAGGCGTTTATAATTCATTCGACGAGATCAAGCAAAACAGAAAAACTGCCAAAATATATGAACCTAGCAAGGATGAAGCTTGGCGAGAAGAAAAAATTTCAATTTGGAGAAAAGCCGTTAACAGAAGCTTAAACTGGAAATAGTTGCTTATAAATAAAGAGCCCCATTATAAGGGCTCTTTATTTTCCATTTTTGTCTTTTATGCTTTACCTGCTTGTTTTAATCAAAAAAAGTTGATTTGAAAGCGATGCAAAATCTTTGGTAGAAAGCTTCTCGCCTCTAATTTTTGCATCAAATCCCGCTGATACAATCGCGGAGGAAACTTCTTCTTTGGTGAAGCTTCCAAGTTTTGCACTCAGAGCATTTTCAAGAGTCTTTCTTCGCATTTCAAATGCGGCCTTGATACAATTTTTAAAAAGCTTTATGTCCTTTATATCATAGGGACATTTATCGTAAAGATCAATTCTAACAACAGCACTATCAACCTTTGGCGGTGGAACAAATGATCCTGCGGAAACTTTAAATAGTTTTTTCACCGTGCCGTAGTAGCCAAGAACCGCTGTTATGGCACCATAATCTGACGAACCAGCAGGGGCTGCAAGCCTTTGTGCTACCTCATTTTGAACCATTACTGTTATAGATGAAAATTTAACGCCTGATTCAAGTAATCGCATTAAAATGGGAGTAGTAATATAATATGGCAGATTTGCACAAACCGAAACTGGCTTGCCGTCAGCATATTCATTTATTAGAGCTGCAATATCAACCTTCATTATATCGTCGTTTATAACGGTAACATTATCATACTCAGTAAGTGTTTTTTCTAAAACGGGTATCAGTCCCTTATCTATCTCAACAGCAACAACTCTGCTATATCGCATAGCAAGCTCTTGTGTTAAACAACCGATACCTGGTCCAATCTCAAGAATAAGTCTATCAGACGTATCTGCACAATTATCTGCGATTTCTTCAGGTATAATTCTGTTAGTCAAAAAATTCTGACCAAACTCCTTGCGGAAGGTTATCCCTGCTTCAGCCATAACAGATTTTATAGTAGAAAGATTACATAAATCCATAAACATCTCCAAAACCAAAAATAAAAAGAGAGAGCTGACACTCTCTCAATGGAGCTGGTAACCGGACTTGAACCGGTGACCTGTTGATTACGAATCAACTGCTCTACCAACTGAGCCACACCAGCATAAATGCTTAATCATTTTAACACTTTTAAAAAGATTTGTCAATAGTAATTCAAATATTTGTTTATATTTGCATATCTATATTTAGACTCTGAACTACCTTTATCACAAATATTACATATAATATATATGTATTAATCGTACGGAGGAAACAATGAAAGAATCATATTTTGCATCAGCCAATGGGTATAGAGGTTTTACAAGTCTTTTTAACGACGTTTTTGATTCAACAAAATTTGAAAAAGTATTTATCTTAAAGGGTGGACCGGGAACAGGAAAAAGCACTTTTATCAAGAAAATTTGCGATAAGATGGAAAGATCAAATGCTAATATCAAGCGTTTCTATTGTTCATCTGATACAAATTCACTAGACGGAGCGATAATTGAATTAAGTGGTAAAAAGGTCGCGTTTATAGATGGAACTGCTCCACATGAAAGAGATGCCACTTATGTTGGTGCTATTGATGAACTGATAAATTTAGGCCAAGGATTAAACGCTTCTTTACTATCTTCACACAGAGATAAAATAATAGAATTATCGAAAGAAAAAAACAAGGCTTACAAGGTTGCATATTCACATCTAAACATAGCAGGAGAATGTGATGACCACATCTATAAAACAATAACTCCCGGATTTGATATTAATTCTGCCTGCAAATATATGTGTGATTTGTTTGATATGTCAAAAAGCAATTGTCAAAATCAAGAATTCAGAATATTTAGATCTTCATTTAATAAAAACGGCTATACAACCCTACCGCTAATAATAGATGAAAAAACAAAACATATTAAAATCGGTGGTGATCAGAGATGCGCAGAGGTCTTTTTGAGATTACTATACAACAAAACAAACGATGTAGAAAAAATTGTTTACCTATCCCCTCTTGATCAAAATCACGTAGAGTCCATATATATTAACAACCTTATATTGGCAATCGATAACAACAATTATAATATCGATGCTTCGATTTTTTTCACTTCTCTCAAACAAATTCAAGAAGAAACAAAATCAATTCAAACGGCTCATAACGAAATGTTATTGACAGCTACAAAATGGTTTACCAAAGCGTCAAATTTGCATTTTGAACTTGAAGATATATATCGGAGATGTATGGATTTCAGTAATAACGATGAAATTTTTGATAAAATATATAAAAAAACACTCAAAGTTTTTGATTGCTGACAGTAAATTCTTGACTTATCTAAATATTTATGGTATTATATATATTTAGAAGAGTGGCACGAAGATAGCGGCTAGTCTTTTTCTCCTAGCCGCTATCTATATTGTTATAAAGTTTTTACCAATGCTTCGGTATCCATTGCAATAACCAGCTCTTCGTTTGTAGGAATCACATAAACAAGTACTTTGGAATCCTCGGTCGAAATTTTAACCGGGATATTTGAGTGACCAAAATTGTTGAGGTTATCATCTACTTCTACACCAAGGAACTCAAGCCCTGATAAAGCTTTTTTTCTAATATAAGGTGTATGCTCACCGATTCCTGCAGTAAATACAATCGCGTCAACTCCGCCCATTGCAGCTGCATAAGAACCAATGAACTTCTTAATTTGATAACAAAGCATATCAAAAGCCAGCTTTGCACGTTCGTTACCAGCATTCATCGCCGCTTCTACGTCGCGAGAGTCAGAACCGACACCACTTATACCATCAAGACCACACTTTTTGTTCATATAGTTATCAACTTCTTTTGGTGTCATATTTTTCTTTTCCATGATGAAAGGAACAATGGCAGGATCTATGGAACCACATCTGGTGCCCATCATTAGACCATCAAGAGGGGTGAATCCCATTGACGTGTCAACACACTTGCCATTTTTAACAGCTGCTATTGAAGAACCGTTACCAATGTGACATGTTATGATTCTACTTTCTCCTTCTGGCATCAATTTTTTCATTCCGCCACTTACATATTTATGAGATGTTCCATGCATTCCATAGCGACGGATGCCGTAATCCTCATACATGTCATAGGAAAGGCCATACATATAAGCTTCCTTAGGCATTGTTTGATGAAATGCTGTATCAAATACTAAAACTTGAGGAATGTCATTCATAACAGCAGTGCAGCCTTTAATACCCATTATGTGAGCAGGTGTGTGCAATGGTGCATAAGAAACGCATTTTTCCAGTGCGCACATAACCTCATCATTAAGCAATACGGACTTTGTAAAATAGGGACCACCATGAACAACTCTATGACCGATAGCTTCAATTTCATCTACACTGCTTATGCATCCAACTGTTTCATCGAGCAATGTTTCAACCAAAAGCTTTGTTGCAGCTGAATGATCTTTTAATTCCGCATTTTTAATATATTCGTCTTTTCCTACGGTTTTATGTATGATTCTTGATCCTTCAATTCCAATTCTCTCGCAATTTCCTTTTGCAATTACACACAAGGACAAGGTATCAAAAAGCTGATACTTCAAAGAGCTTGAACCAGCATTTATAACTAAAACTTTCATAAACAAGTATCTCCGTTTCAAAAATAAATTTCACGGATATATTATACAATAAAATAAGAAAAATTTCAACACTAAACACTGTTTTTATTAATATTTTTCCAAAAAGGAGAAGCAATGAAGATCGCATCAATAATTGCCGAATATAATCCATTTCACAATGGACACAAATATCAAATAGATAAAGCACGCGAATTGCTCGGCAAAGATACTGTCATCATTGCAATTATGAGTGGAAACTATACTCAGCGCGGTGAGTTAGCTATCGCAGACAAGACCACCAGAGCCAAGGCCGCTGTATTATCTGGTGTTAATTTAGTGTTAGAGCTCCCCTTCCCTTTTTCGTCATCCACTGCAGAGATATTTGCAAAAAGCGGAGTTCACATTGCCGACTCAATTGGCTCTGATTTTCTTATTTTCGGAAGTGAATGTGGAAATACAGAAAGCATATCAAAAGTTGCCGATCTTCTATTATCTGATAGATTTGCTTCGTTCGTGAAAAATATAAAAAGAGACAAGGATCTTTCCAATATCAGCTATCCTAAAATTGTTGAGATGGCATATCATGAACTTTGCGATTTTGACTTCAACTTTGATATATCTTCGCCTAATAATATATTGGCTTTAGAATATTTGAAGGCTTTAAAATTATCTAACTCAAAAATTGTTCCTATAACAATAAAACGCGAAGGCGCAGGATATTCAGAAACTAATATTAATGATAAAACAGAATATCAAAGCGCTACCGCTATTCGAAAGATTATGGCGACACCTGGCATCTCTGCCTCGCAATATGTTCCAGATATGGCATTTAATGCGTTTGTAGAGGCTGAAAAAGTAGGCCTTATGCCTGCTTCAATTGAAAAACTTGGCACTACCATAATATCATCACTAAGATTAAACACGGCACGCGGCATGGATATATTTGATGCCGATGACGGTTTATATAATCGTCTTTGTACACTCAGCATAAAGACAAATAATATTTCATCTTTGGCGAGCTTGGCTGAAACAAAAATTCATACAAAAGCTAGAATCAGACGCGCAATACTGAACTCTTTCTTTGGCGTTACCTCCTCCATGGTTAAAGAGCTCCCTGCGTTTACTCAAGTTTTGGCAATGGATGAACTAGGCCAATGTGCGCTTAAAAGAATCAAGAAAACCACGGCGTTTCCCTGCATAACAAAGCCCTCTGATTTCACAAATTACGGCGAAAAAGTAATCGCTCAAAAGGAATTTTCCAGCAAAGCAGATTCGATCTATGCATTATCTCTACCAGGAGATATAAAAGGAAACTTCCACCTTACATTTACACCATTTGTAAAAAAATAGTGTTTTTTGCGATATCTTTATCAACACTCTTTTTGTCGAATCTATTTACATTGCAAAAAAGATTTGGTATGATATCTACGAGGTGGACAAGCAACCGTCATTTTCAAATATTACGAAAGGAGTTTATACTATTATGATCAATGCAGAAGGCATAAGTAACGAAGAGTTCCTTGAATATAAGGGCAGACCTCTCGTTAGACAAGATGATGATATTTTTTATGGCGATTTGTCAGAAAAATATTACATTTACATGATGGTTATACAGAACAAAAAAATTCAAAAGGGAGAAAAAGAACTTCCCGGCACAATTATGGTACAGCTTCTCAATAGTGCTACTCAAAAGCCTGAGAAGCAGCAGATTATAACAACAGGACTTGCAGAAGCTTTTGATTTTGCAGATGCCTGGTTGTCTCGTTATAATCAGTAATGATTAATACGTGCATATACACTTCGTATATGCAAGGAGGTAAAAAATGAATACAATTAAAAATAGCAGTTATGGTAAATTAATTGCTTTTTTTCTAATCGCAATTTCCCTGTTATCTGTACTTGTTGTATCTGCAAACGGTTGGCAGACAGACAATTCTAAAAATCCAGGTGATGATATATCATACGATAACCAAGATAATGGCAGCTTACCAAATACAGAAACTCCCGCCCCCCAGCCTGATTATGAATCCAAAAAATTCTATCATCACATTACAGGCATTGAAATTTCCGAAGATCTTTACGGTGATTCACAAGTCGCTTATGTAATAGATAGCGACTCCCCTCTATATGGAATTTTCGGATGTAACGTCCTTGTGGAATTCCCATTAGAAAATGAAAGAACGCGATTTCTTATGATTGGTGATATGTCAGCTAATTTGCAAAAAATTGGATCTATTACATATTCCAGACATTATATATCAAACATTGCAAAAGTTTTTGGTGCATCTATTATTTCGCTTGATAATGACGATATTATGTCGTACAATCACCTTGACACAACCGAAAATGCAATCAATTTAATTAAGGACTCATCATTATATTACAAAGAGTACACATATTTCTCATATACGTCTCCAAAGCTCTTGATTAATCGTTTGCAAGAAATAAACAGCAATGCCATAGAAACAAAGTTGCCTTATACTTTTTCAAACAATGCAAGTGCAATAAATGACAGAAATATATCTGCAAGCAATATCACTATTCCGTATGCAACACACACGTCTCTAGCATACAAAAAAGAATGTAATACTTATGTTTTAAGCAAGATGGGATCTGATAAAATTGACATTTCTACATCTGAGGCTGTGACATTTAACAATGTGCTAATTTTATTCTGTGATTCTGTGACATACGAAACAACCAATAATACGCAGTTAGTAATGCATACGATGGGACAAGGCACCGGATATTATGCTTCTGCTGGTATGGCAGAAATGATTTCTTGGTCATTAGATGAAAATGGTCAAATGACTTTATTAAACAAAGGCGGAGAAATTTTAACTGTCGAAAGAGGCAATTTCTATATTGCTTATGTTAAATCATCGCGAAGCAACTATAATATATTTTCTTGAGAAAGAGTTCTGCTTTATCAGGCAGAACTCTTCATTTTTTACACTTCTAGCTGTTTTCCTAAAAAAGCTGCTGCAGTCTGTACTAGCTTTGACTCTATCTCGTCAGATATTTTGCCGGAAACAGGTATATCGTACTGCCACCCCGAAACAACGCAGCCGATTATATCACCTGCACAAAGTATAGGCATAGCACAGTTTGCATAATGTGTTCCGCCGTCAGAAACAATGGCAACAGGTTCTCGGCGAGGTCCTCTGACATATAAACTTCGAAGATCGATTATTTCTTCAAGACCTTTTGATATTTTCTTATCCATATACTCTCTTTTAGATACACCGGAAACCGCAATTATCTCATCTCTATCACAAATAAAAATTGGGACTGATGAAGTTTTTTGCAATGCTTCCGCATATCTTGATGCAAATTCCTGCATTTCTCCTATTGGAGAATATTTCTTGAATATCACTTCCCCGTCTCTATCTGTGTATATCTCTAACGGATCTCCCTCTTTGATCCTCATGGTGCGTCTGATTTCCTTGGGAATAACTATTCGTCCAAGATCGTCAATACGACTAACAATACTGGTTGCTTTCATAGCAGATAAAATAAAGAAGAAGCAGCGAAGTAAGGTTACTTCGCTGCCATTAAAACACAATGATTTAATTTAATTAAACCAAAGCGATCTGAGAATAGCCTCAAATTGGGAATGGTTTGCATTTGTAACATTTTCAATGCATCTAATGTTCATATCGTTCATTCTTGCGCGCAGATAATCGCTCCTTACACCGAATTTCTCAAGTTTTGTTGCGACAAGCACCTTTTTCGCATACTTATCGCCGAAACGGTCGGCAACAGTGCTTAGCTTATAGAGCTCATTTTCATCGAAATTGCCGTTCTTACAGGAAATAAATATGGGAATTGCGCCCTTCATTGCAAGAATGTCAATCTCGTTTATAGTGCGATAGCGATTTGCCTCATCGGTCTGATCCCAGTCGATTACAGCACCAACGGTAACGTCATGGTATAGAGGAGTACCGTCGGCATCCTTAACCTTCATCATTCTGTTTGCTATAATTAAC
>JAZKZW010000019.1:0-1875 GCA_045612865.1 Eubacteriales bacterium
TTGTTACGCCTTCAAAAATCAATTTTCTATCAACATAAATATCATAAACCGCTTTTTTCACAAGCTTTATTTTGTGACCGTCAATTATCTGTTCTTTGGCGTCATAAATGTGCGACGTATATTTGCCGAGCTTTCGCATGATCTCGCCAGCCGTATATAACTTTTCTTCGTCGTCGAATCTATACAACATTCTTGCGGTATTCATTGTTAACCTCTTTGGCGATCTCGTCCAGTTCTTCGTCTGTAAGGCGTTCTGAATCATGATAGACCCTTACGGCTTCATAATATTCAGGCGTGTAAATCTTCGCCGTTGTTACTTTGTAAAACTTGCTATTGTCCATTGCTTTTATAGTTTGCGCCCAGGAATGAGAGTAATACATTTTTTCCGATAACTCTTTAGCCGTTTCAGCAGTCGCCAACAATTCAAAACTCTTTCTATCATAGCAACGCCACTCAACCTGCCAAGCTTCAACGATCTTATAACCTTTCAAAAGACTTTTTTGCCCTCTACAAGCTCTATCATAGATTTTGTTTTTAGTAGTGTTTAATGCTCTTGCTACTTCATGCAAAGTGCCTTCAATTATCTGCTCTTTGTTTATAGCTGCATAGTGTTTAATCATGATACTTTACCTCTATGTTTGCGTGTTTCTCTGATAAGGTCTTCTAAATCACAAAATCTAACAGTCAGCTGCGTATCTTCATTACCTATTGAGAGCGTTTCGCCGTTAGCGTCAGAAGTAAAATGCACTTCGTATATATCCGGCTTAATATTCATGTCCTTATCTGTTGTCATACCTACAATATGCTTCATATAGGTATTAAATTTTGCTCCTGGAGCTTTCCTTATTTTATTCATTTTCCCCTCCCCTAAAATAACTTAATTTCTTGGAATTGCGTTTCAATTCGCTTCTTCGCTATTTCAAAATAGCGATCGTCAATTTCAAAACCGATAAAGTTTCTGTTTAGGTTTCGGCAGGCGACTCCTGTTGTCCCTGATCCCATGAAACAGTCTAAAACGGTATCGCCTTTATTTGTCGAGTGTTTTATATGGCGTTCTACAAGTTCAAGCGGTTTAATGGTAGGGTGACCCCATACGCTTTTATCTTTTGTGTTTATTGGCGATATATACCATTTGCTTTTAAGCTCATAACCATCATTTAGGCGTGGCGCATTTTTCCTGAAATATAGACAGTATTCTATATCTGGTAAATAATTCCCATTTGTTGCTGGAATAGAATTAGTTTTGCACCAAACAAGAATGTTCAGCCGGCACTCTTTTTCCATAAAATACCTCATTATTTCGTATATCTGATCTTTTGAACACCATATATATATATTGATATTTTTCATAACACGGCAAAGCTCATCAAAAATGGAATAATCTATTCCGTTAGCCAGTTCTTTATAATTTTCAAAACTGTATTTTATAGCTTGCGCTAACCTGCTGCTTTTATCTTTTACGCCTCCGGGTTCAATTAAATATGGAATATCAATGTAAACAAGATCGACGCTTTTATCTGGTACTTCTTTTATCAGCTCGTAACAATCACCTTTTTTTAACGTTATCATTTGCTAAACATCTTCCTTTTCAGTTCTTCAAGATCAACGTCAGGCGTTTTCATTTCTTCTTCTGCGCTAAAGCCTGGCTTTTCATTATCTCTCTTTACCCAGTTCCTAACTGCTGCCTTCCAGTCTTTCATTTTGTTTTTTCCAACGTACCAGCCTTTACTCTCATAAAAATCAACAAACTTATCAGGGTCTATATGGTGTCCAATTTCCAGACAGTACATAGCTACGTCAAAAGCGGTAGGTGGCGAAAAGCGTTTAGCTTTTCCCTCTATAATATTATCCTTACCTATACTATCCTTACCTATA
>JAZKZW010000020.1:0-2519 GCA_045612865.1 Eubacteriales bacterium
TTCAACACCTCTGTCTTTTATATCTTCTACAAGGTGTTGCGCACTAAATCGATTTACATCTTTAGCCACAAAACGCAATATATTAGCCGCTGTTTCATTTACAACATACGGAAATTGATTAACAAGCACCGTGTATGCAAATGCAGCGAAAGGATCATATGCAGCAAAAGATCTTCCACATACATCTCGATATGATTGATCTATGCTTTGAATAACATATAGAGCATGCTCCTCACTCGTTTTCATAAATGCCAATAAAGCATCCTTAAAACCGTCTTTATATTGAACCAAATTAGTGGATATTTTTTCAGCACTTAAATCGTAAATATAGCTTTCTACTTCATCATCAAAAATTTTACTTTTAATTTTACTCTCAACCTTTTCTATATTATCTGCTTGTGCCTTATACGTAATAGCTTTTTCAAAAAATGCTGACAGTTGTCCTGCATCGGCATATCGGTATGCCGAATCAGAATTTGTTGCCTTTTCCGCAACACTTCTATATATGTGATGAGAATTTCGGGGGTCACCAGTCATAATAAAATTGATTACACGCCCCAATGAATATACATCACTTCTTTTGTCCCCATCTTTTAATAACATAAATTGTTCCGGTGCGCAATATGAATATTGTCCTACAGCATTGGTGTGCATAGTCTGATGAGAGGCAAATACATTCAAATCTTTTCCCAAACCAAAGTCGGCAATTTTAACCATTCCCGAAACAATAAAAATATTATTTGCACTTATATCACGATGAATAATATCTCGGCTATGTACCTCGGTCATAATATGCAATATCTGTCTTATGCAATTAACTCTGATTGCATCTGTTAAGGTATTGTCTTTTATGTATTTATCTAATGTTGTTTCTGCTCGCTCCATTGTATAGGAGGCATTTCCTTCGTCAAAGGTGTAAACTTGAATAATGCCAAAAGCATCTTTCAAAGATTTAGTAATAGTATATTCGCGTTTAAAACGACTTCTGATACCTCTATCCATTAAATAATCGTCTTTAAGCTTTTTCAAAACCAAACCCGTAGACTTTTGCAAATAAACATTCGCAAATCCACCGTTTCCGATTGGCTCTAAATCATCACTTTCCTTTACTAGGTGATAACGTCCATTGTTGCGTGTAATTTTACACAGGTCTTTTTGAATTATGCGGTTAAATTCATTGTAAATCTTTTCAATTTTCTCAACAGCTTCAATTTCTGAAAGAGATTGTTCTTGCATCAAATATGCTTTGCTCAAAATTTTGTTAAAGAACGAATCGACAGAACGATGACTTATCAGCAGGTTGATTTTATCGTATACATACGCCCATCTTGAGGGAAAACCAGACTGATAGACATCCGTAGTACCAAAATTATCATTAAAAAATTTGACAAGCTTTGGGCCGGATTTGTATGTATAATAATCACCCATATCTCCACAAAAAATATTAGCTATTTCTTTTACTGAATCAGATCCAATCATGATTACCTCCTGCATATTTTTCAGAGAATTGTTATAAGTCATTTCTTTTATATTATAGCATAATTTCAGTCCTTTTTCAACCGCACAATATGAGCAAGGCGACGTTTTTCTCCGCCGCCTTATTCTTTGTTTATTGCTCCCCATTTCTTTGGGAGCGTAACTGCTCTTATCCATTACCGAATACATCTTCGCATAAGCAGTCAAGGCATACCTCGTCGGTATGGAATTTTGCTAGTGCTTCTTCTTTTGTTGCATACTCTTTTTCTTTCATATAAAGGTTGCTGTAAACTATATACATTTCTCCGTCTGCTACAGAACTCAGTATTCCGGGATGACCCCAAAATCCATACGATAATTCTACCCAATGCTCTTTAAAGCGGTTAGCTTCCGGGCTTGTACGAAGACCTCGCGCAGAAGCCTTTATCACTCTAAAATATCGATCCTCGTATTTTATGAGCGCTGTTTTTATTACAGCGGAATCAAACTCCATATATTGCGGACGATACCATACATTTAAGAACTCCCAAGCAGTTGGGCCGAGTTTCACTTTGCCTTCCGCTATCAGTTCGACATCCTCAATCAGCTTTTGCTGTATGTATGCCACCCTATGAGTTGCATCTGTTTCTCCTGACATGTATCTTTTGAAAGCCATTCTTATCATATAGCTCTGTTCACTTCTTGCCATGCTCCTTATAAACTCTCTTATGTTGTTTAATGTTCCAAAATATATTTTATGGTTTAGGCAAAAACTCGGCGAGAAATAGTTGTTTAATCGCACTCCGTAAAAAACTTTCTTATCCATATGTGTCTCCACGCTATTCTAAACTTTCTAACATGAATTTGGCTCCAAGCTTGAAGGCATACACGAATATCGACTTTTCCGCGAGGCTCATATATTCGCTCCAGCAATCATGGAATTTCTCAAAGATTTCTTTCTGCTCGTCGGTGAAGCTCTTCTCCAAGTCCTCGTGATGTCTTGCCATATAGCTGAGCAATTCCTTCATCTCCGGCGAGTTGGTTCGGCTGTCCTCTTGCGGTAT
>JAZKZW010000021.1:0-2061 GCA_045612865.1 Eubacteriales bacterium
AGTATTTCCTTGTCACTATATATTACGCCGATTATCAGCTTTTCTTTTTCAAAATCAAAAATTTCGCCCATTTCAAATCAACCTTTCAAAAACTAATTATATTGTAGTACAAAACGAAAAAATAGTCAAGCCAAATATCAAAAAATGCAAAAAAACATAGAATAATATAAGAGAATCCTGAAAATTCTCATAATCAAAAATAAGGATTGACATCTATGGAAAAAAACGAAAACGGTTATCCACTTTCAGCCAAAAAAACTGAAAACGGAAAAACTAAGTTAGACATAAGCGACGATATGGCGCTCCCGGAAAATACGATGGATAAAAACAAAGGTGATAACTCAAACAGAATGATGGACAATGGTTGCGGCGAAATGTCGGACAACTGCCTTGACTCTCGTCCCTTGGCGTATGTTTACGCACCAAACCAGCGCTTCTGTATGCTTTATTCTGCGTCCGATGCCCTAGATCACGGAACTCTATTTGAAGCATTATATAAGCCAATGGAGGTTTATGGTCGTGAATAATACAGCAAGACTTTCCGGTAAAGAATTATATAGAAAAATCCAAGAGCTTTCATTTGTAAAAAACGAGATTGAGCTGTTTTTGGACACCCATCCCGATTCAAAGGTAGCTATGGATTATTATAAGGAAACTATAAGCGCATTAGATAATTACATGAACGCCTATCACGCTCAGTATGGCCCTATTCATGCAGCCGCCGGTGTTATGAACGATAGATGGGCGTGGGTAGATAAGCCTTGGCCCTGGCAACATGAAGATCAAGCAAATGACAGGGAGGATAATAGATAATGTGGACTTATGAAAAAAAGCTTCAATATCCCGTAAAGATTAAAAATGCAAACCCACGGTTAGCAAAAGCTATACTTTCTGCACTTGGAGGCCCTGACGGTGAACTCGGAGCAGCAACGAGATATCTCAACCAAAGATACACAATGCCGGATGGTAGAGTTATAGGTATTTTAACGGATGTTGGTAGCGAAGAACTCGGTCATTGCGAAATGGTGGCAGCAATAATCTATCAGTTAACAAGAAATCTTACCCCCGAGGAAATTAAGGCGGGAGGCTTTGATGCCTACTTTGTTGACCACGGCACAGGAATTTACCCCTCATCAGCCGCAGGCGTCCCCTTTAGCGCTGGCGCTATTGCTTCAAAGGGAGATGCCCTTGCAGACATTACGGAGGACCTCGCCGCAGAGCAGAAAGCCCGCGTGGTTTACGATAATATCCTTCGCCTATCGGACGACCCGGACGTAAACGATGCTATTCGCTTTTTACGCCAGCGTGAGCTCGTGCATTTTCAAAGATTTGGCGAAGCCATGAACATCCTGAGAGATAAGAAATTTTAATCTAATCTAATAAAAATTAACAAAACACAGGGCGGTTCGAGTAAAATCAAATCGCTCTTTACTTTTTTGTGTGGGTGTGGTATAATAAAAATACAAGTAACTTTTAGGAGGGATATTATGTTCCCGAAAGAGATAGATGGAGCAAAGGTTTTGTACTATACACCCCAAGATAATTATGGTGCTTTAATATATGATAGTGGTGAAATATCCGATTATTATCATTATCTAGCAATATGCAAGTATGAAAAAGATGAAAACTATTATTTATTCTGTTGCAATGAAAAATATGAGGTGGCATTTGACTTTATAGGAAACAGCGTTGATTCATGTATGGAAATTGCTCGAAAGTATAAAGCAAATATATTCTGGAATGAAATGCAGTACCTTTATACCTAAAAAGTAAAATTATTTTGTGTATATACTTCACCCTGACTGCTTCGGCGAAGCTATGAACATCTTGAGAGATAAGAAATTTTAATCTAATCTAATAAAAATTAACAAAACGCAGGGCGGTTCGAGTAAAATCAAATCGTCCTTGCTTTTTTATGTGGGGTGTGGTATAATTGACTTACAAAGTTAAGGAAGGAGCTTAATTATGACACGAGAAGATGCTTATTATGAGAGAATAATGTTGCTATGCGGTTATTGGGATAACTATGATGAGTGGCTTGATTCATATCTTGAATCCGAA
>JAZKZW010000022.1:0-9971 GCA_045612865.1 Eubacteriales bacterium
GGAACCTTTGCGCCACGCATAAGATCGTGTACAGTGCCCATTTTCATCATATTGCCCATGCCGGAGCCCATCTTTGACAATGGAGAATTGGAGTCGTTCTCTTCTACCATACCTGTGTTACAGGGGCCAACGATGAGGCAATCGGGATAGTTTTCCTTTACCCAAGCGTTTGCAATATCCTGGTCACGAACGTAATCAGGGAAATCATAGTTAGCGGGAGCGCCGGAGGTCTGGAGCATATTAGGCTCGTTCATAAACTCGAAAGCGTCGATTTTTCCACCAACGGAATCGGTAAGAGCGAAGAGCTTTTTGATTTGTGTAAGATCAAGGGGAGCATCATCCTTGTGGTCGCCCTGACAGTTGCTGGCAGAAACAAGAAGCTTTGCACCAAGGAACTTACAGAAATCAAGAACGCCGAGCCACTGATCTTTTGTGAGAACGCTCTGGTATCCCTCGGGGGCGATGCCACCTGTAAGACCTTCAAAATCATAATATGTTTTGGTTGCCCAAGTGCCGGAAACTCTAACCCAAACGGGGCCAAGCTCTTTAGCCATAGCGCGAAGCTTTGTGTTATAGAGGTCGATTGGTGGATAGTACTGCATAAGACCTGCGAGGGCTGTGTGATTTGTGAAGCTATCGAGCTTTGGGAACTCCTCTGTTCCTGCGATCTGCCCCTCGGTATAAGCCTTCCAGAATGTGCCTCCTGTAACCTCTGTCATCTCTACGTTGTAGGACATTACGTATGGGTTAAATTTACGAATGGGATCAAGACCATTGTTTACAAGCTTAAGAAAGTGTGCCATTTTTGTCTCCTTTTATTGAAATATATATTATTTTAGCTTAAGTACTTAGGTTTGTCAATATATTTATTGTACATCAGGGTGATGTTTGCTCATTTTTTTGCTATTTTATAGTATTAAGGATCGCTTTTGCCAGGGCTTCTATTTCTCCATACTGGTCGTCGCGCAGGGCGGATTTTATAACCAAGGTGGGGTCTATAAAGGTGGTTTGACCCAGGCTTTCCAACATCTCGCGCATTTGCTTTGCCGCCACAGACGCCCATGTTCCGTTTTCTATAAAGGCTATTTTTCTGCCCTTAAGGTTATGCCTTACAATCTCGCGGAGCAGAGAGTCCATTGTTGAGAAAACGCCGCCGTTGTAGGTAGGTGATGCAAAAACAAGGTGGCTATACTTGAACGCCTCTGCCAAGATGTGAGAGTGGTCGGTAACGGTGGTGTCATACATTGCCAGGGGGACTCCCGCCTCCTTCAGGCGACAAGCAAGAATGTTAGCTGCAAGCTCTGTATTCCCGTAAATTGAGGAATAGGCAATCATAACGCCGCTGACCTCGGGAGTGTAGCTTGACCAGAGGTTGTATTTATCAATGTAATAGTCTAAGCTTTCTCGCCAGACCAATCCGTGGAGGGGGGCTAGCATTTTTATATTTAGAGAGGAAAGCTTTTTGAGGGCGGACTGAACCTGGGAGCCGTATTTTCCGACAATGTTGCAATAGTATCTTCTTGCCTCATCGAGATAGTCCCGATCAAAGTCCAGCTCGTCGGCAAAAATTGCTCCGTTAAGCGCGCCAAATGTTCCAAAGGCATCGGCAGTGAAAAGAATTCCCGAGCTTTCGTCGAAGGTCATCATAACCTCGGGCCAATGCACCATTGGTGCGAACAAAAAGCGTAAAGTATGGCCTCCTGTACAGATGCTGTCTCCCTCTTTCACTATCAGGCACTCTACCTCCTCACCAAAGAACTGCTCTATCATAGCCTCGGTTTTTGAGTTGCAGATAATTTTGGCAGTTGGGTGCCTTTTTAATGTATCAAGAAGGGTTGCCGAGTGGTCGGGCTCCATGTGATGAACAACAATATAGTCAAGGGCTCGTCCGCCGAGGGAGGACTCCAGATTTTTCATAAACACGGGAGAAACATCCTGCTCTACGGTGTCGAACAAAACGGTCAGCTCATCAAGGAGCAGATATGAATTATAGGATATGCCGCGGGGCACCTTATACATACCTTCAAAAAAGGCAAGACGGCGCGAATCGGCACCAACCCATACTATATCTTCAGCAATATTTCTGGTACATTTCATTTATTGTTCCACTCCTGTTTTTAACAATAACTATTGATTTTAACAACTTATATTTACAAAAGTGGGGCAAATATCCTTATTATATTGCGAAGCACCCACTCTATTAAATTAAGCTTTGCTTCTTTGTCATCACGAAAATCCGACTTTGACAGCGTTTTTTCAAACTCCTCTGTAGTATGAGTGATGATAGGGGAATCCTTGATCAGAACTCCGTCCTCAAAGTGGTGCATAAAGCTTCTGTAGTCAAAATTTATCGTACCTACGACCAGGTACTTGTTATCGGATATCAAGGTCTTTTCGTGAATGAATCCTGGCATGTATTCATATATCTCAACACCGGATTTTTTCAGATACGGATAGGAGCTTTTTGTCATTACCTTGATTATCCTTTTGTCGGCTATGCCGGGGGTGATTATCTTCACCTTAACGCCACGTCTTGATGCCTTGCACAGGGCCTCGGTCAGCTCATAATCTATCACAAGGTAGGGCGTGGTTATATAAAGGCTTTCTTTAGTTTGGTTTATGATATTAAGGAAGAGATTTTTTCCCACCTTTTGCTGATAAATCGGAAGGGGACCTGAGCCAAAAGGGATATATGTTCCACCGTCGCTACAGCTTTCTGTCCCCGTGCTTGTGAGCGCAGAGTAATCGGATATTTTACCTACCGAGTAGTCCCAAGCGGTCAAAAACAGCCTGAGAAGTCCCTCTGTACCGTCTCCCGAAAGGCGAATTCCACCATCCTTCCAATGTCCGTGCTTTTCTTTTATGTTGGCATATTCGTCAGCAATGTTAACTCCACCTGTGTATCCTATCACGCCGTCAATAACTGCAATTTTTCTGTGGTCACGATTGTTGTGAACCGAAGACAGCCGCGGAGTTACTCTACCAAATCGGCAGGCTGAAATTCCCTCCGAGCGAAGGATGTACTCGTAATAAGAGGGCAGGGTCTGCATACAACCGATGTCATCATAAAGCACACGAATGTCCAGACCGTCCTTTGCCTTCAATTTCAGCTCCTGATATATCCTATCCCAAAGTTTGCCTTCTTCGATGATAAAATACTCAAGAAATATAAATTTTTTTGCCGATTGTATGTCGCGGATAAGCGACTCAAAGTATGCCTCGCCAGAGGAAAAGAGCTCCGACTCTGTGTTTTCATATCTCCTTGCCAGGGGGTCATCTGCCAAAAGGGCGCGAATTATACCATCGGCCTCTGCCCCATCGTTACCGTTTGCCATATCCGTTCCCAAAAGCTCGTCCTTAATGCTGAAGAGCAGGTCGGCTTCCTTTTTAGACAGTCGCCTCTCAAAGAAGAGGAAATACAGCAGCACTCCTGCAACGGGAATCATCATAACGGCAAACCAGGTCACCTTGTATTCAGGATTGGTATCTCGGTTGATAAGATGGACAAAGCCAATTATGTGAAATACAAAAACCACCGTTGTTGTAACAAACACGTTCTCCAGGATAATGAAAAACAGCTGCTCTACCAGGTATAGCTCTATGCCGATTATAAGCAGGGTTATAAAATATCTTGATAGGATAAATCGCCCCACCTGTCTTAATAAGGTTGTTATCTCTGTTAATAAATGGTTATGTCTTTTTTCTTTGTTTTTCATCGATATTCTCCAAATCGTCTTGTAAAGCTTGTGGGTTTATGACTTGAAAATATGCTGAAAATGTAAATTTATGTTGTCAAAAAGTCTATTTTGATATAGATTCTATAGTTTCGCGTATCATAAGCGATGTGTTCTGAAGCTCGGTCCAAAACTCACGGCAGGAAACGCGGAGTCCGCCGGCACCAAGGATAATGTACTGCTCCTGAAGGTCGGAGGTAACAACTCTTACGGTGTGCATATCGGAGATCTCATAGGTGGTTTTCTCTATGTATGCGTCGGCAGTTTGTCGCTCCTTTGTGTATATAACCGTAACGTTTCCGATCTCCTCAACGCTTCCCTCACTGCCTGCTCTCTTGTAGCCGTCAAACACAACAACGCCCTTTATTTTTCTGAAAGCAGTATAGTCGCACATAAGGCGCACCACCGTATCTCTTGCAAGGGAAATGTCCATATCACCAAGCTTTGAGAGGGGCTCGTTTGCAAAGATGAAATTATATCCGTCGATGATAACGTATTCCTCACCACGGGGCTTGATCTTACCCGGCTTCTGCTTTTTCTCTGACGGGGCGGCGTTCTCAACTCGCTCGCTTACCTTTCGTGGCTTAATCTTTCCGTAGGTGCTCTCAAAGATACGCATAAGCTCCTTGTCCTCTTCAATAGTGCCTCTGTAATCCAGCTTTGCGCGTCTCTCCGGCATAGGCACTACCTCATCAAGCTCTCTTGGCCTTGGGGCTCCGCCGTCACATCTTATGTGCATAAGCTCGTCTGCCTCGTTCCAGGGAACTGCATATCCTGCTCCACCCTTACAGAAAACAGAATTGGCGGTGTGGCGCTCATCAAGGTCGGGGTTATATCCTCTCGCCTCAATTACCTCATCGCTGTTATGGCAGGGAGCGTACGGTCCTACTGTTAAAGCAAGCTTGCCCTCTCCACCTGTATAGGCTCTGACCTCGGTGGCATAAGAACGCATAGTTTTAACCGGGGCATTTCCAACGAGTATAGCTGTCTCGCCCTCAAACTCCGGTGGCTCGCAAACGCCCTTCATATTGGTTATATCGGTCATCGCCCTGCCAAGGCTTGTCCGCGGAACCTCCAGCCTGAAATCAAAGGTAGGCTCAAGAAGCACCGATTCAGCCTTTCGAAGTCCTTGCCTTACGGCGCGATAGGTTGCCTGGCGAAAATCTCCGCCCTCGGTATGCTTGAGGTGGGCGCGACCTGCTATCAAGGTAAGCTTAACGTCGGTTATCGGTGCGCCGGTCAGAACGCCTCTGTGGGCTCTCTCCTCAAGATGGGTTATTATCAGCCTCTGCCAGTTGAGCGAAAGGGAGTCGGTATCACATTCCGTTGCAGTAACAATTCCCTCACCTCTTGGCAGGGGATCTATTCTTATATGTGCCTCTGCATAGTGGCGTAAGGGCTCGAAATGTCCCGATCCAATAACGCTTTCGGCTATGGTTTCCTTGTAAAGTATGCTACCCTCGTCAAAGCTTACGTCAATGCCAAATCTATCGGCAATCATTCGGCGCAAAACCTCAAGCTGGATCTCACCCATAAGTCTTACACGGATATCGTGGGTTTCGGCTTCGTAGGAAAGGGCAAGAGACGGATCCTCCTCGGCAAGGACCATCAGCTTCATATATGTTTCATAAGCATTTGCAGCTTTGGGTAAAATTATTCTATAGTCAAGCACAGGTGTAAGAGTAGCCTCATCGGTTTCGGCAAGACCTATTCCCTCCCCCACAAAGCAGGAGCTGAGACCTAAAACCGCAACGACCTGACCTCTGTGCGCCTCGTTAACGCTCTTGTATTTATCACCCGAATAGAGCCTTATTTCCTCCACCTTTTCGGTAACGGTGTCGCCGTTTTTGTTGCGGAATGAAAGGGTATCCTTGTTTTTAAGTCCGCCACCCACAATTTTCATATAGGTCAGGCGCTTGCCCTGATGGTCACGGGTGATCTTAAACACCTTTGCGCCAAAAAGATCCTTTGGATAATTTCTCAAGGGCGCGTACTTTATAATGGTGGAGAGAAGCTCGTCAACTCCGCGCATTTTAAGAGCCGAGCCGAATAGACATGGGAACACCCTTCTCTTTTTTATGGAGTGAGTAATGCTGTCCAGAGAAAGAGAATCGCTATCGAAAAATTCCTCCATCAGCCTCTCGTCACAGCCAGCAACATTCTCATAAAACTCGGGGCTTGTATCGCAGGAAAAATCTACACAACGGGAGGAAAGAACGGTGCGCAATTCATCCATTATCATATCCCTTTTTCGGTCGGAAATGTCAAGCTTATTGACAAATATAAAGGTAGGAACTCCCTTTGCAGACAGAAGATGCCAGAGGGTTTTTGTATGGGCTGTAACGCCGTCTGTGGCGCTGATAACAAGAATTGCCGCGTCCTGAATTGCAACGGCGCGCTCTGCCTCGGTTGAGAAATCTATATGTCCGGGAGTATCAATAAGAGTCACCTCGGTATCGGCATAGGTGAACATAGCCTGCTTTGAAAAAATGGTTATTCCACGCTCGCGCTCCAGAGAATGTGTATCAAGAAATGCATCACGCTTATCAACTCTGCCAAGGCGGGATATTACGCCCGAGGAATAAAGGAGACCTTCAGAAAGAGTTGTCTTTCCTGCGTCAACGTGGGCTAGTATGCCAAGTACCAATCTATTCATAAAAGCTCTCCTTTCTCTTGAAAATGTAAATAATAGTTATGTTTTTTAGTCAAATTTCACTTCGAATACAGCGGTGTCGTTTTCATCACCAACATAATTCATATATTTCCCTGTCATTTTTATTGACGAGATATTTTCTTTTTTCACCGCGGTAGATACTCGCTTAAGGTCTATATCACGAGCCACCTCAAGCATCAGCCTCAACGCCTCCGACCCAAGTCCCTTGCCCCAAAATTCGGGGAGTATGCGAATGGCAACCTTGGCTCCACCGATAAAATCAAAGGCGAATATAGATGCTTCTCCTGCAAAAGCGCCAGCATATCTTATAGCAAAGGTGATACTGATTCCCGACTCTACCTCATAGATCATCCGCCCAAAGAAAGCCGTATCGGGAGCATCACCATAATCTTCCTTATAATCGTTACCATAGAGTCTGTTTACCACACTATCACGACAAAGGCGGGCATAATCGGCTATATCTTCCTCAAAAATGGCATTAAGAATTATTTTTTCTCCTTCTATGGTGGGAAGTGACTCTAAACAGCGAGCCTCGGTTTCAGGAGCAACTGCAAAGACCTCTCCACTATCGTCCATCGGATGAACACCAACAAAACGGAAGGGCTCTGAAACCTCGCTCACGTCCTCCTCATAAACATCGATAAATGTTAAGGGCAGCTCCTCCTTGATGGCGTATTTTCTGATTTTCTCGGCTGCCGCGCTTATGGAAGCAGACTTGCCAACGGGAATCGGACAGAGAAAGGCGTAGCTGTAATCACAAACTCTTACAAGAAGGCAGCCATCGCTGATGGTAGCGGCAATTTCAGCATTACCGTCGTCTCCCTCCATTTGGATATAGCCCGATAAGAGCTCTGCCATTTCGGAGCGCGTTTCTTCATCCCTAAATTCTGATGCGTGTCGCTCAAGAAAGCTCTCTACATCGCTGTTATCTACCAGAACCTTAAAGCTTATCATATTATTTTTTAGGGGCGCCTCAAAACGAAGTGCCCCTCTCCTTACTTTAATCAAAATGTTTTTGACAAATCAGATGTAGAAGGACTCGGAAATTTTTGTTTCTTGCTCGTGGGTTAAAAGGGAGAACGTAAGGGTGAATATTCCATCATCCTCGCCCCACTCGAAGCTATCAAGAATGTACTCCGAAAGTCTTTTACAGGTTTTAAGTCCAACCTTACTGCTCTCCGCCTCGGAGTTAAGCTTTACGGTATTTTTGAACTCAAATACGACCTTATCTTCTACTATTTTGCCTGTGATATATACTTCTTTTTCAATATCTGCGTATTTAATAATGTTTGAGAAAATATTGTCCACTATTCTCATAAGATGAGGTGCATCGGTCTTTACGATCTTGTAGCTTTCCAATACCTCGTCAATATTATACTCTGTCTTGTATCCACTCTCGCCAAGGAGCAGAACGTGCTCTGCAAGCATCTGTTCAAAGAGGGTAGCGGCATCATAATCCTCTATGGTAATACCCTCTGCACCCTTACCGAAGGCGCGGAAATACTTGAACATATCATCCGAGAGCAGCTTTAAACGCTGAATGGTTTTTTCAGAAGCGAGAATATACTCTTTTAGCTCCTCGGGTGGCAGATCCGATTTCATTATATCAACATATCCCATAAGTACAGTAAGCGGAGTTCTTATATCGTGGGACATAGATGTAATAAGCTCGGTGTTCATCTGAAGTACCTGTCGCTCCTTTTCAATGTTTTCGAGCATTGTGGTACGCATGTTGTCAACGTCATAGGAAAGCTGTGTGATCTCGTCAATGCCTGTAGCAACGATAGGATGCTCAAGCCTTCCGCCTGCAACCTCGTTTACATCGAACTGTAGCTTTTTAATTCTTGCAATAATTCGTCTGAAGTGCTCAACAATAATTGCCGCGAGAACTATCATAGCTAATACGTAGGACAAAACGTTGAATATATCTCTATAAAAATACTCCTCATATTCGTAGATCTTTATCATCAGAGATTCATTTTCATCAACGGTGTTTACGATCTTGTGCGCCGTGATGCTCTCCATCTGCTCCAAAATGTCATTGAGTGTAGGACGAGTGATGATACCACCGATGTTATCAGGCTTTTCTTCCTCCTTTTCGGAGTCTTCATCATCGGGCTTTTCCGGATCATCGGGATTATCGGGGTCGGTAGTATCGCCCGGATTTTCTTCCCCATTACCCGTACCGGGGTTTTCAGGGTCGCTTGGATCTGTGAGATCATCGGGCTTTTCTTCCTCTTCCGGCATAGGAGGCGGATCATCTGTAGAGAACAAAGGCTCGTCATTCATACTGTAAACGGATATGAAAACATATTTATTTACATCTGTCCATTGTCCAAGCAAATATATGTTTTTTGATGTAATCTCATTCTCGGCTATGAATGCTTCAAGACTGCTCATATACTTATCGTGACGTGCCTGGACATTTTCGGGAGACATGTGCACCCTATCAAGATATACCTCTGTACCAAATCTCGCGGTTACAAAAACTACCAGCGACAAGGAGGCACCTATAATAATGGCGCCGGCAAGTCCGACATATAAGGAAAATATCTTTGGGTTCTTTTTTCTATGCTTATGGGAGGTGTAATAAATGTCTCCGCCCACCATAATAAAGTTCTGCAGCTTATCAGAAACTACGGAAATAATCTCTAAAACGATATAAGTCCAAAAGATTGATAAGGCTGCAAAAAATGCGCGAAGCCAATCCTTAATCTTGTTAATCAATTTGGTATCCCTTTCCCCAAACGGTTCTAATAATCTTAGGCTGTGATGGATTATCCTCAAGCTTTCGTCTCAAGCCCAGCATGTGTACGGTTACAATATTGCCGGAGGACGAGAGGGCTATTTCTTTCCACACCCTTTCATAAAGCTCAATGGCGCTTACAACTCTACCACGGTTTTTGGCCAGGTAAACAAGTATATCCATTTCCTTATCGCGAATATCAAGGGCTGTTCCGTTTTTGAAAACTTCTCTGGTATCCGGGTTAACCACAACTCCGCCGCAAAGCGCAATTTCTTCGCCTAAATGCTGGGGCTTTGTTTTGTAGCTGGTATATCTTCTGATAAGGGCCTCTACCTTCATGAGCAGCTCCTTTGATGAAAAAGGCTTTACAAGATAGTCGTCGCCACCACCGGAATAAGCAGCCTCTTTATCCTCATCAAGAGATTTTGCAGTTAAAAACAGAACCGGAATGGAGGAGAATCTTCTGATTTCGGCACAGGCTTCAACGCCGTTCATTCTTGGCATCATAACGTCCATAATGCAAAGATCTATCTCCGAGTTATTTTTAAGAGTGCTGATTGCAGAAAGTCCATCTGTAGCAGAAACCACCTCATAACCGGAGTTCTCCAAAAGGATAGTAAGTATCTTTCTTATCTCTGCTTCATCATCTACTATAAGTATTCTCATTTTATCTCCTATCATCTTCCTTTTGGGAATGTACTTCTAAAATTCTATATTTTTGTAAAGTTTGGTTGTCTTTTTCTTGGTTTTTATTCTTTTCAACGTATGCAACTCGGTAAAGCGCGCCAATAGACATTCCGCCTATCATATTTCCGAG
>JAZKZW010000023.1:0-9598 GCA_045612865.1 Eubacteriales bacterium
GCAACAGGCTTTGAGGCAGTAATCGGAATGCTGTATTGGATCGGCGATGAGGAGAGAATAGAGCTTCTTCTTTCTTCTGCCTATAGTGAAAATGAATAAAATTAGATTTGGAGAAATATAAAAATGATTCAGAAGATTAAAGGAACAATGGATATACTGCCCGACGAAACTCCCTTGTGGAGATATATTGAGGGTGTTATGCGTGAGGAGGCTGAAAAATACGGCTATGGCGAAATTCGCACTCCCACCTTTGAAAATACAGAGCTTTTTGTAAGAGGTGTCGGTGATACTACCGACGTTGTGCAGAAGGAGATGTACACATTTGCAGACAGAGATGAAAACAGATCTATTTCTCTGCGTCCTGAGGGAACTGCATCTGTTGTAAGAGCTATTATCGAAAACGGCAGATACTCTGATCCACTTCCTCTTAAGTACTACTACATTATGTCCTGCTTCCGTCACGAGAAGCCCCAGGCAGGCAGAAGCCGTGAGTTCGTTCAGTTTGGTACAGAAATGTTTGGCTCAAGAAGCCCTGCGTCCGATGCAACCGCTATTTCTCTTGCAAATTCCGTTCTTCGCCGTCTCGGCCTTAAGAATGTTAAGCTTCATATCAACTCTATCGGTTGTAAGGAATGCAGACCTGCATACAGAGAGGCTCTTGTTAATTACTTCAAGGGTAATATTGATTGCCTTTGCGATACCTGTAAAACAAGACTTGAGAAAAATCCCTTAAGACTTCTTGACTGCAAGAATCCCGACTGTCACAAGATAGCCGTTGGTGCGCCAAAAACAGTTGACCACCTTTGCGAAAAGTGTAATTCGGATTTTGCAATGCTCAGAAGCGCTCTTGATGGTATGAAGATCGACTATGTTGTTGATTCCTCAATCGTTAGAGGTCTTGATTATTACACAGGCACAGTATTTGAATTTATTGCCGAGGGCATTGGTGCCCAGTCCACAGTTTGTGGTGGTGGTAGATATGACGGCCTTGTTTCTTCTCTTGGTGGCCCCGATCTTCCCGGTATCGGATTTGGTATGGGTATCACAAGACTTATTCTTGCCCTTCGCGAGCTTGGTCTTGATAATATCGCAACTTCTGTTCCTTCTGTTTATATTGCTGCTCTTGGCGAGCGTGCGATGGTTAAGGGACTTGAAATTTGTGAGAGACTTCGTTCACTTGGCAGATATGCAGAGTGTGATGTTGTTGGCAGAAGCCTCAAGGCACAGATGAAGTATGCAAATAAGCTTCACGCAGCATATACTCTCATCATTGGAGACTCCGAAGTTGATGCAGGTGTGGCACAGCTCCGTAATATGGAAAACGGTGAACAGACCGAGGTTTCTCTCGACAGTTTCGTAATATAACTAATAAACGGTTTGATAGGGGTGACGTTAAAATTCACCCCTATTTTGAAATAAATGCAAAATAAAGTTGTCAAAAATGCAGTTTTTAACTGCTAATAGGAAAATATATGAAAAATAGAAATGATTTTCTTCCCGTTAATTTGAATGATGTAAAAGAGCGTGGATGGGCAGATGTTGATTTTGTTTATGTAACAGGCGATGCATACGTTGACCACCCCTCATTTGGCGTTTCTATCATATCAAGAGTGCTTGAGGCAGAGGGCTTCAGAGTTGCTATACTCTCCCAGCCGGATTATAAAAGCTGCGATGATTTCAAGCGCTTTGGCAGACCACGTCTTGGCTTCCTTGTCACAGGTGGCAATATTGACTCAATGGTTGCGCACTATACAGTTTCAAAGAAAAAGCGCTCATACGATTATTATTCTCCCGGTGGAGTTATGGGAAAGCGCCCTGATCGCGCGGTTATCGTTTATTGCAACAGAATAAGAGAGGCTTATGGCGACGTTCCAATTATTATCGGCGGTCTTGAGGCATCGCTTCGCCGTTTTGCCCACTACGATTATTGGGATGATAGGGTGAGAAGGTCTGTGCTTGTTGACTCCCGTGCAGATATCCTTACCTACGGTATGGGCGAGAATATTCTTCGCCGAATTGCAAAGCTCCTTGACAAGGGTGTTCCAATCAAGAAAATTCGTGATGTGCGCGGAACTGCATATCTTTGCAAAAAGGGTGAGCCCGTTCACTTCGACTCTATAGAGATTGGCGATTACGATACCTTAAAGACCGATAAGGCTGCTTATGCAAAGGCTTTCTCTATTCAGTATAAAAACACCGACTCTGTAAGAGGCAAGGCGCTTATAGAATATTATGATGATAAAATGCTTGTTCAGAACCCTCCAATGCCACCCCTTGAGCGTGAGGAGCTGGACTATGTCTATTCTTTGCCCTATGCAAGAGATTTTCATCCTGATTACGATGCTCTCGGTGGTGTTCCAGCTATTACAGAGGTAAAGCACTCTATAACTCATAACCGTGGCTGCTTTGGCGCTTGTAACTTCTGTGCTATTGCCTTCCATCAGGGTAGAGAGGTTCGTTCCAGAAGTGAGGAGAGCGTTCTTGCAGAGGCAAAGAAGATTGCGGCAATGGATGACTTCAAGGGATATATCAACGACGTTGGTGGCCCCACAGCTAACTTCCGTTACCCATCCTGCGACAGACAAAAGGAATGTGGCGTTTGCCCAGGCAAAAAATGCTTGTCTCCCACACCCTGTAAGCACCTTAAGGTTGACCACACCGAGTATGCAGAGATGCTTTGTAAGATTGAAAACATAGATAAGGTAAAAAAGGTATTTGTCAGAAGTGGCATTAGATTTGATTACCTCGTTTATGATAAGGATGATTCCTTCTTCCGTCAGCTTGTTTCTCACCACGTATCAGGTCAGCTTAAGGTTGCGCCTGAGCATTGCTCAAACAATGCCTTAATGATGATGGGCAAGCCTTCTATCGAGGTATTTGAGGCATTCAAGAAAAAGTATTTTAAGCTCTGTGATGAGGCAGGGCTCGAGCAATATCTTGTTCCATATCTTATGTCCAGTCACCCCGGCGCAACGATGAATGACGCGGTTGAAATGGCGATATGGCTAAAGAAGTGGGGATACCTTCCCGAGCAGGTGCAGGACTTTTATCCAACCCCTGGAACAATCTCCACAGTTATGTATTACACAGGCATTCATCCAATGACAGGTAAGCAGGTTTATGTTACCACCGACTATCATGAAAAGAAGCTACAGCGCGCATTGCTCCAGTACTCAAAGCCGGAGAATGCAAATTTAGTAAGAGAGGCGCTTGTACTTGCAGGTCGAGAGGATCTTATTGGAAACGGCGCTGAATGTCTTGTTCGCCCTGCATTTGGACAGGGTAGGGGAAGTAATCTGACTCAACAGAAAAAAAACAGTAAAAGCAGTAAAAAGACTCCTCGCGGCAGAGTAACAGAGAATGAGACTTTTGGTAAAAAGAGTAAGATCTACGGAAAAGCTCCAAGTAAGAAAAAAGTAAACAACCCTTTGCAAAATGCCACAAAAAAGACAACGAAACTAGACAGAATCTTTGGTGATGAGGCTGGCAGAATAAAAAGAGAAGCAGCGCGTATGACCGAGGGGGACAGAAACGTTAACTCAAAAGGCGGAAAAAGAAGCACTCAAAACTCAAAGAAAACAAAGAGAAGTTAAAAATCGCAGTATTTACGAACTGTAAATATCAAAAAAACAGGGCAGAAAACACTGTAAAATAGAGATTTGCAAAAAGTTATCCACAAGATTGATGCTTTTTCTGATAAAATTGGACAAGTTTTCCACCACGGACTAGCTTTTCCACATTTTCAACATTTGTCTTGTGGAAAACCCTATGTAAACCAACCTTATTGCTAACAATTTTCGACTAAAAGCAGTGTTTTTAACTATAAAAGTTTTCCACATTTTCCACAGGTTGCATTGTGGATAACTCAAAAATGAAGATGTTTTTGATTTAAATTCCCTGTTTTTTATACTAAAAGTCGGGATTATCCAAAAGGTTGAATTTAGATTTTCGCGATATAAAAAACTTTGATTTTTGGTTTTGTAGTGTAATTTTTACGAAAACATTTTTACCATATATTAATTTAATGAAAGAAAAACAATAAGCAATGAAAAATCGATATCTTAGTGCAAAGAGAGCCTTGTTTGACAAGGTGTATGGCAGCTTTCTTAATCCGGAGCAATGCCGCGCGGTATTCACTGTAAAAGGTCCGCTTTTAGTATTGGCAGGCGCCGGTAGTGGAAAGACCACCGTTCTCGTAAACAGAATATCATATATTATAAAATACGGCAATGCATATTTCTCCGAATCCGTTCCCGATACATTGTGTGAGGATGATGTTTTAGCATTTGAAAATGCGCTTAAGCTTTCTGCCGATGAGATATCCGAGATACTTCCGGAATTCATAGTTGAGCCCTGTCCGCCCTGGTCTGTTCTTGCCATAACCTTTACCAACAAAGCGGCAAACGAGATTAAGGAAAGACTTGTAAAAACCTTCAACGATGAAGAAATGGCAAAGGCTATCTGGGCAGGAACATTCCATTCCATTTGTATGCGCATCCTTCGTAAATTCGGTGATAGAGTTGGTCTTCGTGAGGGATTTTCTATCTATGACACTGATGATAAAAAGCGCCTTGTAACAATGTGTATGAAGGAGCTTGACATTGATGAGAAGCGTCTTTCTCCTAAGGTTGTTTGCTCCAAGATCAGTGAGGCAAAGGATACTCTAAAATATCCTGACGATATGGAAGACTCTAGAGATCCGAGAGCCCGTGACATAAGAGAAATATACAAGCTATATCAGAAGCGCCTTTCCGAATATAATGCGGTTGATTTTGACGATATCATTATGAAGGCTGTAGAGCTTCTTCAAGAGGAACGTGATGTAAGAGAATATTACCAAAATAAGTTTAAGTACGTTCTTGTAGATGAGTATCAGGATACCAACTATGCCCAGTTTGTTTTGACAAAGATTCTCTCGGATGGACATAGAAACATAATGGTTGTTGGTGACGATGATCAGTCTATCTATAAATTCCGTGGCGCAACTATTGAGAATATTCTCAATTTTGATAAAACATATGAGGATGCTACGGTTGTAAAGCTTGAGCAGAACTATCGTTCAACAGGAAATATTCTTGCAGCTGCAAATGCGGTTATCAGTAACAATGGCGACCGTCATGATAAAAAGCTCTGGTGTGACAAGGGCGATGGCGCAAAAATAGTTCTTCGCGAGGTTGAGGATCAGAACACAGAGGGTAGATACATTATTGATCGTATAACCAAAAGCATTCGCGAGGATGGCAGAAATTACTCCGATTTTGCAATTCTTTACCGAGTAAATGCTCTTGGCCGTTCACTTCAGACAACCTTTGCAAAAAGTGGTGTTCCGTACCGTGTACTCGGTGATATGGGATTCTATGACCGCAAGGAAATCAAGGATATTTTTGCCTACCTTTCTGTATTTTATTCCGCAGAGGATAACCTCAGATTAAAGCGAATTATCAATGAGCCAAAGCGTAAGATTGGTCAGGCAACGGTTGATACAATAGAACAATTAGCGTCCCTTATGGGAACTTCGATGTATAATGTAATTAAAAATGCAGAGGAGTATTCTGTACTTGCAAAGAATTTAGATAAGCTCCGTGAGTTTGCAGACATCTTTGAGGGAATCCGTGAAACAAAGCTTCCGTCTGTTGCCATAGAACAGCTGTTCACCAGAAGTGGATACAGAGATATGCTTGTAGCAGAGGGCTTTGAGGGCGAAACAAAGATAGAGAACGTTGAGGAATTTATCTCTGCCGCAGTTGAATATGAAAAACGATGCGAGGAGAGCGAGACTGAGCCTACAATGTCAGGCTTCCTTGAGGAAATATCTCTTATCAGCGACGTTGACAAATATGATGCAAACGCAGATGCAGTAGTGCTTATGACCGTCCATTCCGCAAAGGGACTTGAGTTCCCGGTAGTATTCCTCGCGGGTATGGAGGACGGAATTTTCCCATCAATTCAGAACATCGGCGAGCCCAGCGAAATGAGCGAAGAGCGCCGCCTTGCATACGTAGCTATAACCAGAGCAAAGGATAAGCTCTTTATCACCCATGCTAAAAGCAGACTTATGTATGGTAAGAGCACTTATAATATGCTCTCAAGGTTTATAAAGCAGGAGGTTCCTCCCCATCTTATTGAGTTTGACAGACCTCGTCCCGCTCCACCAAGAATGCAACCCGGCCAAAGACCTATGCAGCCAAGATATCAGGAAACAGAGCGCAGTTATTTCCGCGAGTTTAACCGTCCTGTTGATATTGGTAATTCAAGTAAACCAAAGCCCTCTGTTGGTAAAAGCGGAGCGGCGCAATATGGAATTGAAAGGTATAGTGCAGGTCAGCGAGTTCGTCACGCTATGTTTGGAGAGGGAAGTATTTTAAGCTCTCGCGATATGGGTGGAGACGTTTTGTATGAGGTAAAATTTGACTCCGGCGAAACCAAAAAGCTTATGGCAACATTTGCCCGCCTTGAAAAAATATAAGATATAACCAGAGGTGGATTTTTAGCAAAATGATAAAAGCAGTAGTTTTCGACCTTGATGGAACTATATTGAATACCATCACAACAATCACGCATTTTGTAAACCAAACATTGCAAAAACATGGTATTTCATCAATAAATATGACGGAGTGCAAAAGCTTCATAGGTGACGGAGCAAGAAAACTTATCGAAAGATCGGTAAGCTCCAAGGGGGTATCTGATACCTCTTTAACCGAAAAAATCCTGATAGAATATAACTCAATCTACGATGCTGATCCTTATTATCTTACCGAAAAATATGAGGGGATAGATGAGCTTCTTTTAGAGCTGAAAAACAGGGGCATAAAGCTTGGGGTTATATCGAATAAGCCCAATCCAACAACCATTTCTGCCGTTAAGCATTTTTACCCCGATCTTTTTGACGTGGTAATAGGAGGGCAAGTCGGAGTTCCACTTAAGCCATCGGTTGAGGCGGCTGAGCTAATGATGAGGGCGCTTAACGTTCGTGCAAACGAGATAATATACGTAGGTGATAGTGGCGTTGATATGAAGTTTGGCAAAGCCTTTGGCGCAGCCTATACCCTTGGTGTTCTGTGGGGATTCAGAGATGAATCAGAGCTTGCTTTGTCAGGCGCAGACCACGTATTCAATAATTCCTTAGAACTAAAAAAATTCATTTTAGAAAAAATATAAAAAAAGAAGTCAGTACGGCAAAAAAGGTAAATCCCAAATGCTTGATACTGACTTTTCTTTTTATGATTTTGACTAAATATACTGTTCAATCAAAATGTTTAATTTGCCTTTTTTGGTATGCCCATCAATTCCGCGATAGATAAATCTTCCATATCCGCGAACGCTTACAATATCGCCCTCCTTAAGCTTATGTGAAACGCTCTCGCAGCATCTTCCGCCTATAAAAACCAAGCCTCTTGAAAAGAGCGTTGCCGAATCATCACGGGAGATAGAAAATACCTTTGCTACCAGGGCATCGATGCGCTCGCCAACTGCCTGAACACGGATTTCTTTAGTCTTGTAAAGCTCGCCCTCGGGCAGTTTGTCGGTAATCTGACATTTCACAGCCGTTCTCCTGACCTTTGTTAACCCATCAGCAACGAATTCAGCCATATTTTCTTTTATGAATATGTATGCGCCCTTTTCTGTGATTACAATGTCACCAAGAACAGAACGATCTATACCAAGGTTAAGTATAGCGCCAAGAAAATCTCTGTGTCCCAGCTTTTCTGCAAACTTTTCCGAGGTCGGACGGCAAAGAATTATGCTTATTGGGTGGGGCATCTCGTAGCCACAAATATCCTCCGAGCCAAAGCGAATTATAACTCTCTCCGCACCAGCAACACCGCCAAAAGCTGTGTATGGAATACCTGTAAGCTCACGCTCGATCTCGTGAAAAGCGCTCTGCTCCGAAACACCGAGGAAATCGGTGAAAGTGTAAATGCCGGAATTATATGACTTGCGCCCAAGCTCCAAAAAACGCTTTTTTTCCAGAGTGTAATCCTCTCGCATTAGTCAACGTAGTCAACAGGGAAGAGAATCTGGAGCTGATTGATCTTGGACTCGTAAGCCTTCTGCTTCTTTTCGTCAAGAAGAACGTTTTTAAGCTCATCGCGGATCTCGTCAAGAGGTGTAACGCTTGCTTCGTTCTTTTCGTTAAGCTTGATGAGGTGATAACCAAACTGAGTTTTAACAGGCTCGCTTGTAATCTCGCCAACCTTCATTGCGAAAACGGCAACGTCAAATTCAGGAACCATCTGACCTCTGCCAAATTCGCCAAGGTTTCCGCCGTTTGCCTTTGAGGGGCAGGTAGAGTGTGCAAGTGCTTCTTCTTCAAAGCTGGATTCACCGCTTGCGATTCTGCCGTAAATCTCTCTTGCTTCTTCCTCGGTTGCAACAAGAATGTGGCTTGCAGAAACGGTTTCCTCGCCCATAAATCTATCTGTATTGTTATTGTAGAATTCTTCAACGTCGCTGTCAGAAACTGTAACGGTTGCAAGGGCCTTTTCCATCGCATAGCTTGTGAGGAGGCTCTCCTTAAATTTAGCTAACTGTGCCTTGAAGTCAGCCTCTGTTTCGTAAAGATTCTTTCTTGCCTCAAGGAGCAGAAGCTTGTTTGCAACAAGCTGGTTGAGAACTGCACGTCTGCCGTCGGGAGTGTTGTAGCCCGCGCCTCTCTGACCGAGACCTGCGAGAAATTCGTCAACGTCCTTATTTGTGATGGCGATACCGCCTACGTTTGCTAAAATTTTGTTTTTCATGTTTTTTATTCTCCTTTTGATATTATCAAATTAATAGTTAATCATTTCGCATTATTTCTCAGTCCTTTAGGGTAGTGATTTTTCACCCTGCCGGAAGAGATTTTTCCGCCCCCAAGAGGAGCTCCCTCATAGATAACGGCACACCAGCCACTAAGGCAATCGTCACACTCAATTTCCTCGCCTCTCAGGTATTTTTCAACCCTTGGGTCGCCCTTATTAAGATGGAGCTGATTTTTCATATCCTTGCCGTATGCAGAGAATAGCTGGTGATGTGGCTTAAGTAAATTCTTCTGTATCTCGCCGATAACAACACCCGGCATAAACACCGATCTTTGTGGTATTGGACAGTTGTGGGCAACAAGAGAAATAAAATCACCTTGTTTAATAAATCTGCCCTTTGGTGTAGCAACAAAAACCTCTTTCAGAAATTTATCCACTATTTGAATTTCGCTCTTTGTAGGACAAATACCTGCATCTTTGTAAAGTATAGTTGACTTATTGCCAGTATTATCTCTCTTTTTTATCACTGCAACAAATTGACCCTCTCCCTCTGATATGTGTGGATAGAATCTTCTTGTCAACTTCATCTCTGGATGCTTTCCGTCAAAATCAATGCCGTCTGCCGTTTTGGAAACAAGCTCGTCCTTAACAGCCACAAGTTCAAATTCAGGATAGCTTTCAAGAATTTTAGCCACGATCATTTCGTTCTCGTCAAGAGAGTATGTACAGGTAGAATAAATGAGTCTGCCACCATCTTTTATAGTAGGAATAAGGTTCTCCAAAATGCCAAGCTGTCTTTCTGCGCACATAGAAACGTTTTCATCGCTCCAGTCGGCAATAGCCTCGTCGCTCTTGCGGAA
>JAZKZW010000024.1:0-7404 GCA_045612865.1 Eubacteriales bacterium
TACCATCGTGAGCAACTATGCGTTTCATTTCTCCTTCGGTCTCTCTCTTGATTGGCGCGTCTATTATGCCACTTTTATTGGTTAATATTCCTTCCACTTTAGCAATGTACTTTTTGCGAAATTCTCCTTTTTTCATACTACCGGAGAGTGCAGCAGCCGAAAAAGCATCTTTTGCAATTAAAACTATTCCCGATGTATCTCGATCTAAACGATTTATAGATCTGAAAGTGTGATTTCCGTTAAAGTATGCCATAACCCCATTTGCCAAGGTGGGTAAAGAGTTACCTTTAGAAGGGTGAGTTGGCATATTTTTTGGCTTGTTTATAGCAATCATCCAGTCATCTTCGTAAACAATATCTAGCGGCATTTCAATAGCAGGGATGCCTTCGCTTATGTCATCTGGAAGATTGACTAATACTTCGTCTCCATGCCTTACCGTAGCTCGCATTGTTACCACCGATCCGTTGATAAAGACACCACCGTATTTGACCTTTTTGATAAGTGTTACGGTGAACCCGTGTTGCAAAAGAAAGTCTTTTATATTTGTTTCCTTTTCATTTTTCGAAATAATCTTTATATTTTCCACGAAAAAACTCCGATAGCTTTGATATAAAAATTATACACCATTTAAGGCTATTAGTCAATCATATTTTACAAAAAACACTTTTTCCTATACTTGACAAATTATTTAGCCTATGTTATAATACATATTTAGTGGTACAATAATATTTCAAAGTAATACTCATTTTTAAGAAAGGTACGGTCATAAAGTTGGCAATCAGTAAGACTAAGAAGCAAGCATACGGTGATCAAAGCATAAAAAGCCTTAAGGGTGAAGAAAGGGTTCGACTTAGACCCGCTGTTATCTTTGGATCCGATGATATCGAGGGCTGTCAGCACTCATTTTTTGAGATTCTTGCAAACTCGGTTGACGAGGCGCGCGAGGGATATGGCACTAAAATCATAGTCAAAAAGTATCGTGACCTTTCTCTTGAGGTAGAAGATTTTGGTCGAGGCGTTCCTCTTGGATACAACGAAAAGGAAAAGAGATGGAACTGGGAGCTTGTTTTCTGTGAGCTTTATGCAGGTGGAAAATACGATAATAATGACGATGATGCAGCTTACGAGTTTTCACTAGGACTTAATGGTCTTGGTGCTACTGCAACACAGTATTCTTCTGAGTATATGAGCGTTTCATCTTACAATGGAAAAACTCTTTCCGAGATGAACTTCAAAGCAGGAAAGCCAAAAGGACAGCTTAAGGTTTCTGATATCCCGCAAGGTGGCAAGAAGAATGGAACCATCATAAAATGGCGCCCTGATTTACAGGTGTTTAAGGAGATTGACGTTTCTGTTGAATTTTTATCCGCAACACTTCGTCGTCAGGCATTCGTTAACGCAGGAATACGATTTATTCTTGAGGTTGAGAACGAAAAAGGAAAGTTTGATCATTCTGAGTATTATTACGAAAACGGTATTGCAGATTATATCGCCGAGATTACAGATGGCATTACATTAACACCTCCTGTTCTTTGGTCTATGGAAACTAAAGGTAAGGATAGAGCTGATATGCCTGAATATAAGCTAAAGGCAGACGTAACATTTTGTTTTACCAAGTCAGGCAATGCAGAATATTATCACAACTCATCATTCCTTGAATATGGCGGAGCACCGGATAAGGCAGTTAAAGCAGCTTTTGCCGCAGCAATTGATAAATATGCTAAAGCGCAGAACAAATATCATAAGGGGGAGAGCAAAATATCTTTCCAGGATATATCGGACAATCTGTGTGTTATTGTGAATTCTGCCTCAACCCAGACATCGTATGAGAACCAAACAAAAAAGGCAATAACTAACGCTTTCATTCAAAAATCTCTGACAGAGTTTATGAAAGAGCAGCTTGAGATCTACCTTACAGAAAATCAATCTCAGGCAACAACAATTGTAAACCAAGTTCTTATAAACAAGCGCGCAAGAGAAACTGCTGAAAAAACTAAGATCGAAATCAAAACAAAGCTTACCGGAAGCATGGATATATCTAATCGCGTGGAAAAGTTTGTTCCATGTAGATCAAAAGATCCTGACATTCGCGAAGTTTATATAGTAGAGGGTGATTCTGCTATGTCAAGCTGTAAGTTGGGTAGAAATGCAGAGTTCCAAGCTATTATTCCGGTTAGAGGTAAAACACTTAACTGCTTAAAGAGTAGTTACGAAAAAATATTTGCAAGCGATATTATTATTGATTTACTTAAGGTTATCGGTTGCGGAGTGGAAGTTAAGACTGCAAAGAAATCTAGTTTATCTGCTTTTGATTACAGTCAGTTAAAGTGGAATAAAATAATCATTTGTACTGATGCAGATGAAGACGGTTTCCAGATAAGAACTCTTCTCTTAACTATGTTTTACAGACTTCTCCCAACGTTGATCGAGAAGGGAAAAATATACATAGCAGAATCTCCATTGTTTGAAATAACATGTGGATCGGATACGTACTTTGCTTATAACGAGCAAGAAAAATCAGAAATTCTCGAAAAAATAGGTAACAAGAAATTTATAATTCAACGTTCAAAAGGTCTTGGTGAGAATGAACCTGAAATGATGTGGCGAACAACCATGTGTCCGCAAACTCGTCGTTTGGTTGCAGTAACACCAACAGATGCAGAAGAAACTGCTAAAATGTTTGACATTCTCCTTGGAGATGCTATTCAAGAGAGAAAGAAATTCATTGCCGAAAATGGTCATCTTTACATCAAAGATGCAGATATCTAAAGAAAATAACAGGCAGAAAGGCTAATTAAAATGGCATCACTTATAAAATCAACTAAATTTAGCGGCGTAAAAGGCCCACTTCTCACTATAGTTATGGACGGTGTAGGTCTTGCACCTGATAATGGCGCAAATGCTGTTGCAGCAGCACACACACCAACGCTTGATATGCTTATGAAAAACTATCCAACCCTTGCAATCAAGGCTCACGGAACAGCAGTAGGACTTCCAAGCGATGATGACATGGGTAACTCTGAAGTTGGTCACAATGCTCTTGGCTCAGGTCAGGTATTTGCCCAGGGAGCAAAGCTTGTATCTCAGTCTATTGAAAGCAGAAAGATCTTCGCTTCCGAAACATGGAATACTCTCGTTTCCGGTGTAAAGAATAATTCTTCTACACTTCATTTCATAGGTCTTTTCTCTGACGGAAACGTTCATTCACATATTGATCATCTTAAGGCTCTCATCGAGGAAGCAAAGAATACAGGCGTAGGTCGTGTTAGAATCCATATTCTCCTTGACGGTCGTGACGTTGGTGAAACAAGCGCCCTTGATTATGTTTGCCCATTCGAGCAGTATATCTCAAATCTTCGCTCTCCTGAATTTGATATCGCCATTGCTTCCGGTGGTGGTCGTATGCAGATTACAATGGATAGATATGAAGCAAACTGGTCTATGGTAGAGCGTGGATGGTTTACACATGTATTAGGCGAGGGTAGATATTTTGCATCTGCAGAAGAGGCTATTACAACATACCGTAACGAAACCAAGGTTATAGACCAGGATCTTCCTCCCTTTGTTATCGCAAAAGATGGCAAGCCTGTTGGTACCATCGAAGACGGAGATAGCGTAATTTTCTATAATTTCCGT
Organism: Eubacteriales bacterium; assembly: GCA_045612865.1. Lineage (GTDB taxonomy): Bacteria > Bacillota > Clostridia > Oscillospirales > CAG-272 > UBA1740. Next base: position 3,637 of record JAZKZW010000024.1, read on the forward strand.
GGTGACCGTTCTATTGAAATTTCCAAGGCATTTGAATCCGGTGAAGGTTTTGATAAGTTTGATAGAAAGAGAGTCCCAAATGTTCTTTATGCAGGTATGCTTGAGTATGATGGTGACCTTCACATTCCATCAAGATATCTTGTAAGCCCACCCGAAATTACCAATACAATGACAGAATACCTTGTTTCTGCAGGTGTAAATCAGCTTGCAATTTCTGAAACACAAAAGTACGGTCATGTTACTTATTTCTGGAATGGTAATAAGTCAGGCAAGTTCTCTGAAGAACTCGAAACCTACATTGAAATACCATCAGATGTAGTTCCTTTCGAGCAGCGCCCATGGATGAAGTGTGCAGAGATCACTGATGAGCTTATCGCTTGTCTTAAGAGCGGAAAATATAAATATCTCCGTGTTAATTTCCCAAATGGTGATATGGTAGGCCACACCGGCTCCTTCCTTGCAACCGAGTGCTCTATGGAGGCTCTCGATCTTCAGCTCGCAAGAATTCTTAAAGTTGTTGATGAGCTTCATGGTGTAGCTCTTATTACTGCTGACCATGGTAATGCCGATGAAATGTATGAGCTTGATAAAAAGACAAAGGCTCCAAAGGCTGGAAAAGACGGCTCATTTAAGGCAAAAACCAGCCATACCCTTAATCCCGTTCCATTTATCATTTACGATAACTTTACTGCAAATGAATATAAGGTAAAAGAGGGCAGAGAAGATTTTGGACTTTCTTCTGTTGCTGCTACCACAGTAAATCTCCTTGGTTATGAAGCTCCTTCTATCTGGGATGAATCAATGGTAGAAATTTAATATCCAAAAGATGAATACCACCTCACAAAACGGGGTGGTATTTTGCATCTAAACGCGATAAAACAGCCAAAAGTAAAATATTTTTTAAAAAGTTGCAAAAAAATGTTTTTTGTTCATACTTTAGACACAATTATCTGCTATAATTACGCCTGTTTTCATAAAATAACCAAAAACGGGAATATAAATATATATAATAATGTATTACGTTTTGCGGAATAATAAAAAATCGGAGGGCGTTATGATATTAGAGAATCTTCAGGTTAAGCACAAAGCCTTTGGTGTAGGTGTCGTTGTTTCAACCTCAGGAAAATATTTCACCGTTAAATTCGAAACAGCAGAAAAAGTTTTTGTTTACCCAGATATTTTTGAGAAATTTCTTACTCTTGCAGATGGCACTGTTTCAGAAGAAATAAATGCTGACATTAAGGTTGCTAAAGATGCAAAGCAGGAGATTGCAAACAAAAAGCAGGAAGAAAATCTTCGTGCAATGACAAGAGGAATTGTTATTCCTGGCAAAGAAAACGCAAATCTCGATTCCGAAGATGAGGATTACAGAAACAAGCAGGAGTCCGAAGACATTTAATATAGGATATGGGCGGTTTGGCATATAGCTACCGCCCTCTGTTTTTCTCCTTGACTTTTTCGTAAGTTAATTGTAAAATATAATCAGTATTTATTGGAGTTATTGATTATGATATTAAAAGGTTATTTGTTTAGTATAATTTTTGGATTAGTCTGTATTGGCTTATCAGGCATACTATTCAAGCTAGGAATAAAAGCCGAATATACTCGAAAAATTACACACATCCTCGTGGGGTTTGAATGGGTTATATTATATAATTATTTCGGCACAAGTTTTCATTTTCTTATTGTTTGTTTAGTGTTTTTGATAGCTCTGTTTATTTCAGACAGAACAAATATATTTCCACAATTACAATCAAAAGGTGACAATTCATCCGGAGTAATCTGGTATTGCATAGCAATGAGCTTAATGGGGATTGTAACGTTATTGATTCCTAAAATGATTTTGCCATTTGGTATAGGTGTCTTTTCTACATCTTTGGGAGACGGATTTGCCGGAATATTTGGAAGAATAAAAAAGTATAATAAAAAGATCTTTGGTGAAAAAACATTGTTTGGCAGTGTGGCTTGCTTTGCTTTTTCTTTCATTTCTGCAATTGGTATATCTCATGTGTACAAATTGGATTTTCCAATCTACTGTGCTTTATTAGTTGCTATTTTTGCTACCGAGCTTGAATTATTTGCAGTTAACGGTATAGATAACCTCACCATTACGGTTGGTGTATCCGCTCTTTCATATTTTTTAGCATATAATACATCGCTTACTATGAATTATATTGTTCCCATACTTTCAACAATTGTTTTGATAGCATTTGTTTTGAAAAAGAAAGCACTTACAAAGTGGGGAATAGTATTAGCCGTTGTTTTAGATATCATAGTTTCTATAGCATTTGGAAACATCGGGTTTGTTATATTACTGATGTTTTTTGTTGGAAGCTTAATGTCGGACAAAGTAAAAAAACATAAAAAACGTTCTCCATCTGAACAGAGGAATTCTATACAAGTTTTGGCTAATGGTTTTGTTGGAGGAGTTTCTGCTCTTATTTATATAGTATTCCCCAATAAAGTATTCTTTTTATTGTATGCTACATCGTTTGCCGAAGCTTTTGCTGATACTGTAGGATCCGGGATAGGAGCGTTAGCTAAAAACACCTATGATCCTTTCCGTATGAAAAAAGTTGAAAACGGACTTAGTGGCGGAATGTCAATCATTGGAACAACAGCATCTCTTTTGGCAGCATTATCGATCGCATCATTATCGCTCCTTTTTGAAGGAATATATATATTTGACGCAATTATTATAGCGTCTTGTGGATTTTTAGGATCGGTATTTGATAGTTTTTTAGGCTCGCGCGCACAAATTAAATATATATGTAGAAAATGCGGCGCAGTTGTAGAAGATAGTGTGCACTGTGATAATATTTGTCAAAAACATTCTGGATTCAGCTGGGTTAACAACAATGTCGTCAATCTTGTTAGTATAATAGTATCGGTATTGTTATCTTTGCTATTATCTTTAACATTAAAATAAGAGGTCGCCAATGGCGACCTCCCTGTGTTTTTCGGAAAGGATAGAGTGATGGATTAACCGTTATTCTTGATGGAATTTTCGTAAGATTCTACCATCTTTTTTACCATCTGCCCACCAACGCTACCTGCCTGGCGAGAAGTAAGGTCGCCGTTATAACCCTGCTTGAGGTTAACGCCAACTTCGTTAGCAGCTTCCATCTTGAACTTATCAAGAGCAGCCTTAGCTTCAGGAACTGTTACCTTGTTTCTAGACATAAGAATAAATCTCCTATTTTTTTACCAAATCTATATTATCGAGCCCGAAAGGAACTTTGTCCTTGTCGGACTCTTTTCCTTTGACTCTGTTATTATTGTATCACGATTTCTAATCTTTATTAGATGCAATAAATGGAAAATAACGATTTTTGATATGTTTTTTTATCTCTTTTTGGTGTTTTTTGAAAAAGTAAAAAAAATATAAACTTTTTTCAAAAAAACTATTGACAAATCTAATTTTTTGGAGTATAATATCAAAAGTTAAGCTTAGGGAAAACTGAAAGCTAACAAATTGATCATTGAAAATTGAACAACAAAAGAAATTTGAATTAAGCACTAAATGTGCAATTCTCGTTAATGAAACACATTGAGAAACTCAAAAAGTAAAAAGAAGCTAAGATAAATAGCTCTGAAAAAGGTTTTAAGTTCTTGGGCAAACGCCTGGGGATTTGAGATAGAATTTTTTAGAGAGTTTGATCCTGGCTCAGGATGAACGCTGGCGGCGTGCATAACACATTCAAGTCGAACGGAGTATAGAAATATACTTAGTGGCGGACGGGTGAGTAACGCGTGAGCAATCTACCT